>NZ_JBHMFT010000003.1:0-408874 GCF_051433195.1 Falsiroseomonas sp. E2-1-a20 | reverse complement strand
TGCCACCATGGCTGTTGCCGCGCCTGCCAGCAGCATCGTCCGGAAGTATTTGCGGGTCGTGTCTTGCATGGTCTCGTCCCCTCGCTCGACTCCCCGTGATCGGAGAGCAGTCACAGGTGAGCATTTTCCATGCCATATGAATTTTGCCTTGATTCTGCAGAAGTATTTGATGATGAAGATGTAATCTATCTAGCCCCTGTCATATTGTTCGACGAATTCCGCTAAATCTTTTGATTGAAGTTTGGCGCGCCGTATCTTCCGGCATGGTTGCAATGCTGCCTTCGAATCAATTGCAATACACCAACTAACAGCCAATGATTATCGAATGAATGGTATGCAATAAGATATCTGCCTTCAGGCGTTTCCTGGACTCTTCTATTATTATAAACATGAGCAAATTTTATGATTTCCCCCTTTCGGCGCGGCGGCGTTTCATTGCGTCTGGAGGTATCGACCAATCATCCGCTTTATTGGAGGTCGACATACTGTATTTCACCTCTGGGTTGTTGTGTGGGATGACATCTTAGTAAATTTATCGAAGGAATCCAGAATCTTCATAGTAACCATGCTGGTTTTTCCACTGCGACCAAGTCCCTGCTGAACGATTCTTTCTTTTCGTAGGGAACCACCTCCGTTAACCCGCAGCGTACTCAAGCAACGGGGGGCAAAAGCTTCTATGGAACACCAACGGATCGACGCATTTTCGACAATCGATCGCCACTTTTTTGTCGAATTTGCCCAGACTCCCGACACGGTTCGGGAAGTCCAGCATCTTCGGCATCAGGTCTTTCGCACGGAGCGCGGCATCCTGCCCGCGCGTCCCGGCAGCGCGATCGAGGCTGATGAGTATGACGCAGAGTCCCGCCATGTCGTGCTGCGCGACCGCCTGGACGGCCAGGTCGTCGGCACGGCGCGCCTCGTGGCCAATGCGGGCGGCGCGGCACGTCCCGACCTGCCGATGCTGCGCTACTGCAGCCCAGACCTGCTGCGCCACCTGCCTCTGCGGACCACCGGGGAGATTTCACGCTTCGCGCTGTCAAAGCGGCGCCGCCCCATCGGCACGCCGCCGGACCGGTTGCTCCGCCTTGCGCTGATGCGGGGCATCCTGCGGGCCAGCCTCGAACTTGGGCTGACCCATTGGTGCGCCCTGATGGAGCCGACCCTGCTGCGCCTGATGCGCAGCAGCGGCATCCGCTTCAGCCCGCTCGGACCACTGGTCGAGGCCTTTGGCCTGCGGCAGCCCTCGGCCGCCACGATCGGCCATGCCCTCGCCGATGGGCGTGATCGTCACCCGGACCTGTACCGCTTCGTGGCCGGCGCGCCGGAGTCCACGCCGCGGCCGGAGGCGTTCCGCCCCCATTCGCCACTTTTCCTTCCCGCACCGCCCTGAGGCGCGGGACGCAAGCCTAGGCCACCACCCAGATATCCGTGGCCGTGATCGTGGGCGCGCCGACGATCACGGCCAGTTCCACGCGCGCCGCGCCACCGGCGCCATCGGCATCCCAATACAGCCGCCCGGATGTCGTGGCGTAGAGCAGCACGCCTTCGCCCGGGGTGGTCGCCTGGCCGCTGGCATTCGCTTCGAAGCGGTCAAATGCCAGGGCACCTGCGGCCAGGCCAAATCCACCGGCCGACAGCAGAAGGCGGTCCTCGGCGGCGTCGAAGTCGAAGATGCGGTCGCTGCCCTCGCCGGGGGCGGCCAGCAGGAAGGCGTCGGCGCCTGTGCCACCGAACAGCCGGTCGCGGCCGAGGCCTCCGGCCAGCAGGTCATCGCCCGCCTCGCCGCGCAGCACGTCGTCGCCTGACCCGCCCAGCAGGGTATCCGCCGCGGCGCCGCCGCGCAGCACATCGGCGTCGGCGCCACCGTCCAGCAGGTCGGCATCCTCGCCACCCAGCAAGCGGTCGGCGCCGTCCTGCCCCAGCAGCGTGTCCCGGCCGTCGCCACCATACAGCGTGTCGCGCCCGTCCCCGCCTTCCGCCACATCGTCGCCCGCCATGCCGAACAGCCGGTCGTCCTCCGCGCCGCCGGCCAGCGTATCGGCGCCCGCGCCCCCGTTGAGCAGGTCGCGGCCATCGCCGCCATCCAGCAGGTCGTGCCCCCCACCGCCGAACAGCGTGTCGGCCCCGCCGCCGCCGGACAATGTGTCGTCGCCCCCAAGGCCCAGGACCTTCTCCGCCCCGGAGCCACCAACCAGGCTGTCCGCGCCGTGTGTTGCCGCCAGCGGTGGCGCGAATTCCAGCGTCACGACGGTATCCGAGAAGTGCAGCGATTCGATGCCCTCCACCGTGTCGGTTCCCTCCAGCAGGCTGGTCACGGTGAAGGCGTCGCCGCCCAGCGCCGCGACCACGTAGTTCGCCCGCACGCCGGCGAACGCCGCCACATCCACACCCGCACCGCCACGCAGCAGGTCATCGCCGTCATCGCCGCGCAGGGTATCGGCCCCGCCGCCGCCCACCAGCGTGTCGCCGCCGCCGAGACCCCGCAGGCTGTCATCGCCCTCACCGCCGATCGCGCGGTCCGCCGCGAATACCTGGCCGACCAGTGTCAGGCCACGCAGCGTGGCCTGGCCGAAGCCGTCGACCTGCGCCAGCGCACCGAAATCATAGACGCCATCGGTCAGCAGGTTGATCACTGGCCGGCCGCCGCCCTCGCCGAACGCCAGCGCCTGGAAGGCCGCCAGCTCCGCCGCCCCAATGCCGAGGGTGCCGCCGAGCCGAAGCGTCTCGATTCCCGTGATGCTGGCGCCGAGCAGCGTCGCGCCATCCGCCTCCAGCGTGTCGTTGCCGGCGCCGCCATCCAGCACCGTCCCGACGCCGAGCGTCCCGACGTCGCGCAGCAGGTCATCGCCCTCGCCACCGCGCAGCGTGTCGTTGGCAGCCAGTGAGGCGCTGAGGGTGTCGTTGCCCTCGCCGCCGTCCAGCAGGCTGCCGCCGCCGCCGGCGGACAGGCTGTCGTCGCCGTCGCCACCCCTCAGGGCGTCCGCGCCGTGGAAGGTGGTGATGGTGTCGTTGCCGTCGCCGCCGTCCAGCCGGTCATCCGACAGACTCTGCTGGCTGTCGGACAGCAGGTCGTGATCCTCGCCGCCCTGGATGGTGCCGGAGCCCGAAAGGGTATCATCCCCCTCGCCGCCCCGGATCGTGTTGGCGCCGCCGCCGCCCACGATCGAGTCGCCGCGTTCGGTGCCGATCACGTCCTCGTCGCCGGCACCGCCGAGGAAGCGCACGGTGTAGATCACCGAATCGATCGCGTCGTATTCCTTGGCCCCGAAGTCGTAGGTGCCGCCGACGCCGAGAAAGGTCGTGCCGGTGCCCAGTTCCAGGACCTGGAAGGTGGCGAAGTTGTCGGCGCTGAAGGTCAGGTTGACGGTTACCGCGGCCGGAGTCGCCAGCCGCTCCAGGCTGGTGACGATGGCGGAGACCAGGCGGACGTTGCCGCTCAGCAGCAGCGTGTCGAAACCCTCCCCGCCATCCAGCAGCGCGGCGGCCTCGACCAGGGAGCTGGTGCCGGTCTCGATCAGCAGGTCGGGGTCGCCATTGCCCTCCAGCCGGTCGAGGCCGCCGCCGCCCTGCAGCGTGTCGCGCCCGGCCCCCCCGGCCAGCGTGTCCGCGCCCTCCCCGCCATCGAGCGAATCCCCATCTATCGCGCCGCCACCGAAGATGAGGTCATCGCCATCCAGGCCGGACACCCGGAATTGTGTATCGAGGCCGGGGATCAGCCCGCCAAAGGAGAAGCCCGGGGATTGGATCCCTGGCGAGAAGGAGTCCGCGTCATTGCTGCCGAACCACGTCTGGATGCCGATGCCGAATCCGCTCAACCCCGCCTCCCTGACGAAAAGATAATTTGTTGTCGGGGAGATTAAGTAACCGGTGTGGTTTGGCAATGGATGCCCAGGTACCGCCGCCCATTCCCCGCCTCGCTCCGCGCTTCCACCGATGGTAGAGCCGCCGCATGACGGCACCGCTTGAAGGGGGGCGCTGGCCCTGATGCGCTTCCTGCTTCGGCTTTCGGGCCGCCTGGTCCTGCTCGGCCTGTTCGTCGCGGGCCTCGGCGTGGCCTTCGCGCTCGCCCTGGTCTTCACCTCGCTGCCCGATGCGCGGGAGGAGCTGGCGATCCCGAGCCTCTCGGCGCCGGTCGCGATCCGGCTGGATTCGCTGGGCATCCCCCGCATCCGGGCGGCGACGGAACGCGATGCCGCCGTCGCGCTGGGCTACCTGCATGCGCGGGACCGCATGTTCCAGATGGAATCGATGCGTCGCGGGGCCGCCGGGCGGCTGGCTGAGCTCGGCGGCCCCGCCGCGCTGCGCCTGGACCGCTTCACCCGCACGCTCGGCCTGCTGCGCAGCGCGGAGGCCGATCTCGCCGCGCTCGACCCGGGCTCCCGCGACATGCTGGAGGCCTATGCCGAGGGTGTGAACGCGCTGATCGCGGTCCGCGGCCGCCTCGCGGCGCCGGAGTTCCTGGTGCTGGGCGAGCCGGAGCCCTGGCGGCCGGAGCATTCCCTGCTGTGGGGCAAGGTCATGGGCCTCTGGCTGTCCGGCAACTGGCGACGGGAGCTGGAGCGGGCGGCGCTGGATGCCGCGCTGCCACCGGAGAAGGTGGAGGACCTTTGGCCCCGCGACGGCAGCGCCGGCCGCGCCGACCAGGCCGCGCTGCCCCCCGCCACGCACCTCGCCAGGCTGCTGGGCGCGATCCCGGTGTTCGGCGAGGACGCGCCGCTGCCCGCCTCCGCCTCCAACGCCTGGGCCGTCACCGCCGCCCGCAGCTCAACCGGCGCGCCGCTGCTGGCGAACGACCCGCATCTCGGCTTCAACGCGCCGGTGCTGTGGTACCTGGCGCGGATCGAGCTGCCGGACGGCCAGTTCCGTGTCGGCGCCACCGCCCCCGGCGTGCCCGGCATCGTCATCGGCCGCAACCAGGCCGTCGCCTGGGGCTTCACCACCACGCATTCCGACACCCAGGACGTGTTCGTCGAGCGCCTGTCCGGCGCGGATTCCTACGACACCCCCGAAGGCCCCCGCCCCTTCACGGTGCGGGAGGAGCGCATTGCCGTGCGCGGGCAGGAGGAGCCGGAGGTGCTGCGGGTGCGGGAGACCCGGCATGGCCCGGTGATCTCCGGCCTCGACCCGTCCCTGCCGACGCAGGACGGCTTCGTGCTGGCGGTGTCCATGGCCAACCTGGCGCCGCAGGACACCACCGCCGCCGCGCTGCTGGCGCTGAACCGCGCGACGTCCGTCGCCGATGTGCGTGCCGCCGGCGCCCTGTTCACCAGCCCGCCGCAGACCCTGATCGTGGCGGGCACCGATGGCCGCATCGCGCAGTACGTGGTCGGCCGCACCCCGATCCGGGCCGGCGGCGACGGCACCACGCCCGCCCGCGGCTGGGATGGCAGCATGGATTGGACCGGCTTCGTGCCGTTCGACGCCATGCCGCATGTCGAGGACCCCGAATCGGGCCAGCTCGCCGCCGCCAACAGCCGCCCGGCGCCGCCTGACCACCCGGTGTTCCTCGGCCGGGACTGGTTCGGCGACTGGCGCCTGCGCCGGATCCGCGAATTGCTGGCGGCGCGGCCGCAGCACGACGCCGCCAGCTTCGTGGCGATGCAGAACGACGTGGTCTCGCTGCTCGCGCAGGACCTCCTGCCGGTGCTGCGGGCGGTGCCGCTGCCGTCCGGCCCGGCTGCCACCGCCCAGGCCCTGCTGCGCGACTGGAACGGCGAGATGCGCGCCGACCTCGCCCAGCCACTGGTCCACCACGCCTGGCTGCGCCAGTTCAAGCGCCTGGCGCTGGAGGCCGGCGGCGCGCCGGCGGGCAGCGATGCGGGCCCGGAATTCGTCGCCCGCATCCTGCTGGATCCGGCCCGTGGCGCCGCCTGGTGTGGCCCCGAAGGCTGCAACCCGCTGCTCGCCCGCGCCCTGGCGGAGGCGGTCGCCGAGCTGGAGCCGGTGCATGGCGCCGACCCCGTGGCCTGGCGCTGGGGGGCCGCGCATGTGGCGCATTTCGAGCACCCGCTGCTGCGCTTCGTCCCGGTGCTCGGCCGCATGACCCGGCTGAAGGCCGCCACCGGTGGCGACAACGAGACTCTGTCGCGCGGCGGCATGCGCGGCACCGGGCCCGACCCCTTCGCGCATCTGCACGGTGCCGGGCTGCGGCTGGTCGCCGACATGGCGGATGCCGATGGCACGCGCGCCATCATCGCCACCGGCCAATCCGGCCACCCGCTGTCCGACAATTTCGAGAGCCTGCTGGAACGTTGGCTGTCCGGCAGCGTTCTTCGGCTGGCGCGGCAACTGGACAGCGAGACCGGCGCCATTGACCTGACCCGCTGAGGAGAGCCACGTGGCGGCCCGGACCGGCGACCCCTTCGAAGGCGTGATCGGCCGCCGGATCGCCGCCTGGGCGATCGACGCGGCGCTGCTGCTGATGCTGTCCTGGCTCGCCTGGGGCGGTTCGGCGCTGCTGACGGTGCTGACCATCGGGCTGGCCGGCGGGCTGATGTTGCTGCCCTGGGCGCTGATCCTGCCGATCCTGTACGGCACGCTGGCGATCGGCTCGCCGCTCTCGGCGACGCCGGGTCAGGCGGCGATGGGGCTCGTCGTGCGGTCCGAGGTGGATGGCAGGGCGCCGAGCTTCGGGCAGGCCTTCACCTCGACCACGCTCTACGCGCTGTCCTGGGCCATGGGGGGCGTAGCACTTCTGGCGCCGCTGTTCTCCGCCCGCAGCCGCACGCTGCACGACCTGTTCTCCGGCACGCTGGTGGCGCGCCGTTGCCGCGCCGTGCAGCAGGCTTGCAATCCCGCCCGGTCCGACCAGCTTCAAAACCAGGGGTTGGCCGCGGAGGACGGTTGATTTGCGGCCGCCCAGCGCCGACACTCAGTCCAAGCAGATGTTGCACAGACCCACCAGACGCCCGCAGTTCTTCTACACCACCGCGCCCCTGCCATGCCCCTACCTGGCAGGGCGGACGGAACGGAAGATCGTGACCGAGCTGTCGGGCGCGGAGGCGGAGACGCTGCATGACCGGCTGTCCCGCGCCGGCTTCCGCCGCAGCCACAACATCGCCTATTCCCCGGTCTGCCCGGGCTGCCGCGCCTGCATCCCGATCCGCATCGTCGCCGGCCAGTTCCTGCCCGACCGGACGCAGCGCAAGATCATCCGTGCCAACGAGGACCTGACCACCGCCGAGCTTCCGGCGCGCGCGAGTGCGGAGCAGTTCAGCCTGTTCCAGCGCTACCAGGGCGCCCGGCACGGCGATGGCGACATGGCGGCGATGGGCTTCTACGACTACCGCGCCATGGTCGAGGACACGCCGATCACCACCGGGGTGGTGGAGTTCCGCGACGCCACCGGCCGACTGGTCGGCGCCTGCCTGACGGATTGGCTCTCCGACGGCCTGTCCGCGGTCTATTCCTTCTTCGACCCCGGGGCGAACCGCCGCAGCCTGGGCACCTACGCGATCCTGTGGCTGGTGGCGCGCGCCCGGGCGCTGGGCCTGCCCTATGTCTACCTCGGCTACTGGGTGCCGGAGAGCGCCAAGATGGCCTACAAATCCCGCTTCCGCCCGAGCGAGACGCTGGCCGGCGGCGTCTGGCGCGTGCTGCCGGACCATGGCGCGGCCGCCATCGAGGCGCCCGCGCTCACATCGATCGAGGCCTGAGCGCTTCGGACGCGTCAGGTCTTCGGCAACTGCATGCCATGTCCATCCGGCGTGGTGTCCTGCACCTGCCCCGTGGTGGAAGCGGGCCAATGGCCCTGGATGACCTGCATCATCCCAGCCCCGAACGGCCCCGCGAAATCCGCGCCGAGTTCCGTCAACGTGTTCAGCCAGCCGGCATTCACCGCGCCCGCGGCCTGGAGCCGCGCGAGGGCCGCATCCTCCGCGAGCCTGCTGTTGCTGCCCGAGACATCGACCACGACCTGCACGTTGTAGCCGGCGCGGAGCAGGTCCAGCGCCGTGTGCAGGGTGCAGTTGTCGATGGAGATGCCGCCGATGATGACATCCCGCCTTCCCGTGGCCTGGAGCCAGGCCATGAAGTCCGGCGTGCAGCCGGAGGGTGTGCTGCGGGGGAAGGTCGCGGCACCGGCATCGATCAGCGTGCGGATCTCGGGCAGGAAGCTGCCGTAGTACTGGTTCTCCTCGCCGAACACGGCGGTCGGCAGCTTGAACAGGGCCGAGAGGCTGGCGAAGGCCTGGATGTTGTTGCGGAAGACGGGGCCCGGGATCGTCGTGATCAGGTTGTCGAGCCCGGTGACGTAGTCGACATAGGCGATCACCGCGCTCTCGGGCGTCATGCGCCGCAGGGCCGGGTTGGTCATGGATGGGATCCTGTCCTTGTTGGGATGCCGGACCATGTGTTGGCCCGGCCCGCCCACTGGCAGGTCCGCCGCCGGGACGCGCCGTTCCCGGTCTGGAACGGGCGCCGGATGTGAACAGCGACGACCTGCGCGTCTTTCTCCGCCTCGCGGAGGCGCGGAGCCTCACCGGTGCGGCGCGGCTCCTGCGGCGCCCCAAATCCTCGGTCAGCCGGCAATTGGCCCGGCTGGAGGCGGAGGCGGGGGCCGCGCTGCTGGACCGTGCCCGCGATGGGCTTCGGCTGACAGATGCCGGCCGCGTGCTGCTGGATCATGCCGTGCAGGTGGTGGCGCTGGTGGATGGCGCGGCGGCCGCCGTGCAGGCGAGCTTCACCGCCCCGAGGGGCCTGCTGCGGGTGAACGTGCCGTCGCTGTTCGCCAGCCATATCCTGGCGCCGCGCCTGCCGGAGTTCCTGCGCGACCATCCGGCGCTGGAGGTGGCGCTGGAGGTTTCCTCCCACGTCGCGGGCGCGAACAAGCCGGAGATCGACATCCTCGTCCGGGTCGGGGCGCTGGAGGACAGCGCCCTGCTCGCCCGCCGGATCGGCGCCAGTAGCCTGCGCCTCCTCGCCAGCCCATCGGCCCTGGCTGGTCTTGCACCGGAGGCAGCGCACCGCCTGCTGGAGGAGGCCGGGGCCCTGCAACCAGGGCGCGGCCGCTTTAACCGCGTCATTGGCTTTGCGGGGGGCCGTGCCAGCCAGCGGGTCGAGGCATCGGACCCGCTGGTGCGGCACGCCCTGGCGCTGTCCGGGGCCGGTGCCGCCTGGCTGCCGGAATTCCTGTGCCGGGCCGACCTCGCCGAAGGCCGCCTCGTGGAGGTTGCACCGCATCAGGCGCCCAGCCCGCTGCCGCTGCACGCCCTGTACACCGTGCAGGCCGCGACCAGCCCGAAGGTCCGGCACTTCGTCGACTTCCTGGCGCGGATCACGACGGCGGCCCTGGCCCGGTAGTTCGCCGCCGGGTTGGTTCGTACTGCCGGCGCTACCCCAGGATCGCGTGCCGGCAGCGCCCGGCCTCCACCCGGAGCGCTGCATCCAGCGGCTTGTGCGGCGGTGGCCTGCCCTGGAACAGCGCCGTCAGCGCCGCCCGGGCCTTCAGGTCGTTGCGGTACCACTGGTGCTGCACCACGTCCCATTCGGTGCCGCCCTTGGCCAGGATGCGGTCGCGCGACCCGGCATCCAGCCCGAGGAAGTAGTCCACCACCTCCACCCCCTCCGGCACCAGATCCAGCCGCGCCGGGCCGTAATGGCCGAGCCGCTTGTTGCCGTTGGCGAACTGGCTGGCGACGGACAGCGTGCAGTCATGGCTGATGCAGACCGTCACCTGGTCCGCGATCAGCGGCAGCAGGCGCATCGGCTGGCCCGGCTCGAAGCAGGTGTCGGGCAGGTCGGCGCTGGCCAGCACGGCCTGCGCGAACAGGCCGGCGAGTTCGCGCGTCAGCAGCCCGTTGTTCATCGCGGCGAGGCCGCTGGCCAGGGCGAGGTTGCCCATGCTGTGCGCCAGCAGCACCAGGCGGGGCGGCGTCCCGGTGTGCGGGTCCATGCCGGCCGCGGCCCGCTGGCGTGCCCGCCAGACCTCCCGCAGCAGCCGCGCCAGAGCGGGGGCGGAGTTCATCGCGTCCCGCTGGTCGTCCAGGTACTGCGCCTTCACCCCGGCATCGGCGGCGAAAAGCTGCGGGTCCAGCACGCGGCCATCGGAGGGCCAGGAGAAGACCAGGGGGGCGAGCGCCAGCTTTTCCCCGTCGTAGAATTCCTCGATCTGCGCCGCGCGTTGCAGCGCATCGCCGAAGCCGTTGCCGAAGCCGTGGATGTAGAACAGCGGCACCGCGCCGCGGGCGGCGGCCTCGGCCAGCCAGGCATCCAGCACGCGGGCGTTGCTGCCGGCGGCGGGGTCGGTGAAGTCATCCTCCCCGCTGATCTCCGGCGCCTCCAGCAGCTGCCGGCCGGATTCGGTCTCCATCGGGTCGCCGACCCAGCCGATCCGGGCGCGTCCGAGCCACAGCCGCTGGATGGTGCCGGGGACGATGTCCGCCTCCTCCCAGAACCTGTCCGACAGGCGATGGCGGTTGGTGGCGAAGACGATGGTGGTGCTGTCGCGCACCGCCGGCACGGGCTTCTTCCGCCTTGGCATGGCCGCCTCCCCCGAGGATGGGGAAGCGGATCATGCCGGCGGTGGCCTGTCCACAAGGATGTGGGGCGGCGTCAGACCCCGAACTTGCGGGTCTTCGGGAAGCGGTCGGGCGGCATCTTGCCGGCACCGGCGCGCTGGCCGCGCCAGGTGCGCAGATCCGTCTCCAGCTTCACGCCGCCGCCGTGGCGCCAGGCGAGGCCCTCCTTCGCCGCGAAGACCTGGGCATCGAGCAGCGTGGCGCCATCCTTCAGTTGCAGAAGCTGCACGCCGCGGCCGCGCGACATTTCCGGCACCTGGTCCAGCGGGAAGACCAGCAGGCGGTTGTTGCTGCCGGTGACGGCGACGCAGTCGCCCTCCACCGGAACGCACAGCAGCGCTTCGACCGCCGCATCGACCACCAGAACCTGCTTGCCGGTGCGCTTTTCCGCCAGCAGGTCCTCGCCCTTCACCACGAAGCCCTTGCCGTCGGTGGCGGCGACCAGGAAGCGGCGTCCGTCCTTGTGGACGAACAGCGTCACCACGTCGTCGCCATTGGTCAGGTCCAGCAGCAGCCGCACCGGCTGGCCATCGCCACGGCCGCGCGGCAGCGCATCCGCCTTCACGGTGTAGGCCTTGCCGTTGGTCGCCAGCACCACGATGCGGTCCGTGGTTTCCGCATGGATCGCCTGCTTCAGGCTGTCGCCTTCCTTGAAGCGCAGTTCCGCATCGGCGCCGAGATGCCCCTTCTGCGCGCGGATCCAGCCCTTCTCCGACAGGATGATGGTGATCGGCTCGCGCTCGATGAACGCCGTCTCGTCCACGACCGCCCCGGCCTCGATCGTGCCGGGGATGGTGCGGCGGCGGCCCAGCGCCGTCTCCTCGCCGAACTTGCGCCGGGTCTCCGCGATCTCGTCGGCAATCGCCTTCCAGCGCTTCGCCTCGCTGGTCATCAGGCCGCGCAGCTTCGCCTGTTCCGCCGAGAGCTTCTTGTGCTCCTTGCGGATTTCCATCTCCTCCAGCTTGCGCAGCGCGCGCAGGCGCATGTCGAGGATGGCGTTGGCCTGGGTGTCGGTCAGGCCGAAGGCGACCATCAGCGCGTCCTTCGGGCGGTCCTCCTCCCGCACGATGCGGATCACCTCGTCCAGGTTCAGGTAGACGATGAGGTAGCCGTCGAGGATCTCCAGCCGCCGCGCGATCGCCGCCAGCCGATGCTCCGACCGCCGCACCAGCACCACGTGGCGATGGTCGAGCCAGCTTCGCAGCACCTCCCGCAGCCCCATCACGCGCGGGGTGCGGTTGGCGTCCAGCACGTTCATGTTGAGCGGGAAGCGCGTCTCCAGCTGGGTGTGGCGGAACAGCGTCTCCATCAGCATCTTCGCATCGACGCTGCGCGCCTTCGGCTCCAGCACCAGGCGGACAACGTCGGTCGATTCGTCCCGCACGTCGCCCAGCAGCGGCAGCTTCTTTTCTTCCATCAGCGCCGCGATCTGTTCGATCAGGCGGGACTTCTGGACCTGGTAGGGGATCTCGGTGACGACGATCTGCCAGGTGCCGTTCTTCAGCTTCTCCTCGGTCCATTGCGCGCGCAGCCGAAAACCGCCGCGGCCGGTGGCATAGGCCTCCCGCATCGACTCCGGGCTTTCGACCAGCAGCCCGCCGGTCGGGAAGTCCGGGCCCTTCACATGTGCCAGCAACTCGTCGATGCCGGCCTCCGGCCGCTCGATCAGCACCAGCGCGGCGGCGCAAAGCTCGCCGGCATTGTGCGGCGGGATCGAGGTCGCCATGCCCACCGCGATGCCGGCCGCGCCGTTGGCGAGCAGGTTCGGAAACGCCGCCGGCAGCACCAGCGGTTCGCGGTCCTCGCCATCGTAGGTGGCGCGGAAATCGACCGAATCCTCCTCGATGCCCTCCAGCAGCGCCTGGGCGACCTCGGTGAGGCGGGCCTCGGTGTAGCGCATGGCCGCGGCGTTATCGCCGTCGATATTGCCGAAATTGCCCTGGCCCTCGACCAGCGGGTAGCGCGCGGCGAAATCCTGTGCCTGTCGGACCAGCGCCTCATAGATCGAGCTATCGCCATGCGGGTGGTACTTGCCCATCACGTCGCCGACGATGCGGGCGCATTTCTTGAAGCCGCCGCTGGGGTCCAGCTTCAACTGGTTCATTGCGTGCAGCAGGCGCCGGTGCACAGGCTTCAGGCCGTCCCGCACATCCGGCAGCGATCGGCTGACGATGGTGGACAGCGCATAGGCCAGGTAGCGCTCGGACAGCGCATCGGCCAGCCCGGTCTCCCGCATGTCGCCGCCTTCCGGGGGCAGGCCCTTGATGTCATCCGGCATGGTGCGTGATTCGTGCTTTGTTCAGGGTGGGTTTAGCCGCTGGCGGCGGGCGAGGCCAGGGTGGTGACGCGGTCCACCAGCAGGTCCCGCGCCGCCGGCAGGCCCCTGTTGTGCACGCCGAAGACGTCCCGCGCCAGGAAGTGCCCGGTCAGGCGCAACCCCGCCGCCCAATCCACCGGGCCGGACGGCCCCTGCCCCAGCAGGAAGGCCGGCAGCGGCAGCAGCCGGTCGCGCCATTCCCCGGCGGCGGCGGCGGAGACGGCGCGGGCCGATTTCGGCGAGACGAAGGCCAGGTCCTCCCGCCCGCCCGTCACCGCGCAGGCGGAGAAATCCAGGCCGTAGCCGAGATCGGCCAGCAAATCGGCCTCCCACCGCACCAGGTCGGGCAAGGCAAGGTCGGTGCCGCGGGCCAGGGTGGCGATGAAGGCGACCAGGCCGTGGAAGCTGCGCGGATGCGCCTCCCGTTCCGGCAGCGCGCCCTCGGCGACGGCACAGGCGGAGCGCAGGGCGGCGAGCGCCAGCGGGTCCTCCATCGCCAGCGCCGCGGCGGGGTGCACCATCTCGGCGGACAGTGCGCCGAGCTGCTCCGGCAGCCGCGCCACCCAGCGCGCCTCCACCAGGTTGCCCGGCTGCCACAACGCCGACTGGCCGCGGGAGCTGCCGCCCTTGGCGAGGCCGGCATGGCGGCCGTGTTGCTCGGTCAGCAGCGTCGCGATGGCGCCACCCTCGCCATGCGGGCGGATGTCGAGGATGATTGCCGGTGCGGTCCATTCGATGCTCACGGAGGCCAAGGTGGGCGTTCGTCGGGCTGCTGGGAAGGCTGATGATGCTTGCCGTGCTGCAGACGCCGCTGCTGGTCTCCTCCGCCGCGCTGGTGGCGGCGAACCTGGTGCCGCTGGGCGGGGTGCTGCTTGGGCTGTGGTCCAGCTACGACATCATGCTGCTGTTCTGGGCCGAGAACGTCGTCATCGGGCTGCTGCAACTGCTGCGCATGGCCAGCGTGCTGGTGCTGCGCCGGGCCTTGGCGATGCTGGTGCTGATGCCGTTCTTCACCCTGCACTACGGCATCTTCACCTTCGTCCACGGCACCTTCCTGGCCGAACTCATGGGTCCGCCGAGGGAAACGCTCGGCACGGCGGTGGCGGTGCTGCTGGCGCCGGAGGGCCTGCTGCTGGCCTTGCTGGCCCTGGCGGCCAGCCATGCGCTGTCCTTCGCCCTCAACTTCCTGGGCGGCGGCGAGTGGCGCGAGGTCGAGGAACGGACGCTGATGGTCCAGCCCTATGGCCGGGTGGTGCTGCTGCACCTGGTGGTGATCTTCGGCGGCGTCCTCGCCATGGCGCTGGGCGACGCGACGGTGGCGGTGGCGCTGCTGGTGGTGATGAAGGTGGCGGCCGACCTGCTGGCGCATTGGCGCCAGCACCGGGCCGCGCCCATCAGCCCTGGTCGTCCAGCCCCAGCGCCCTGATCCGCCCGCGCTCCTCGTCCCAGCCGGCGCGTTCCTTGACGTTGACGAACAGGTGGATGCGGCGTTCCAGCAGTTGCTCCAGCTCGCGCCGCGCCTGCTGGCCGATCGACTTGATCTTGGCGCCGCCATCGCCGATCAGGATCGCCTTCTGGGTGGAGCGCGTGACGTAGATGGTCACGTCGATCCGGGCGCTGCCGTCCTTGCGCTCGGTCCAGGTCTCGGTCTCGACGGTCGCGTGGTGCGGCACTTCCTCATGCGTCTGGCGCAGCACCTGTTCGCGCACGATCTCGGCGGCCAGCATGCGCTGCGGCAGGTCGGAAAGATCGTCCTCGGGGAACAGCCAGGGGCCTTCCGGCACGTTTTCCGCCAGGACCTGCATGACCCGGTCGAGTCCCTTGCCCTTCAGCGCGGACACCATGAAGGTCTCGGCGAAGGGCAAAATCTCGTTCAGGTCGCGCGCCAGGGGCAGCAGCCGGGGCGGGTCCACCAGATCGGCCTTGTTGAGCAGCAGCATGGCGCGCCGCCCGCCCTTCTTCAGCTTCTCCGTGATGCCGCGCACCTCATCGGTCAGCCCGGCCCGGGCATCGACGATCAGCAGCGCGAGGTCCGCATCCTGCGCCCCGCCCCAGGCGGCGGCGACCATGGCACGGTCCAACCGGCGGCGCGGGGCGAAGATGCCGGGCGTGTCCACCAGCACGATCTGCGCCTGGCCCTGCATGACCACGGCGCGGATGCGGAAGCGCGTGGTCTGCGGCTTCGGCGAGACAATGGACACCTTGGTGCCCGCCAGCGTGTTCACCAGCGTGGACTTGCCCGCGTTGGGCGCGCCCACCACGGCGACCAGCCCGCAGCGGCGCGGAAGTTCGGCAGCCTGCGTCTCGCTCATGCCGCACCCAATACTTTCAAAAGCTTCTCCGCCGCCGCCTGTTCCGCGGCGCGCTTGTTGTCGCCCGTCCCTTCCGCCTCCCGCCCCGCCACCAGGGCGCGGACGATGAAGACCGGACTATGGGAAGGACCGGTGGTGGACATCATGACATATTCCGGCAGCCCGAGCCCGCGCCCAAGGCTCCATTCCTGCAGGCGGCTTTTCGGCGAGACGGGCGGCCGCAGCGGCCCTTCCAGCAGCGCATCCCATTCCCGCCGGATCAGCGACCGCGCAGCCTCCAGCCCACCATCGACATACAGCGCGCCCAGCAGCGCCTCCAGCGCATCGGACAGGACGCTGGCCCGGTTGCGGACGCCGCTGCGTTCCTCATTCGGCGTCACCCGCAACGCCGGGCCGATGCCGAGTGCCACCGCCACCCGCGCCAGGCTGTCCTGCGCCACCAGCACCGCCAGGCGCTTGCCGAGATCGCCCTCGCGTTCCTGCGGGAAGCGCTCGGCCAGCCATTCGGCCATGACCAGCGCCAGCACGCGATCACCGACAAATTCCAGGCGCTCGTTGCTGTCCAGCATCTGCCGGCGGGGATCGGCGGCGGAACGGTGGGTCAGCGCATGATGCAGAAGCTCCGGCCGCTGGAACTGGTGCGGCAGGCGGGCGGCGAGCGCCGCGACGGGGTCATCGGGGGTGTTCATTCGGGCATGCCCCCCTCACCCAACCCTCTCCCCCCTGTGGGGGGAGAAGGCTTCATCCAGGTGGTCACCGAACTGCGCTGAGCAGGCGGCTCCACCGGATCGCCATCGGCCAGCCCCAGACTTCCCACCAGCGGGCGGAGCCATCGACGGAGAAGAAGATGAACTCGGCCCGGCCGACCAGGTTCTCCACCGGGATGAAGCCGACGGCGTTCTGCTCGCGGCTGTCCAGGCTGTTGTCGCGATTGTCGCCCATGGCGAAGACGTGGCCCTCGGGCACCCGGAATTCCTGGGTGTTGTCGTAGCGCTGGTCGTCCGACATCTCGAGGATGTAGTGCGTGTGCGGCTCCACCCCCGGCTGCGGCGGCAGGATTTCCCGGTACTCGCGCACGATCAGGCGGGGGCCGTCGCCTTCCACCGTGAAGGGGCCGACCAGCTCGCGCCGCACCGGCTGGCCGTTCAGGTGCAGCACGCCGGCGCGGACCTGGATGCGGTCCCCGGGCAGGCCGATGATGCGCTTGATGTAGTCCGTCGAATTGTCCCGCGGCAGCTTGAACACCGCGACGTCGCCGCGTTCGGGCAGGCTGCCGAAGATGCGGCCATCGAACAGGTTCGGGCTGAACGGCATGGAATGGCGCGAATAGCCGTAGGAATATTTCGAGACGAACAGGTAGTCGCCCACCAGCAGGGTCGGAATCATGCTGCCGGAGGGGATGTTGAAGGGTTCGAAGGCGACCGTGCGGATACCGATGGCGATCAGCCCGGCATAGACCACGGTCTTGATGGACTCGAGCCAGCCGCCCGACTTCTGTTTGGCCATGGTAGGAATTTGCGCGGGCATCCTCAACGGACGCCCCAAATGCCGGACGCGTCTCTACGGGGCGGGATAGAGCCCGCCACGACCCGACCTGTCAAGGAAAGCGCCACTAGGCGCCCGCCAGGCGCGGCAGCGGCACGGCGGTGATGATGACCATCGCCTGGGCGTAGGGAAACTCATCCGTCATCGTCAGCGCCACATGCGCGGCATGCCCGGCGGGCGTGATGGCGGCCAGCCGCGCCGCGGCCCCACCCTGCATGCGCAGCGTCGGCTGGCCGGAGGACAGGTTCACCACGCCGAGGTCGCGCCAGAACACCCCGGCCCGGAAGCCGGTGCCGAGCGCCTTGGAGGCGGCCTCCTTCGCCGCGTAGCGCTTGGCGTAGGTGGCGGCGCGGATCTTCTCGGTCCGCCGGTTCGCCTTGGCGCGCTCGGCAGGGGTGAAGATGCGCTCCAGGAAGCGGTCGCCATACTTGCCGATGACGCGTTCGATGCGGCGGATGTCGATGATGTCGCTGCCGAGGCCGATGATCATGTTTTGCGCACCCGATTCAGCCCTCCGGTACTCGCCGCCGCAGCGGCGGCTGCGCCCGGTGGCTATCCGGGGGGCCATCGGGGGCGGTCACCCCTTGGATCGCTCGACCTGGGCCACGCCCTGCAAGGCCCGCAGTGCCGCGATGATGTTGGACAGGTGGCGCAAATCCTGCACTTCCACATCCACCGCGATTTCGGTGAAGTCGGGGCCGCGATGGACGATGCGGATGTTCTCGATGGCGCCTTCCTGCCGCGCGATCGCCTCCGTCACCGCGGAGAGCGCGCCGCGATCGTTGCCGGTCACCACCTCGATCCGCCCGGTATGGGCGACGCCGGCGCCGCCGGCATAATCCCAGTCCACGTCGATGAAGCGCTCCGGGCTTTCGGCGAAGCCGGACAGGTTGTGGCAATCCGTCTTGTGGACCGTCACGCCCTTGCCCGTGGTGACGATGCCGAGGATGCGGTCGCCGGGCAGCGGGTGGCAGCAGCCGGCGAAATGCACCTCCATCCCCGCCACCAGCCCGGTGATGCCCATGGTCACGTCGCGTTTGAAGCCGCCCTTGGCGAGCGGCACGGCGCGCGGGCGGGACCGCGCGAGCGGCAGCGAATCGGCGGCGCGCGGCGGCCCGCGCAACTCGGGATAGATGGCGTGCAGCACGTCCTTGGCGGAGAGGGTGCCGGCGGCGACCAGCAGGCACATCTCTTCGAAGTTGGTCTGCTTCAGCGCCTTCAGCGCCGGCTCCATCTGCTTCTCGGAGAACTCGACGCCTTCCTGCCGGAACGCCTTGGCGATCGCCGCACGGCCTTCCTGCTGCTGCACCTTGCGCTGTTCGGCGTGCATGAAGCGGCGGATGCGGGCGCGCGCCTTTCCCGTGACGACGAAGCGTGCCCATTGCGGGTTTGGCGTGCCGCCGCGGGCGGTGATGATCTCGACCTGGTCGCCGTTCTCCAGCGGCGTGCGCAGCGGCTTGATCTGGCCGTTGATCTTGGCGCCGACGCACTGGTCGCCGACCTGGCTGTGCACCTGGTAGGCAAAGTCCACGCAGGTGGACCCGCGCGGCAGCGCGATCAGCTCGCCCTTCGGCGTGAAGCAGAACACCTCGTCCCTGTGCAGTTCGAGCCGCGTGGCGTCCAGGAATTCCTGCGGCTCGCTGGCCTGTTCCAGGATTTCCAGCAGCGCCTTCACCCAGGGAAACTTGTGCTGGTCGCGCGCCGCGGCGCCGCCCTGCTTGTAGATCCAATGCGCGGCGACGCCGTACTCCGCGACCTCGTGCATCTCCCGCGTGCGGATCTGCACCTCGATCTTGGCGTTGCGGCGTTCCGGCACCGTCAGCCCGGTGTGGATCGACTGGTAGCCGTTGGTCTTGGGGGTGGAGATGTAGTCCTTGAACCGCCCCGGCACGACCCGGTAGGCCGAGTGCAGCACCCCGAGCGCCTGGTAGCAGGCCGCCTGGTCCGGAACGATGACGCGGAACGCCATGATGTCGGACAACTGTTCGAACTCGATGCTCTTGCCGTGCATCTTGAGCCAGATGGCGTAGGGCGATTTCTCCCGGCCCGTCAGCTCCAGCAGGTCGATTCCGGCTTCCTCCAGCACGCGCCGCAGGTCGGTGCGGATTTCCGCGATCAGGTCGGCGCCCTGGCCGTAGAGGAAGCCGCGGCGGGCAACGATGGACTGAGAAGCGTCAGGCTCCAACTCGCGGAAGGCCAGAGTTTCCATCTCGGTCTTCAGCGCGTCCATGCCGATGCGCTCGGCCAGTGGCGCGTAGATTTCCATGGTTTCGCGGGCGGTCTTCCGGCGGCGGGCTTCCTGCGGCACGAAATGCAGCGTCTGCATGTTGTGCAGCCGGTCCGCCAGCTTCACCAGCAGCACCCGGATATCCTCGCTCATCGCCAGGACCAGCTTGCGGAAATTCTCGGCCTGCTTGGTACGCTCGGATTGCAGTTCCAGCCGGGTCAGCTTGGTGACGCCATCCACCAGCCGGGCGACTTCGCGGCCGAACTGCTTCTCCAGCTCCGCCAAGCCAACCTTGGTATCCTCCGCCACGTCGTGCAGCAGCGCGGTGGCGATGGAGGCGGCATCCAGCCGGTACTGCACCAGGGTGCGGGCCACGGCGACGGGATGGATGATGTAGGGGTCGCCGTTGTCGCGCTTCTGCCCCTCATGCGCCGCGGCGGCGGTAATCCAGGCGCGCTCGATGATCGAGGTGTCGCTGCGCGGGGAATAGGCGGCGACGAGGCGGGCAAGTTCCTGGCCGATGGTCTCGCCCTGGATGGGCGGGATTTCGGGCACGGAGGGCAGCGAGACCGCTGCCTGCTCGCCGGGCGCGTTCATTTGCGGCCGCGGTTGGCCGTTGTTCGTTGCGCGGGGGGCGGGCCCCCGCGCCGACAGCCCTCGGTCAGCGCTTCCCGCCGAGTTCGGCGGCAATCGCCGCCTCGATGTCGTCGGCCGAGAGGTCCTCCAGCCCGGCGCCATCGCCGATCTGCTCCTCGTTCACATCCATGACGCCGAAGATGTTCTCGTCCGTCGCGATGAGGTCCAGCACCTCCTCCTCGGCCGGCTCCGGCTCCGGCGCGCGCTGCAGCGACTTCACCAGGTCGGCCTGCAGCAGGTCCAGGTCGACGGTGCCCTCGGCGATCTCGCGGAGCGCCACGACCGGGTTCTTGTCGTTGTCACGCTCGACTGTCAGTTCCTCACCCCGGCTGACGTTGCGGGCGCGCTGCGCGGCATGCAGAACCAGCTCGAAGCGGTTGGGGACGCGGAGGATGCAGTCCTCGACTGTGACGCGGGCCATGGCGGCTCCAATCCCGATGCGCGGGGTGCGGATATGGAACCCGAGGCGCGAGGATCGCGCGCAGGACTCCCTTCCCCACCCCTATGATGAACCTTCCATGTAGCCATCCAGGCCGGATTCCGCAAGCACGCGAAAGCCTTCCAGCCCGACCGCCGCCAGCAGCCCGCCGACCGTACGCTTCAAGCCCGGATGCACCCAGCCCGGCGCCACATCCGCCAGCGGCGCCAGCACGAAGGCCCGCATATGCGCCCGTGGGTGCGGCAGCACGGGGTCCGGCGCATCCCGCACCAGCCCGTCCAGGTCGATCAGGTCCAGGTCCAGGGTCCGTGGCGCGTTGGGATAGGGCCGCACCCGTCCGAACCGCCCCTCCACCGCCTGCAACGCCGCCAGCAGCGTAGCCGGGTCCGGCGCCTGCCCTTCAAGCCGCGCCACGCCATTCACGTAGTCGGGCGAAGCCGGGTCGGCCGGCACCGGCGCCGTCGCGTACCAGCGGGACAGCGCCCGCAGCCGCAGCCCCGGCAGCGCATCCAGCGCGGCGGCGGCGGCACGGCAGGTGGCAAGCGCATCGCGCCCATCCGGCCCGGGGAGGTTGGCGCCGAGCGCGACAAGGATCATCCTGGCGCCATACCGCCACCTTCAGGATTGACCAAGCCTTGGACAGCCCGGGCCGTGACTGCCCCCTCTGCCCCCGCCTCGTCGCCTACCGGCTGGAGAACCGCGCCAAGTGGCCGGACTGGCACAACGGCCCCGTGCCCTGCTGGGGCCAGCGCGAGGCACGGCTGCTGGTCCTCGGCCTGGCGCCGGGGGTGAAGGGCGCGAACCGCACCGGGCGGCCCTTCACCGGCGACCATGCCGGCAAGCTGCTGTATGCGACGCTGTTGAAATACGGCCTGGCGACGGGCGCGTACGGGGAAGACCCGGCCGATGGCATGCGGCTGCGCGGCGTGCGCATCGCCAATGCGGTGCGCTGCGTGCCGCCCGAGAACCTGCCGACGCCGGCCGAGACCGCCACCTGCAACCGCTTCGTCATCGCCGAGCGCGAGGCCATGCCCAACCTGCGCATCGTGCTGGCCCTGGGGCTGGTGGCACACAATGCCTGGCTGAAAAGCCACCGCATTCCGGCGGCGCGCTTCCGCTTCGCGCATGGCGCCGTGCACGCCCTTCCGGATGGCACGCTGCTGGCCGACAGCTACCATGTCAGCCGCTACAACACGAACACCGGACGGCTCACGACCGAGATGTTCGAGGCGGTGGTCCAGGACATCGTCACCCGTCTGGAATGAGGCCCCGAGCCATGCCGGAGACCAGCCGCCTCGCGCGCCTCGCAACCGGCCAGGAGGTCTTCGGCCCCACGCTCGATGCGCTGCTGCGCGAGCTTGCGCCGCGCCTCGACCAAGGGACGCGGGTGATGGTGGAGGCCTGGCCGATGCAGCCCGATGGCACGCCGAAGGACGGCGAGGCGCTGTTCGACCGGCTGATGACGCTGCGCGGGAGGCTCGGGCCGGCGCCGCTGCCACCCGGGCGGAAACCTAGTTCGCCCGGGCGGGCGCTGGTCGGCTTTCTGCTGGGCGCCGCCATGGCGCTGCCCCTGGGCTTCCTGGTCGCCTTCATCCTGTTGGAATTTCTGCTGTCGCCAGAACTGGTTCCGTCGATACCCGGGTTGTGGGTGCTGGTCGCGGTCATCGCCCTGGCCGGGGCGGCCGGCGGCGCGCGGCACGGTGCGCGGCCGACCCGGTTGGGTCATGCCGCGATGCGTGGCATCGGCGGCTTCCTCGGCGGCGCCATCCTCGGCGCGCTGACCAGCCTGTTCGTGGCGGCGGGGCTTGGGGCGGTGCTGGATGTCTCGCAGCGCGAGGGCGCTTTCGCGATGGGCGTGGTCTTCGCCATCATGCCGCTCGGCGGGTTGATCGGCGGCCTCGGGTTGGCGTTGTGGATGGCGCGGCGTGCCTGGCGGGGCTGGGACCAGCCGGTCCCCGCCCCGCCCTGAACCTCAGCGCAGGCCGAGGAAGCTCAGGATGGCGATGACGATGACTACGGCGCCGACGATGTAGACGATGCTGTTCATGACTGTCCCTCTCTCACGACAGCCCCCCAACGAAGTGGCGTCATGAAAGTTGCAGACTCGCCTGCATTGACCCGCGTCAGGCCCGTACGGGTCAGGCCAATGCGCGCCCGGCCAGCGCCGCCTCCACCGCGCCCACCAGGGTCGGGCTGTCGGGCGCCGTCCCGGTGGTGAAGGACCGCACGGCAATGCCGTCCCGCGTCACAAGGAACTTGTGGAAGTTCCAGCGTGGTGGCCCGCCGGCCCGCGCCGCGAGCCAGGCGAAAAGCGGATGCGCGCGCGGCCCGCGCACCGAAGTCAGCCCGGCCATGGGGAAGGTGATGCCATAGACCGTCTCGCAGAACTCCCGGATCCTGGCCTCGTCGGTGCTTTCCTGGCGGAAATCGTTGGAGGGTACGCCCAGCACCGTCAGGCCCTGCGGCTCGAACCGGTCATGCAGGCGTTGCAGCGCCTCGTATTGCGGGGTGAAGCCGCAGAAGCTGGCGGTGTTCACCACCAGCAGCGCCCGGCCGCGGAAATCGGACAGCGCGAGCGGGCCGCCTTCCAGCGACTCCAGCCGGAAATCGAAGGCCGTGCCGCCCGGTGCGGCCGCCATCAGCATCGGCGTGGCCAGCAGGGCGCGGCGGGAGACATCAGCCATAGCGTTCCTCCATCCAGGGATCGCCGCGGTTGTGGTAGCCGCGCACCTCCCAGAAGCCCGGCCGGTCCTCCCGCAGCAATTCGATGCGGGTCAGCCATTTCGGGCTTTTCCAGAAATACAGATGCGGCACCACCAGCCGCACCGGGCCGCCATGCTTCCGCTCCAGCGGCGCGCCGGCCCAGGCATGGGCGAACAGGTTGTCCGGCCGGGCGAAATCCTCGATCGCCAGGTTGGTGGTGTAGCCGTCGTAGCTGGTCAGGCTGACGAAGCGCGCCTCGTCCTTCGGCCGGGCGAGCGCCAGAAGCTCCGGCACCGGCACACCCTCCCAGAGGTTGTCGTAGCGCGACCATTGGGTGACGCAGTGGATGTCGTTGGTCCGCGTCGCCTGCCGCAAGTCCAGGAATTCGTCGAGCGTCAGCCGCAGCGGGGCGGCAACCAGGCCTTCCACCCGCAGCCGGTACTTCTCCGGCGCCACGTCCGGCTGCACGCCGAGGTCCAGCACCGGGAAATCCGTTACCAGTCGCTGGCCGGGCGGCATGCGCGTGGCGGCGGGGTCGGCGGTGGTGCCGGTCAGCAGGCGGCCATCGCGGGCCCAGCCCTGCTTGGCCTCCACCAGCCTGTCCCGAATCTGGCCGCTGAGCGGGACGTCGTCATCCTCGGCCATCGCCGCCTCCTGCTGGAGGATAGGTGAAGTTGGCTTTGCCGGATGCAAGGGTCGGCTCATGGAGTACGGCTGGTAAAGCCCTGCTGGCGCAGGAACGCCTCCACCATCGGCCCCCAGACCGCGCTGCCGCCGGCGCCGAAGAACAGCGCGTGGCCATCGGTGCCGAAGGCCGGCAGCGCCCGCAGTTCCGCCCGCCCGCCCGAGGCCGTGAAGGCGCGGTGCATCCCGGCCGCCAGCTCCGGGCCGAAGAAGCTGTCATTGGCGGTGTACAGCCACAGCGTCGGCAGGATGGCGGACCGGCCATATTCGCCGGCCGCCGCCACCAGCCGGCCGGGCGCGCAGACCTGCCCTGGCACACCGCCGGCCCAGCCGCCGCGGCCGCCCGCCATGTTGACCACAGCGGCGACGCCCGCGGGCCGGTCCGCCGCCAGCGCCAGCGCGCCCCAACCGCCGGCCGATTGCCCGACGACGACGACCCCGCCCGGCCGGATGCCCGGCAGGCGCAGCGCGTGCAGGATGGCCGCCTCGATATCCAGGGCCGATTCGCGCCCGGCGCGGGCATAGTCCGGGCTGTCGCAGGCGCCAAAACCTTCCGCCCAGCGCCCGCCCGCCGCGCCATAGCCGCGCCGCAGCGGCAGCAGCACCGCGAAGCCGCGCGCGGTGAACCATTGCACCGCCTCCGCCGCGCAGGCCACGGGCCGCATGCCAGGCCGCGCGGCGGCCCGTGCCGGCGAGCCATGGTTGATGACGGCCAGTGGGACGGGTCCTGCCACGGTTGGACGGCAGAGCCGCGCGGAGATGGACTGGCCGGTACCTGGCACCGGGATCTCGAGCAGTCCCGGCTCCGCGACAGGCGCTGGCGCCACATCCGACCGCACCGCCGGCGCCACGCAGCCCGCCAGCCACAACAGCCCGATCAACCAACCGGCACGCATCGCGACGCCCCCGCTCAACCCTCGCGGAAGGTCGCAGAGCCGGAGCCTGGCGGCTAGCCGCGGTCCCGCATCAGCCGGGCCTTGTCGCGCGACCAGTCGCGCTCCGCGATCGCCGCGCGCTTGTCGTGCTTCTTCTTGCCCTCGCCGACGCCGAGCAGGATCTTCGCCACGCCGCGCTCATTGAAGTGGATATCGAGCGGCACCAGCGAAATGCCGTCCCGCGCGATGCTGGCGGCCAGGTTCTGCACCTGCTTGCGGTGCAGCAGCAGCTTGCGCGGGCGGCGCGGCTCGAACTTCGCGACATGGCTGCCGGCCTGCCATTCCGGGATGTAGCAGTTGAACAGCCACATCTCCCCGTCGCGCTCGCCGGCCCAGGCCTCCGTCAGCGTGGCGCGGCCGGCCCGCAGCGACTTTACCTCCGGCCCCACCAGCATCACGCCGGCCTCGATCTCCTCGCCGATCTTGTAGTCGTAGCGGGCCTTGCGATTCTGCGCGGCGATGCCGTGGCTGATCAGGCCCTTCTTGCGGGGTTCCGCCATCTCAGTTCAGCAACCCCGCCCCTGTCATCGCCGCGCGCACCCGGCTGCGGGAGGCCTCCGCGATCGGCGCCATCGGCAGGCGGCAATGCGCCGTGCCATGCCCAAGCAGGCTGGCCGCATACTTCACCGGGCCGGGCGAGGTTTCGCAGAACATCGCGTCATGCACCGCCAGCAGCCGCGCCTGGATCGCCAGCGCATCGCCGATGCGGCCCTCGGCCCAGGCATCGTGCATCTCCCGGCACAGCCGGGGCGCGATGTTGGCGGTGACGCTGATGCAGCCGTGGCCGCCGGCGGCGAGGAAGGCGAGCGCGGTGTGGTCCTCCCCGGACAGCTGGCAGAAATCCGGGCCGCAGGCGGCGGTGGTGTGCTGCGGGCGGGTCAGGTTCGCGGTCGCGTCCTTCACGCCGACGATGTTCGGATGCTTGGCCAGCCGCGCCATCGTCTCGACCGACATGTCCACCACGCTGCGCGGCGGGATGTTGTAGATGATGATGGGCAGGTCGACCGCATCCGCGATCGCCATGAAGTGCAGGTACAGGCCTTCCTGGGTCGGCTTGTTGTAGTAGGGCGTCACCACCAACGCGGCATCGGCCCCGGCCGCCTTGGCGTGGCGCGTCAGATCCACCGCCTCCGCCGTGCTGTTCGACCCGGTGCCGGCAATCACCGGGACGCGGCCCGCCGCGGCCTCGATGCACAAATCCACCACCTTGTGGTGTTCGGCGTGACTCAGCGTCGGGCTCTCGCCGGTGGTGCCGACGGGGATGAGGCCCTGGGTGCCTTCGGCGATCTGCCACTGCACGAAGTCCGAAAAGCCCTTGGCGTCCAGGGACCCATCGGCTTGCATGGGCGTGACCAGCGCCACGAGCGATCCCTTGAACATGTTCTTCTGCCAATCCGGTGGTTTGCAAGGACCGGGGAAGCTAGTCGCCCGTCCCCCGCGCGACAAGGGCGCGAGGTTTTGGCCATCCTGCGCTAGGATCACCTGATGCGCCCTGCCCTCACCCTGCTGCTCCTCGCCGCCCTCGCAAACCCGGCTCTCGCCCAGCCCTGGGCGCCGGAGCCCAGCCGCGCCGCCGGCCGGCAGGCGCTGGAGGCGTTGCGCCAATCCCGATTCGAGGAGGCGGTGGCGCTGGCCCGCGCCGCCGACCCCGCCGTCCGCAAGCTGGTGGACTGGACCAGGCTGCAGAACCGGACCAGCGGCGCCGGCGCGGCGGAACTGGCCGCCTGGGTGGAGGCGAATCCGGACTGGCCGCTGCCCAACACCCTGGCGCTGCGCGCCGAGGAAGCGCTGGCGGGCGACCGCGACGACGCGCTGGCGCTGCGCCACTTCGCCCGCAACCCGGCGCGCAGCCTGGCCGGCGCACAACGGCATGGCGATGCCCTGACCCGCGCCGGCCAGCCCGCCCAGGCCACGGCCGCGCTGCGCCTCGGCTGGCAGGATGCCGCCGGCGACAGCTTTGCGGAGCAGGACTTCCTGGCCCGCAACGCGGCGCTGCTGACGCCGGACGACCATTGGCGGCGCGCCGACCGGCAATTCTGGGACGGGGCCACCGGCGCCGCGGCGCGCCTGCTGCCGCTGCTGGATTCGCCCCGCCGCGCCATCCTGGACGCCCGCCTGGCCGCTCGCGGCGGCCGCAACGATTCGGCGCTCGACCAGGTGCGTGACATCGGCGTGGCGCATGAGCGTGCCCGGCTGCTGCGCCGCGCCGACCGGGATGCGGAGGCCGCCGCCATCTGGACCGCCGCGGCGCCCTGGCAGGCGGACATCCCGCCGGAGGCCGCCAAGGCGATCTGGACCGAACGCCAGGTGCTGTCCCGCAAGCTGCTGCGCCTCGGCGACCCGGCCGCCGCCTACCGCATCGCGGCGAACCACGGCCAGGCGGAGGCCAGCCTGGAACGGCAGGAGGCCGAGTTCCTCGCCGGCTTCATCGCACTGCGCCGCCTGGGCGAGCCGGCCCAGGCGCGCACCCATTTCGCCCTGGTCGGCGAGGGCAGCCGCAGCGTCATCACCCGCGCGCGCAGCGCCTATTGGGAAGGCGCCGCGCTGGCGAATATGGGCCGCGCGGCGGAGGCGCAGGCGAAGTGGCGGGACGCGGCGACGATGCCCGTCACCTTCTACGGCCAATTGGCCAGCCTCGCGCTCGGCGAGAGCCCCGCCCAGCTTTCGGCGCGCATCTCCGGCCTGCCCTCGCCGGCCCCGGCGCAGGAGGTCGGCGTGCAGTTCCTCGGGCGGGACATGGTGCGGGCGGCAATCACGCTGGCCGATCTCGGGCAGTCGGACCGTGCGCGCACCTTCCTGTTGCGGCTGGAGGAATTGTCGCCGGATGCGGCGGATCGCTGGCTGATCGCGCGCCTCGGGGTCGCCATCGGCCGGCCGGACCATGCGGTGTGGATCGCGCGGCGGGCCGGGGCGGATGGCGTGATGCTGCTGGAGGATGGCTGGCCCACCCCCTACGCGGCACCCAGCGACGGCGCCGAGCCGGCGCTGGTCTATGCGATCACCCGGCAGGAGAGCAATTTCGACCTTTCGGCGGTGTCCTCCGCCAATGCGCGCGGGCCCATGCAGTTGCTGCCGGCCACGGCGGCCTCCGTCGCGCGGCGGCTCGGCGTGCCGCACAGCACGGCGATGCTGACGACCGATGCCGCGCACAACCTCCGGCTCGGCAGTGCCTTCATCGACCAGATGCTCGCCCGGTTCGGCGGCGCCATGCCGCTGGCCGCCGCCGCCTACAATGCCGGGCCGGGGCGCGTGGACCAGTGGCTGTCCACCTATGGCGACCCGCGCACGCCGGACGGGCCGCATATCCTGGACTGGATCGAGCAGATCCCGTTCTCCGAAACCCGCAACTATGTCCAGCGCGTGATCGAGAATGTCGTGGTCTACCGCGCCCGCAACCCGGCCACCGGCGACCTGCCGCACCCGCTTTCCGCGCTGATGGCAGGCCGCCAGTGAGCAGCCGGCGGGTTTCCTTCACCGCGCGCGACGGGCTGATGCTGTCGGCGCTGGACCATCCGGGGCCGGAGGGCCGCACCCCCATCCTCTGCCTGCCCGGCCTGACCCGCACGGCGGAGGATTTCGACGCGCTGGCGGAGCGTCATGAGGGCCGCCGCCGCATCCTCGCGCTGGACCATGCCGGCCACGGCGAGAGCGGCCGCGCCGCGTCCCCCGCGCGCTACGGCATCGAGCACAGCCTGCGCGACGTGCTGGATGCGATGGCCGCGCTGCATGGCCACCGGGCGGTGATCGTCGGCACCAGCTTCGGCGGCATCCTCGCCATGATCCTCGGCATCCTGCGCCCGACCGCGATTGCCGGCGTGGTGCTGAACGATGTCGGGCCGGTGCTGGAGCCGGTGGCGCTGGACCACGTGCAGAACTTCGTCGCGCGCGACCCGGCCCTGCCGAGCCTGGATGCCGCTGTGGACCACCTCAAGCAGACCCTGCCGCCGATGGTGATGGATCCCGAGGCCTGGCGCCGCTTCACCGCCGGCACCTACCGCCCCGGCCCGGACGGGGCCTGGCATCCGCGCTGGGACATCCGCATCGCCGAGGCGATGCGCGGCGACGGCAAGCTGCCCGACCTCTGGCCCGCCTTCGGCGCCCTGGCCCATGCCCCGCTGCTGCTGCTGCGCGGTGCGCTGTCCGAACTGCTGTCGGAGGACACGGCGGAGCGCATGCAGGAAGCCCGGCCCGACATGCGGTTCGTCGAGATCGCCGCGACCGGCCATTGCCCGACGCTGGAGGAACCGGCCTCGGTCGCGGCGCTCGATACCTTCCTCGACCGCATCGCATGACGCCGGCCCTGCTGGTCGCGACCCTCGGCGGCGTCGGCCGGCTGCGGCCGGGCCCCGGCACCTGGGGCTCCGCGCTGATCCTCCCCGCCGCCTGGCTCGGCCCCCTCGCCTGCCTGGTGCTGGCGATGGTCTTCGCCGTGGCCGGCTGGTGGGCGGCGCGGGAGGTGCTGGACGATGAGACGGAGGACCCCGGCTGGTTCGTCGCCGACGAGGCGGCCGGCATGGCGCTGACGCTGGCCGCCCTGCCCGCCGCCACCCTGCCCGGCGTCCTGCTGGCCTTCGCGCTGTTCCGGCTGCTGGATATCGCCAAGCCCTGGCCGGTGTCCTGGGCGGACCGCCAGCCCGGCGCCTTCGGCGTGATGCTGGACGATGTGATCGCGGGCGCCCTCGCCGCTATCGCCCTGCTGGCGTTCCATGCGCTGCTGCCCGGAGTGATCGCGTGATGCTGCAAGCCAAGATCCTGGACGATGCGCAGGCGCTGCTGGCGGAACTCCAGGCGCGGGGCCTCACCCTCGCCACGGCGGAATCCTGCACCGGCGGGCTGATCGCCGCGGCGCTGACCGCCATCCCCGGCTCCTCCGCCACCGTGCTGGCGGGCTACGTCACCTACTCCAACGCGGCCAAGACCCGCATGGTCGGCGTGCCCGCCGCGATGATCGAGGCCTTCGGCGCCGTCAGCGAACCCGTCGCCCGCCGCATGGCGGAAGGTGCGCTGGTGGATGCCCAGGCGCATCTCGCGGTGTCCTGCACCGGCGTCGCCGGCCCCGGTGGCGGCAGCGCGGAGAAACCGGTGGGGCTGGTGCACCTGGCCTGCGCCAGCACCGGCGGCGCCACGCTCGCCGAGCACCACGTCTTCCCCGGCGACCGCACCGCGATCCGCGCCGCCACCGTCTCCGCGGCCTTCCAGTTGATCCGCCGCGCCCTGCCAACGGAGCCTTCCGCATGAGCCTGACCGACCAGCTTCTGTCCGCCATCGACGCCGACCACGACGCCGCCGTGGGCCGCCTGGTGGAGTGGCTGCGCATCCCCTCGATCAGCGCCCAGCCCGATCACGCCGCCGATTGCGTCCGCGCCGCCGAGTGGATCCGCGACCAGCTCATCGACATCGGCTTCACGGCCAGCCTGCGGCAGACGCCGAAGCACCCGGTGGTGGTGGCGCATCATCCGGGTCCGGCTGGAACCTCCCGCCACCTGCTGTACTACGGCCATTACGACGTGCAGCCGCCGGACCCGCTGGAGCTGTGGACCAGCCCGCCCTTCGAGCCCGTCATCGTCGACGGCCCGCATGGCAAGCGCGTGGTCGCGCGCGGCGCGGTGGACGACAAGGGCCAGGTGCTGATGTGGATCGAGGCGATGCGCGCCTGTCACGCCATCGCCGGCGGCCCACCCTGCGCCATCACCGCAGTGATCGAGGGCGAGGAAGAAATCGGCTCCCCCAACCTGGCGCCCTTCATGGCCGCCAACGTGGCGGAGCTGCGCGCGGACGTCGCCATCATCAGCGACACCGGCATGTGGGACATCGACACGCCGGCGCTGTCCACCCGCCTGCGCGGCATGTGCTTCGTGCAGCTCGACATCAAGGCGGCGAGCCGGGACCTGCATTCCGGCATGTATGGCGGCAGCGCGCTGAACCCGAACAACCTGATCACCAGGATCCTGGGCGACCTGCACGACGCGCAGGGCCGGGTGCAGCTGCCGGGCTTCTACGACGGCGTGCCGGAGCTTTCGCCGGACCTGCGGGCGCAGTGGCAGGCGCTGGGCTTCTCCGAGCATGATTTCCTCGGCAACATCGGCCTGTCGGTGCCGGTCGGCGAGAAGGATCGCGGCGCGCTGGAACGGCTGTGGGCGCGGCCGACCGCCGACATCAACGGCATCTGGGGTGGCTATACCGGCGCCGGCAGCAAGACGGTGATCCCGAGCGAGGCGCACGCCAAGATCACCTTCCGGCTCGTCCCAGGCCAGCACCACGACAAGGTTTTTTCGGCGTTCCAGGAGTTCGTCCGGGCCCGGCTTCCGGCGGATGCCACCGCGACCTTCCAGGGCGGCGGTGCCAGCCCGGGAATTGAAGTGCCGGCGGACAGCGCATTCGTGAAGGCGGCGCAGGCGGCGCTGGCCGATGAATACGGCAAGCCCGCCGCCATGATCGGCTGCGGCGGGTCCATCCCCATCGTGTCCTCGATGAAGGACGTGCTGGGGCTGGACAGCGTGCTGATGGGCTTCGGGCTGGAGGACGACCAGGTGCACAGCCCGAACGAGAAGTTCGACATGCGCTGCTTCCACCAGGGCACCCGCAGCCATGCGCGGCTGCTGGCGAAGCTGGCGTAGATGGGCCACCCACGGCAGGCGCCAAGCCTGCCGTGGGCGCCGCGCCGGCTCAGCCCCGTGCCAGCGCCGCGCGGATGACGGACAGCGCCTCCTCGATCATCGGCGCCGTGACATCGAGATGCGTGCAGGCGCGCAGCCTGCCGCCGAGCATGGAAAGCTGCACCCCCTCCATCCGTGCCCGCCGCATGACATCCGCAGCCGCCACGCCGGTGCCGGCCACCGTGAAGAACACCAGGTTCGTATCCGGGTCCTGCACCTCGACACCCTCCATCTGCGCCAGGCCGCGCGCGAGGGCCTTGGCGTTGGCGTGATCCTCCGCCAGCCGGTCGACATGGTGGTCGAGCGAGTACAGGCAGCCGGCCGCGCACACCCCCGCCTGCCGCATCGCACCGCCCAGCCGCTGCTTCCAGCGCCAGGCCTCGTCGATGAACTCGGAAGATCCGCACAGCACCGCGCCGAGCGGCGCGCCGAGGCCCTTGGTGAAGTCCAGCCAGACGCTGTCCCAGCCCGCCACCATGTCCGCGGGCGCGACGCCGGCCGCAACGCAGGCATTCATCAGCCGCGCGCCGTCCAGGTGGGTGGACAGCCCGGCGCCGTGGGCGATGCCCGCGATCTCATCCAGCGTCGACTTGGCCCAGACGGCGCCGCCGCCGGTATTCGCGGTCTGCTCCACCTCCACCAGCCGCTGCGTCGGCGTGTGGCGGGACTTGCCGCGCAGCGCGCCGCGCAGGTCGTCCGGCGTGTACATGCCGCGCGGCCCCTTCAGCGGATAGATCTGCACGCTGCCGAGCGCGGCGTGGGCGCCGCCCTCGCTGGTCAGGATATGCGCCGTCTCATGCGCGATGATCTCCTCGCCGGGGCGGCAATGCACCAGCGTGGCGGCGACGTTGCACATGGTGCCGGTCGGCATGAACACCGCCGCCTGCTTGCCCATCAGCGCCGCCATGCGGTCGCACAGCGCATGCACGGTGGGGTCGTCGCCATGCTGCTCGTCGCCGACCTCGGCCCGCATCATCGCATCCAGCATGGCGGGCGTCGGCTTCGTCTGCGTGTCCGAGTACAGGTTGACGCGAACGGGCGGCGCGCCTTCGGGCGGGCGTTCGGGGGCATGGACCATGAGGCGCTCCGGCAATGTGCTGGCGCGCATCCCGCCCCGCGCCGCCTGTTCCGTCAACCCAGGCCGTGCCGCTCCCACACCGGCGCCACCGCCGGCCGTGCCGCCACGGCGCGGGCCAGCACCTCCAGCTTCGGCAGGTTCTCCGGCGTCCAGACCCGGCCGCCCATCCAGCGGGACAGCACCGCCAGGTAAAGGTCGGCGACGCTGAAGCGCTCGCCGAGCAGGAAGGGTGCCGCGGCATTGCCGGTGAGGCCGGCGTGGCGCTCGATGATGCCCAGAACCTCCTGCCCCATCTCCTGCGCCCGCCACTTCACCGGCTGCGCCTGGTCGGGCCCGATGCCGAAGCGCTCCGGGTAGTCGTAGCGCGTGACGTGCGGGTAGAACTCGCCGGCCAGCAGCGCCATCCAGCGCAGGGCCGTGGCGCGGCCGAGGTCGCCCGGCGGCGGCAGCAGCCCCGCCTCCGGATGCAGATCGGCCAGCGTCACCAGGATGGCGAGGCTTTCCGTCATCACGATGCCGCCGGGCAGCACCAGCGTCGGCAGCCGGCCCATCGGGTTCAGCTCGAGGTAGTCCGCGCGACGCTGGTGGTCGCCCTCCAGCGGCACCTCGCGCAACTCCACCTCGGCTCCGGCCTCGGCCAGCGCCATCTCCACCGGGCCGGAGCCCGAGCCCTTGTCGCCGTACAGGATGTATTTCATGGCGTTGAGCCTGCCCGATTTCTCGGCGTCGCGCGCGACGCAAAGCCGTGAAACAGACGGCAACCGAGCTGCCATGCAGCTCTGCTTTGCTGTCCGCCCGAACGCGGAAGTCAGGGCATGGTCGGCTTGCAGGTCAGCATCGGCGAAATCCTCGCGGATCAGCGCGAAAGTGCGGCGGCGCGCGCCGGGGCCTCGGCCCAGGATATCCGGGTGGCGCGGGAGACCGGCTTCGACCCGGAGGACGTGATGACGCTGCGCCAGGCCTCCGGCGCGCGGAACCTGCTCCTGTTCTTTCGATGCCCCAACCTCGCCGCGCGCTCCCTGCACGGGCTGCTGCCGGCCAAGACCGCGGTGACGGAGGCGAAAAGCGGTCCCTCCGGCGCCGTGCAGGGCGCGCAGGGCCACCTCATGGTGTCCGACTACGACATCATGAGCTGCTGGCGGCAGGAGGCGGCCGGCTTCCGCAAGATCCCCGTCACCGCCACGACGCCCGGCGCGAAATACGGTGCCTGGCCGGCGGAGGCGCGCGACCTGGTCCGCGGGCTGAACCGCCGGCTGCTGACCCGCATCCAGCATGGCGCGCAGGATGACTGGCTGGATCCGGTCAGGAACCGCGGCGTGAAGCCGGGGGACGAATACCTCGCCTTCCGCCTCGGCGTGGCGGAGCCGCTGCACGGGCCGGAGGCGCTGCAGCGCGCCTACCTCACCAACGGCCTGTTCTGGCCCTACCTGCCGAACGGCGCGCATTGCGGGCGCACCGCCTAGCGGCGTGCAGCAGGCAACCTGGCCAGGCGCCGCCGCCTTGCGGCGAGGCGCAGCAGCACGGCGGTGAACAGGACCAGGAAGCCGGCGAACAGCACGATCGAATCCGGCTCGGGCACCGGCACGAGGACGGCCTCGAGCGGCGGGTGCAACTCGCCGACCAGAGGCAGCTGGTCCTGGAACGGGCCGCCCAGCCTGAACAGGCTCGGGCCGCTCATGAGCAGGCCCAGCGTGTCGCCTTCCGCTGCCAAGCCGAATGGCGCGCCAGCACTCTCCACACCGGCCGTGGGTGCGGGTTGCGCGGCGTGCGGGCCGGAGAGCAGGTTCGGCAGGCCGAGGGCCTCGCAGGCCAGGATCATGCCGCCGGTCGCAGCCGCACCGGCGGCCACCGGCGCCGCGACCTGGGCCGCGCGCCTTGCCACCCTGGCTGGCGCAGACCCGCCGAGAACCTGCCACCGACCATCGACGAACTCGGTCGGCGCGGCCCCGCCCGAGGAGCTACCCTTTGGCCTCGGCCGGAGACGTGGCACCAGGCTGCAGATGGCCTGGATCGCCTGCATCGTCCCTGGGGCGCCCATGTCAGGCGGCCTGGTTCAGGCGATAGCCTTCGCGGTTGGACAGCAACAAGCGCGCGTTCGCGGGATTGGCCTCGATCTTCTGCCGCAGGCGCCAGATATGGGTCTCCAGCGTGTGGCTGCTGACGGCGTTGTTGTAGCCCCAGACCTCCATGAGCAGGGTCTGCTTGGCCACCGGGCGCCCATCCGCCGCATGCAGATACTTCAGCACCGCGACCTCCTTCGCCGTCAGCCGGATCGTGCGGTTGCGGGCCCGCTCCAGCAGCAGCTTGGCGGAGGGCCGGAACGCGTAGGGGCCGATGGTCCGGACCGCGGTCCCGGCACTGGCATGCACCCGATGATGGGCGCGAAGACGAGCCGCCAGTTCCGGCAGGCTGAATGGCTTGACGACGTAGTCGTTGGCGCCGCTGTTCAGGCCGCGGACGATGTCCTCCGCGTCGCCGGCTTCGCTGAGCAGCAGGATCGGCAGGTCGACGCCGCCGGCGCGCAGGCTGGTACAAAGATCCGGCCCCTCGGCCGGGGACATGCCGGTGTCGATCAGCACCGCGTCGCAGTCCACGCCCGAACCGTCGAGCATGGCCCGCGCCGCCGCGGCATTCTCGGCCTGGTGAACGCTGAAGGATTCGGCAAGGCTGTCAGCGAGGCTGGCTCGAAGGCGGCTATCGCTGCAAACAAGCAAGATGGACAGCATTTTGGACGGATCCCATAAAAAGAGTTGCTCCCTCTCTCAATATAGATTGTAGATCAGACGCATGGATTGACATTCACGGCATCATACGTATTATTTCGATCTACTTTTCTTTATTTTGTGACGCATGGGATAGCCGCGGGCGGCTTGGGGTCCAGCTCGGCCCAACGCAGAAGAGGCTGGGACAAAGGCCAGGCTCCAGCCGCCAACCCATGGCCGAAGCCAGGCCCGCCGGATTCAGGCGGTGGGGGCGGGCGTTGCGGCGGCCGGCGGCGCGGCGCGGCGATAGAGGTTGGCGGCGCGGCGCTCGAAGGATCGCACCATCAGGCGCACCGCCTCGTTGAACACGGTGCCGATCACCGCCTGCAGCAGGCGCGACTTGAACTCGAAGTCGACGAAGAAATCGACCTCGGTCCCATTGGCCACCGGCCGGAAGCGCCAGTGGTTGTTCAGGTAACGGAACGGGCCGGTCAGGTAGCGCACATGCACGTGGTGCGGCCGCTCCAGCGTGACCTGGCTGCGGAAGGTCTCGCGGAACATCTTGAAGCCGATGGTCAGGTCCGCGATCAACTCGCCCTCGGTGCGGGAGACGATTCGCGCGCCGACACACCACGGCAGGAATTCCGGGTAGCGGCGCACATCCGCAACCATGTCGAAAAGCTGCTCGTCCGAATACGGCAGCACCCGCTTTTCCGCATGAGTCGGCATCAGGCAGCCTTCAGCCTGGCCGCGCGCGCATCGCGCAGCGCCGCGAAGTCCCGGTCTGCGTGGTAGCTGGACCGCGTCAGCGGCGTCGCGGACACCAACAGGAAGCCCTTGCCGCGTGCCGCCTGGCCGTAGTCGGCGAACTCGTCCGGCGTCACGAAGCGGTCCACCGCCGCATGCTTCACGCTCGGTTGCAGGTACTGGCCGATGGTCAGGAAATCGACCTCCGCGCTGCGCAAATCGTCCATCACCTGCAGCACCTCGATCCGCTTCTCCCCCAGCCCGACCATGATGCCCGACTTGGTGAAGATGGACGGGTCCTGCTGCTTCACCCGGTCCAGCAGCCGCAGCGAATGGTAGTAGCGCGCGCCCGGCCGGATGGAGGGATACAGCGCCGGCACGGTTTCCAGGTTGTGGTTGAACACGTCCGGCCGCGCCGCCACCACCACTTCCAGCGCGCCATCCTTGCGCAGGAAGTCCGGCGTCAGGATCTCGATCGTCGTCTCCGGCGCCGCGGCGCGCAGGGCCCGGATGGTCTGGGCGAAATGCTCCGCCCCGCCATCCTTCAGGTCGTCCCGGTCCACCGAGGTGATGACCACGTGCCGCAGGCCGAGCTTCGCCACCGCATCCGCCACCCGCCGCGGCTCATCCGCATCGAGCGCCTTCGGCAGGCCGGTGATGACGTTGCAGAAGCTGCACGCGCGGGTGCAGGTGTCGCCCATGATCATCATGGTGGCGTGGCGCTGCGACCAGCATTCCCCGATATTCGGGCAGGCGGCTTCCTCGCAGACCGTCACCAACCCGTTCGCCCGCATCAGCGCATGGGTTTCCCGGTACACCGGGCTAATCGGCGCCTTGACCCGGATCCAGTCCGGCTTCCGCTGGATCGGGTTGTCGGGCCGGTTCGCCTTCTCCGGGTGCCGTGCGGCTCCGGCCCTGGCGTGGTTGATCTCGACGCGGGTGCTCATGGCGCTAGATGTGGATCACCCGGCCATAGGCATCAAGCACCGACTCATGCATCGCCTCGGACACGGTCGGGTGCGGGAAGACGGTGTGCATCAACTCGGCCTCGGTCGATTCCAGGGTGCGGGCGATGCCGTAGCCCTGGATCATCTCCGTCACCTCCGGCCCGACCATGTGCGCGCCGAGCAGCTCGCCGGTCTTGGCGTCGAACACCGTCTTCACGAAGCCCTCCGGCTCCCCCATCGCGATGGCCTTGCCGTTGCCGATGAAGGGGAAGCGGCCGACGCGGACCTCATGCCCGGCTTCCTTGGCGCGCGCTTCCGTCATGCCCACGCTGGCGACCTGCGGGCGGCAGTAGGTGCAGCCGGGGATGTTCAGGATATCCATCGCATGCGGGTGCTTGCCCGCGATCGCCTCGACGCAGATCACCGCCTCATGGCTCGCCTTGTGCGCCAGCCAGGGCGCGCCGGTCAGGTCGCCGATGGCGTAGACGCCCGGCTCCCCGGTATTGCCGAAGGCGTCGGTCACCACATGGGTGCGCTCCACCTTGACCTTCGTGCCTTCCAGCCCGAGGTCTTCCACATTGCCGACGATGCCGACCGCCGAGATCAGCCTGTCCGCCGTGATATCCTGGACCTTGCCGCCGGCCTCGACGATGGCGGTGATGCTGTCGCCGGATTTGCGGACGCCCTGCACCCGGGCGCCGGTGATGATCTTCATGCCCTGCTTGGTGAAGGCCTTGTGCACGAAGGCGGAAATCTCCGCGTCCTCGACAGGCAGGATGCGGTCCATCACCTCGATGAGCGTCACCTCGGCGCCCATGTTGAGGTAGAAGCTGGCGAATTCGGAGCCGATGGCGCCGGAGCCCATGACGATCAGCTTCCTGGGCAGCGCGGCGGGCGTCATCGCCTCGCGGTAGGACCAGATCAGCTTGCCGTCCGGCTCCATCCCCGGCAGCACGCGGGCGCGGGCGCCCGTCGCGAGCAGGATATGCTTGGCCTGGAGTTCGGCCACGGCCTTCCCGTCCTTGCTGACGGACACCTTGCCTGGCCCTGCGAGCTTCGCGTGGCCGTCATAGACGGTCACCTTGTTTTTCTTCATCAGGTGCTTCACGCCACCCGATAATTGCCCGGCGACCTGGCGGCTGCGCTTCACCACCTTGGCGAAATCGAACCGGATATTGTCGGCGGCGAAGCCGTAGGCGTCCAGGCTGTGCAGCAGGTGGTTGATCTCGCTGGCGCGCAGCAGCGCCTTGGTCGGAATGCAGCCCCAGTTCAGGCAGATGCCACCCAGATTCTCGCGCTCCACCAGCGCCACCTTCATGCCGAGCTGGCTGCCACGGATGGCGCCGACATAGCCGCCGGGGCCGCCGCCCACCACCACGAGATCGAAGGTCTCGGCCATGGTCAGCTTCCTTTCGATGCGCCCAGTCGGGCGGGATGATGCCTCCGGCCCCATCGATCCCAGGCCGCGCGGAGACCAAGCGCGGCGCAGAGCGAGATCGGCAGGACGAGGGCGAGATTGTAGCGTTCCTGGTTCACCGAAGCCGCGGCATGCACCGCCAGCATGATGAAGGCCGGCGCTGTCCAGACGAGGAGCCTTGTTGATCGGCCCCCGCGCCAGGCCGCCATCAGCCCGACGATGGCGAGCGGCAGGACGATGAAGCCCAGCGAGCGCCCGATCCAGACGCCGCGCCAGGCCATCGACAGCGTGGTGAGCGTGTGCCAAGCCGGCTCGGCCAGCACCTGCCCACGGATCAGCGATCCCACGCCGGTGCCGCCCGTGTCAGCCAGCATCGCGGTGCGACGCGCCATGCCGACGGCGTAGAAGCTGTCCGGATGGTTCCAGTCCAGGCGCCTGACATCCTCCGCCCCGAACAGCGCCTTCGCCCATCCATCGCCCGCATCGGGCAGGTTGTAGACGAAGGAGGCGGCGAACTCCCGCCAGGTCATGTCGTTCCAGGCCAGGCGCTCGGTCAGGATGGCGCCGCCATAGCCGCCCGAAAGCGCGAAGCGACCCAGCGTGGACTCGTTCCGCATGGCCCATGGCAGCAGGGCGACGGCGAGGCCGAGCGCGAGCAGGGCCGGCGCCACCAGGCGCCGCGCCCGCCGCGCCGGGGCGAACAGCAGCGCGACGCCGGCCAGCGGCAGCAGCACGATGTGGCTTGGCCTGGTCAGCACCAGCAGGCCGAGCAGCAGGCCGAGCAGGATCGCCGCGCGCCGGTCGCCATCCAGGGCGGCCAGCAGCGCCAGCAGGGCGCCCGCGAACAGCGCCAGGGCCAGCGGCTCCGTCATGGCCAGTCGCAGCAGCGGCACGTAGCGCCAGATCAGGAGCATGGCGACGCAGGTGGTGACCGCGGCGATCGCCGGGCCGCTGAGGCGTCGCGCCGCCGCGAACAGGCAGGCCAGGGCGACCGCCACGAGCGCCATCTGCACCGGTACGACCGGCCCGAGATAGGGCTGGCAGCCGACGGCCGGATAGATCTGAACCAGGCAGGCACCGGCCGCACGCAGCGCCGGGTCGAGCGCCATCAGCCCGGCGAGCAGCAGCGGAAAGGCGGGCGGCAGCCACATGCCGGGCAACGGCGCCCCGAGCTTCCCGTCCGTCGAGTCGAAGACCCCGTCGCCGTAGACACCGTACTCCAGCAGCTCCCACGCGGTGGTGGCGTAGAAGGACTGGTCGAAGAAGTTGAACTCGCGTGGCGGCATGCGTAGCGCGCCGGCGAGAAGCAACAGGAAGGCCAGCAGGAAGACCAGCAGCGGCGCACCGAGCGGATGCGCCAGCACACGCCGCAGCGCGCCGCCCGGCAAGGGTTGGGGCGCGGCCAGCATTATGCGGAAGCCGCGACCGCCGCGAGCGCCTCGCCGGACAGGCGCTGCACGCGCCACTCATCCATGCCCCGCGCGCCGATCTTCCGGTAGAAGCGGATCGCGGGCTCGTTCCAGTCCAGCACCTGCCACTCCACGCGGGTGCAGCCCTCGGCCACGGCACGGGCGGCGAGGTTGCGGAAGAAGGCCTCCCCGATGCCGAGGCCGCGGTGTTCGGGCTCGACGAAGATGTCTTCCAGGTAGATGCCGTGGCGGCCGGTGAAGGTCGAGAAATTGTAGAACCAGATCGCCTGGCCGACCGCCCTGCCCCCCAGCTCCGCCAGGGTGCAGAACAGGCGCGGGTTCGGGCCGAACAGGGCGTCGCGGAAATCATCCTCCGTGCCGACCGCCTCATGCAGCAGCTTCTCATACTCCGCGAGGGCGCGGACCAGCCGGACGATATCGCCGAGATCGTCCGGCCTTGCGTCGCGGAGCGAGAATGCCGCCATCAGAGCATCAGGCTCAGCGGCTGCTCGACGATCTTCTTGAACGCCGCGATCCACTCCGCCGCCAGCGCGCCGTCCACCACGCGGTGGTCGACGGACAGCGTGCAGGTCATCACGGTCGCGATCGCCAGCGCGCCATCCTTCACCACCGGCCGCTGTTCGCCGGCGGAGACCGCCAGGATGCCGGCCTGCGGCGGGTTGATGATGGCCGAGAAGTCGCGCACGCCGTACATCCCCATGTTGGAGATGGAGAAGCCGCCGCCCTGGAACTCCTCCGGCTTCAGCTTGCCGGACTTGGCCCGCGCCGCGAGGTCCTTCATCTGGTTGCTGATGGAGGCCAGCCCCGCCTGGTCGGCGCGGCGGATGATCGGCGTGATCAGGCCATCCGGGATGCTGACGGCGACCGAGATGTCGACGTCGTGGTACTGAAGGATCGCGTCCTCGGTCCAGGTGGCATTCACCGCCGGCATCCGCCGCAGCGTCACCGCCGCCGCCTTGATCACCAGGTCGTTCACCGAAAGCTTGAACGCGCCCGGGCCGTCCTTCGGCGAGGTCGCGTTCAACTGCGCGCGCAGCTTCAGCAGCGCGTCGATCTCGATATCCATCGAGACGTAGAAATGCGGCACCGTCTGCTTCGATTCCGACAGCCGCCGCGCGATCACTTTCCGAATTGTGCTGTTCGGAATCGCCGTATGCGGCGCGGTGATCGCCGGTGCCGGGGCCTTCGGCGCGGGCGCCGCGGCGGGCGCCGCAGCCGGTGCGGGCGCTGCCTCGGCCGCCGCGGACTTGGCAGCCTGCGGCCTGGACAGCGCCGCTTCCACATCCGTCTTGACGATGCGCCCGTTCGGCCCGCTGCCGTTCAGCCCGGCCAGGTCGATGCCGGCCTGCGCCGCCATGCGCCGCGCCAGCGGCGAGGCGATGGTGCGGTCGCCGGAGGATGCGACCGTCTTCGGCGCTTCCGCCTTGGGCGCCGCGGCGGGTTCCGTCTTCGGGGTCTCCGGGGCCACAGGCTTGGGGGTCTCGGCCTTCGGCGCTTCGGCCATGGCCGCCGGCGCCGCATCGGCCGACTCGCCCGGCTCCACCAGCACCGCGATCGGGTCGTTGACCTTCACGCCCGCCGTTCCGCCCTGCACCAGGATCTTGCCCAGTACGCCCTCATCCACGGCTTCCACTTCCATGGTCGCCTTGTCGGTCTCGATCTCGGCGATGATGTCGCCGGCCTTCACCGTATCGCCCTCGGCCTTGAGCCAGCGCGCCAGCGTGCCCTCGGTCATCGTCGGGGACAGCGCCGGCATCAGGATGTTCGTTGCCATCTGCTGTTCCCCTTACTTGTAGGTCACGCGCTTCGCGGCCTCGATCACCTGTTCCAGCCGCGGCAGCGCCAGCTTTTCCAGGTTCGCCGCGTAGGGCATCGGGATGTCCAGGCCGTGCACCCGCACCGGCGGTGCGTCCAGGTCGTCGAAGCAGTTCTCCAGGATCTGCATGGCGACCTCCGCCCCGATGCCGGCATAGGGCCAGCCTTCCTCGAGCGTGACCAGGCGGTTGGTCTTCTTCACCGACTTCACCACCGTCTCGATGTCGAGCGGCCGCAGCGTGCGCAGGTTGATGACCTCCGCGCTGATCCCCTGCGCCTCCAGCGCCTCCGCCGCCTGCATCGCCATGCCGACCATGATGGAGAACGCCACCAGGGTCACGTCGGTGCCCTCGCGCTCCACCTTCGCCTTGCCGATCGGCAGGATGAAATCCTCATCCGTCGGACAGTCGAAGGTCTGCCCGTAGAGGATCTCGTTCTCCAGGAAGATGACCGGGTTCGGATCGCGGATCGCGGCCCGCAGCAGCCCCTTGGCATCCGCCGCCGACCACGGCGCCAGCACCTTCAGGCCGGGCAGATGCGCGTACCAGGAGGCATAGCACTGGCTGTGCTGCGCCGCGACGCGGCTGGCGGCGCCGTTCGGGCCGCGGAACACGATCTGGCAGCCGAGCTGGCCGCCTGACATGTACAGCGTCTTCGCCGCCGAATTCACGATCTGGTCGATCGCCTGCATCGAGAAGTTGAAGGTCATGAACTCGACGATGGGCTTCAGGCCCGTCATCGCCGCGCCGACCGCCATGCCGGTGAAGCCGTGTTCGGTGATCGGCATGTCGATCACGCGCTTCGGGCCGAACTCGTCCAGCAGGCCCTGGCTGATCTTGTAGGCGCCCTGGTACTGGCCGACTTCCTCGCCGATCAGGAACACGTCCTTGTCGGTGCGCATCTCGGCGGCCATCGCATCGCGCAGCGCCTCGCGCACCGTGATCGGCTTGGTCGCACCCCATTCCTTCTCCGGCGCCGGCGCCTTGGCCATGGCGGGGGTCGTCTCGGGGCGCGTCTCCGTACCCTTGGCGGCGATCGCGCCGGCATCCTCGCCGTTCTTCGCAGGCGTGGGCGCGGGCGCCGCCTCGGCAGGCTTGGGTGCCGGCTTGGCCGCGACCTCGTTGCCGTCGTCCAGTTCCGCGATCGGCGTGTTCACCGCGACGGCGTCGGTGCCTTCCGGCACCAGGATCTTCGTCAGCGTACCCTCGTCCACGGCTTCCACTTCCATGGTCGCCTTGTCGGTCTCGATCTCGGCGATGACGTCGCCAGCCTTCACGGAATCACCTTCCGCCTTCAGCCAGCGGGCGAGCTTGCCCTCTGTCATCGTCGGCGACAGCGCCGGCATCAGGATCTGAGTCATGCCTTCGACTCCACCAGCACGTCCGTCCAAAGCTCGCTCTCATCGGGCTCCGGCGAGGTCTGCGCGAATTCGGCGCTGTCCTGCACGATGGCCTTCACCTCGTCGTCGATCACCTTGAGTTCGGCCTCGGAGGCGCCGAACTGTTCCAGCAGCATCTTGCGCGCGGTCTCGATGCAGTCGTTCTGCTCGCGCATCTTCTGCACCTCCTCCCGCGTCCGGTACTTGGCCGGGTCGGACATGGAATGGCCGCGGTAGCGGTAGGTCTTCATCTCCAGCAGATACGGGCCGTTGCCGGCGCGGCAGTGGGCCACGGCGCGCTCACCGGCCTCCTTCACCGCCAGCACGTCCATGCCGTTGACCTGCTCACCCGGGATGCCCCAGGGCGCGCCGTTCTTGGACAGGTCGCGGGAGGCGCTGGCGCGCTCCACGCTGGTGCCCATGCCGTACTTGTTGTTCTCGATGACGAAGATGCAGGGCAGCTTGAACAGCGCCGCCAGGTTCAGGCTCTCGAACACCTGGCCCTGGTTCGAGGCGCCTTCGCCGAAATAGGTCACGGCGACCGCGCCATCTTCCCGGTACCAGTTGGCGAAGGCCAGGCCGGCGCCGAGAGAGACCTGCGCGCCGACGATGCCGTGGCCGCCATAGAAGCCCTTCTCGCGGGAGAACATGTGCATGCTCCCGCCCTTGCCCTTGGAATAGCCGCCGATGCGCCCGGTCAGCTCGGCCATGACGCCACGCGCTTCCATGCCGGTGGCCAGCATGTGTCCGTGGTCGCGGTAGGAGGTGATGACCTCGTCGCCCGGCTTGAGGCAGAGCTGCATGCCCACCACCACGGCTTCCTGGCCGATATACAGGTGGCAGAAGCCGCCGATGAGGCCCATGCCGTACAACTGGCCGGCCTTTTCCTCGAAGCGGCGGATCAGCAGCATGTCGCGATAGGCGCGGGTCAGCACTTCCTTGCTGACGGCGGGCTGGCTGCCCCCTCGGGAGGCCCCCTTTCCGCGAGCTGCGCGGGCGGCGGTCTCGGCCATGCGGTTCCTCCTCAGGGCTTGCCTTTCACCGCATCTACGCGCGCCCAAACCGCGGTGCAAGCACGCGGTTTCGATGAAATAGCGTTATTGTGCAACGCAATACGAGGATTAACCGCGGATCGGTTAAGACTGCTTCGCCGGATTTTCATGGTTCCGGATCGACATTGCGAAGGCGCCGGTGCAGCCAGAGGAATGCTGCCTACCGGCGCGGGGCGCCGCAATTTTCTGAAATGGGCGGGCGTGAATCGGCCAGCCGGCCGCCAAGGCAGGAATTTTCGGGCACAGCCGCCCCGTCCGGGGCGAGGGCGGATCAGAACAGGCGGCGCTCCGGCCCGTAAGGAACGACGATCTCGTTCTTGTCGACCATGTTGAGCAGTTGCCGCGCGCGCTCATCCAGCTGGTCGCGGTCCAGCCGGTCGCCGCGCAGGCCGTGGACGCGACGTTCCACCGCCTCCAGCTCACCCTGCACGCGCGATAGCTCCAGCCGCGCCTCCTGGATGCGCTCCTGGCGCTGGTCGCGGGCGATCAGCCCACGCTCCCCATGCACCGCGTGCCAGACGAAATAGCCGCTGGTGCCCAGGAACAGCACCGGCAGCACGGCCGCCCTGACCCGGCGCATGATCCAGGCGCCGGCGCCCCCCCGCCGTTCTGGCGGCAGATACAAATCACTCACCCCTGCGAGTCCCCCGACCGACAGACCCCCTGAATCGCAGCCGGCCCCGCCCCTGTAAAGCGGAAACGGCAGGCTCAGCGGCGCAGGACGCTCCGCCCAGCGTATCGCGCCGCGGCGCCGAGGTCCTGTTCAATACGAATCAACTGGTTGTACTTGGCCGTACGATCGGAACGGGACAGGGAGCCGGTCTTGATCTGTCCGCAATTCGTCGCGACCGCGAGGTCCGCGATGGTCGAGTCCTCGGTCTCGCCGCTGCGGTGGCTCATCACCGCCTTGAAGCCGGCGCGCTGCGCCATCTCCACCGCCTCCAGCGTCTCCGTCAGCGTGCCGATCTGGTTGACCTTGACCAGGATGGCGTTGCCCGTACCGGTCTCGATGCCACGGCGCAGGCGCTCGGTATTCGTCACGAACAGGTCGTCGCCCACCAGGTTGACCTTGGCGCCCAGCCGCTCCGTCAGCAGCTTCCAGCCCTCCCAGTCATCCTCGGACATGCCGTCCTCGATGGACACGATCGGGAACTTCTTCACCAGGCCGTCGAGGTAGTCGACCATCTGGCCGGACTCGAAGGTCTTGCCCTCGCCTTGCATGACGTACTTGCCGTCCTTGAAGAATTCGGTCGCGGCGGCATCCAGGGCGAACAGGATATCCTCCCCCACCCGGTGGCCGGCGGCCTCGCAGGCCTTGCTGATGAAGCCGAGCGCTTCCTCGGCGCTGCCGATGTTCGGCGCGAAGCCACCCTCGTCGCCGACATTGGTGTTGTGGCCGGCGGCGTGCAGCTGCTTCTTGAGCTGGGCAAACACTTCCGAGCCGATCCGCACGGCATCCGCCACCGTGCCGGCGGCGACCGGCATGATCATGAATTCCTGGATGTCGATCGGGTTGTCCGCGTGCTGGCCGCCATTGATGATGTTCATCATCGGCACCGGCAGGGTGCGGGCGAAGACGCCGCCCACATACCGGTACAGCGGCATGTCGAGATCCGCCGCCGCCGCCTTGGCGGTGGCGAGGCTCACCGCCAGGATGGCGTTCGCGCCGAGGCGGGACTTGTTCGGCGTGCCGTCCAGCTCGATCATCGTCTCGTCGATCTTGACCTGCTCGGCCGCGTCCATGCCGCCGATCGCGTCGAAGATCTCGCCCTCGACATGGCCGCAGGCGCGGGTCACGCCCTTGCCGCCGTAGCGGGCCTTGTCGCCGTCGCGCAGCTCCACCGCCTCATGCGCCCCGGTCGAGGCGCCGGAGGGGACGATGGCGCGGCCCACGGCGCCGCTGTCCAGGATGACCTCGGCCTCCACGGTCGGGTTGCCGCGGCTGTCGAGGACCTCGCGGGCAATGATGTCAACGATGGCGGCCATGGGGCACTCCGGGCGGTGGGGTTGCGCCGCGCTTAACCGTGTATCGCCCGGCCGGCAAGACGGCCCCTGTCAGCGCGGCCGACGCGTGTCCCAGACCGCGGCGAATCCACGGCGCAGCGGCAGGCCCGCGCGGTCGCAGGGCTCCACCCGCCCGCAGGGCACCGCCACCGCGCGGGTCAGCACCGAATCCTTGGCCCGGCTGTAGCCGGCCAGCTTCAGGTCGAGCGCACCACAGGGGTGCACCCGCGTCACCAGGCCCCAGTCGCCCGGCCTGGCGGTGCTGACGCTGCCGCCCTCCGGGCGCGTCAGACGCACCAGGTCGCCAGGCTCATAGAGGTAGGCTTCGACGCCGGTGGCGCCGTGCAGGGTCCGCATGGCGCGCAGTAACGCCCGGAACCGGTGACCGCCGGCTTAACCGCGGGACCGGCCGCCGCCCAGCAGCAGGGTGATGCCCAGGCCGATCGCCAAGGACAGCGGCACCGCGAGGGAGCCGAATACCGCACCCACCACCACGGTGACGGCCAGCGTCACCGCCATCCCGATCCCGAACCGCCGCAGCCGCGCCTTCTCGTCCATGTCAGACCAGCCTCGCTTGCTTCACGGCCGCCCCGATGAAGCCCTTGAACAGCGGGTGCGGCTCGAACGGCTTCGACTTCAACTCGGGATGGAACTGCACGCCGATGAACCAGGGGTGGTCCGGCACCTCGACGATCTCCGGCAGCAGCCCATCGGGCGACATGCCGGCGAAGCGCAGGCCGACCTCCTCCAGCCGGTCGCGGTAGGTCACGTTCACCTCGAAGCGGTGGCGGTGGCGTTCCGTGATCTCGGGCGCGCCATACACCTCCCGCACCAGCGACCCCTCGGCCAGCTTGGCGACATAGGAGCCCAGCCGCATCGTGCCGCCCAGGTCGCCACCGGCGCTGCGCTTTTCCACCTGGTTGCCGCGGGCCCATTCGGTCAGCAGCCCCACCACCGGCTCCGGCGTCGTGCCGAATTCCGTGGAGGAGGCGGCCTTGAGGCCGACCAGGTTCCGCGCCGCCTCGATCACCGCCATCTGCATGCCGAAGCAGATGCCGAGGAAGGGGATCTTGCGCTCGCGGGCGAAGCGCACCGCCTCGATCTTGCCGGAGGAGCCGCGTTCGCCGAAGCCGCCCGGCACCAGGATGCCGTGGACGCCCTCCAGCTGCTTCACCGCCTCCTCGTCGCCGGCCTCGAAGACCTGGCTGTCGACCCAGTTCAGCCGGACCTTCACCTTGTTGGCGATGCCGCCATGTGCCAGCGCCTCGGCCAGCGACTTGTAGCTGTCGAGAAGGTTCGTGTACTTGCCGACGACGGCGATGGAGACCTCGCCCTCCGGCGCGCGGATCGACTGCACGATCCGCTCCCAGCGCCGCATGTCCGGCTCGCCGTAGAAGGACAGGTTGAAGTGCCGCAGCACTTCGCGGTCCAGGCCCTCCGCGTGGTAGCTGATCGGCACGGAATAGATGCTGTCGGCGTCATAGGCCGGGATCACCGATTCGGGACGCACGTTGCAGAACAGCGCGATCTTGCGGCGCTCATTCTCCGGGATCGGCCGGTCGCAGCGGCACAGCAGGATTTGCGGCTGGATGCCGACGCCCAGCAGTTCCTTGACGCTGTGCTGCGTCGGCTTGGTCTTCAGCTCCCCGGCGGAGGGGATGTAGGGCACCAGGGTCAGGTGGATGAACAGGCTGCGGGTCGGGCCCAGTTCGTTCGCCAGCTGCCGGATGGCTTCCAGGAAGGGCAGCGACTCGATGTCGCCGACGGTGCCGCCGACCTCGACCAGGACGAAGTCGTAGGTGTCCGTCTCCGCCTGGATCACGTCCTTGATCTTGTCGGTGATGTGCGGAATCACCTGCACCGTCCCGCCGAGGTAGTCGCCCCGCCGTTCCGCCGCGATCACGTCCGAATAGATCCGCCCCGTGGTCCAGTTGTCGAGCTTGCTGGCGGCGACGCCGGTGAAGCGCTCGTAATGGCCGAGGTCGAGATCGGTCTCCGCCCCGTCATCGGTGACGAAGACCTCGCCATGCTGGTACGGGCTCATGGTGCCCGGATCGACGTTGAGGTAGGGGTCGAGCTTGCGAAGGCGCACCTTGTAGCCGCGCGCCTGAAGCAGCGCACCCAGCGATGCCGCCGCGATGCCCTTGCCGAGGGAGGAGACCACGCCGCCGGTGACAAATACGAACCGCGTCATGGACGCCCCTCATAGCGAAGCCAGGCGGCCATGGAAAGCCGCCCGGCATGTGGAACCGGTTTGGACAGGCATGCTCCCGGCGCGGGACGCCGGGGCGGGTAGGCTCAGTTGTTCGGGACGGTCGGGACGGCCGGCACCGCGGGCGCCGAGGTGGCCGGGACGCCGCCAGCCGGCGCATCCAGGATCGACCCCCGCGGCGCCTCGTTCCGGCCGAGCATCGCCAGCACCAGGGCCAGCGCCATGAAGATCGTGCCGAGCACCGCGGTGGTGCGGGTCAGCAGGTTGGCGGTGCCACGCCCGGACATGAACCCGCCCATCCCCTGGGAGGTGCCAATGCCAAGCCCACCCCCTTCGCTGCGTTGCACGAGGATGACCCCGATCAGCGCGAGGGTGACGAGCAGGAAGACGACGAGGAGGATGGAGGTCATGGCGGCGGTTCTCTAGCCCGTTGCGGTGCGGAAGGCCAGCGGCCTGGAAGGCCTCAGCCGGCCGCGGCGGCGATGGCCAGGAAATCCGCCGCGACCAGGCTCGCGCCGCCCACCAGCCCGCCATCGACATGGGCCAGCGCCAGGATCGCCTTGGCGTTGCCCGGCTTCATCGAGCCGCCATACAGAATGCGCGTCGCCTGCCCCGCCGGCCCGAAGCGCGCCACCAGCGCGGCGCGGATGGTGCCGTGGATGGCGGCGATATCATCCTCCGTCGGCGTCCGCCCGGTGCCGATGGCCCAGACCGGCTCATAGGCGACGATGCCGGCAAAGCCATCCGGCAGCGATCCGGCCAACTGGCCCTCGACCACCGCCTCCGCCTCGCCCGCCAGGCGCTGCGCCTCCGTCTCGCCGACGCAGACCACCGGCACCAGGCCCGCGGCCAGCGCCGCCTCCACCTTGGCGCGCACGGCGGCATCGGTCTCGCCATGGTCGGCGCGGCGTTCCGAATGGCCCAGGATCACATGCGTCGCGCCGATATCCCGCAGCATGGCGGCGGAGACGTCGCCGGTATGCGCGCCCTTGCCCGCCGCGTGGCAATCCTGCGCGCCCACCGCCACCGTCTGGCCCAGCATCGCCGCCGCCACGATATGGATGTGCGGAAAGGGCGGGCAGACCAGCAGGTCCGCGGGCAGCCCTGCCGTGGCCCCGGCGCGAACCGCCTCGGCCAGGGCGCCGGCTTCGCGCAGCGTGCCGTGCATCTTCCAGTTGCCGGCGATCAGGGGGCGGATGCCAGGGGTCACGACGGTCTCCTCATCGACGTCCCTCGCCTAGCAACGTCGCCAACCGCACGCAACCGACCCCTGGCAACCGAACCCGTTCCGCGCTACCCGAACCTCATGATCACCTGGTTCCGCAACCTCACCCAGACCTGGTTCGCCAAGGTCCTGTTCGTCCTGCTGGTGCTGTCCTTTGCCATCTGGGGCATCGAGGACACCGTGCGCAATTTCGGCCGCGAGACCGCCGTGGTCAGCATGGCCGGCGGCGACATCGAGGTGCCGGAGGCCCAGACCGCGGCGCGGCGCGAACTCCAGCGCGTCCAGCAGCAGCTCGGCGCCAGCTTCGAGGCGGAGGAGCCGCTGCGCCGCGCCGTCACCATGCAGGCGATCGAACAGTTGATCGCGGAGCGCGCCCAGCGGGCGGAGGCCGAGCGCCTGGGCCTCGCCACGCCGGATGCCGCCGTGCAGGCCTATGTCTTCGCCATCCCCAATTTTCAGACCGCCGGCCAGTTCGACCGCCTGACGCTCGACAGCTTCCTGCGCCAGAGCAACCTGACGGAGGCGCAGTTCCTCGAGATCGTGCGCGACGATCTGCGCCGCATCCAGCTGTCCGGTGCCGTCCGCGCCGGCGCCCCGGCGCCGGACCTGCTGGCCCGCGCCATGGTTCGCTACGAGCGCGAGCGCCGCATCGCAGACGTGGTGGAACTGCCCCTGCTCAGCGCGCCGGACCCGGAACCCCCGGCCGAGGCGGCCCTGACGCGCTACCACGCCAACAACCCGGAACAATTCTCCACCCCCGCGCTGCGGGAAGCCACCGTCGCGGTGCTGAACGCCGAGACGCTGGCCGACCAGATCGAGGTCTCGGACGCCGACGTCGCCGCCGCCTATGAGGCTCGCCGCACCCAGTACGAGGTGGCGGAACGCCGCGACCTGCAGCAGGCGCTGCTGCCGACGGAGGACGCGGCCCGGCAGGTCGCCGCCGCCTGGCGCGCCAACCCGGACTTCGCCGCCATCGAGCAGGCTGCAGCAGCCGCCGGCGGCGCGGCACTCGCCATCGGCAACGTGCCGCGCGCCGACCTGCCGATCGAGCCGCTGGCGGAGGCGGCCTTCGGCGCACAGCCGGGCGGGGTGACGGACCCGGTGCAGTCGCCCTTCGGCTGGCATGTGATGCGCGTCGCCGCCGTCACCCCGGGCACTACGACCCCGCTGGCGGAGGTCTCCGACCGGCTGCGGCAGGAAGTGGCCCTGGAGCGCGCCGCCGACCTCGCCTTCAGCCGCGCCAACCAGGTGGAGGATGCGCTCGCCGGCGGCGCCACGCTGGACGCCGCGGCGCGGGAGTTCGGCCTGACCGTCGCCAGCGTGACGCTCGATGCGCAGGGCCGCGACGCGGAGGGCCTGCCCGCCATCCTGCCGGTGCCCGCCGCCGCGCGTTCCGAGGCGCTGCGCCTGATCTTCGCCGCCGAGCAGGGCGCCGCCCCGCGCCTGCAGGAATTGCGGGAGGCCGAGGGCTTTCTCGGCGTAGAGCTGAAGGCGATCCGTCCCGCCGCGCTGCGCCCCTACGAGCAGGTCGAGGCGGAGGTGCGCCGCGCCTGGACCAACGACGCCAGGCGCCGCGCCCAGGAAGAACGCGCCGCGGCCCTGCTGGGCGCCGTGCGCGGCGGGCAGCCCCTGCCGGAGGCCGCCGCCGCCGCCGGCTTCACCAGCCAGCGCATGGGCCCCTTCGGCCGCCAGCCGGAAGCCGGCGCGCCCGGCCTGACGGTGCCGCGCGAATTGCTGCCGGTGCTGTTCGGCCTTTCCGCCGGCGAGCCGACCATGGTCCCGACCCCGGCCGGCTTCGCGGTGGCGCAGCTTGTGGAAGTGGTCAGCGCCGATCCGGCGGCGGATGCGGAAGCCCTGGCCAATGCCCGCCGCACCGCGCAGCAGCAGATGGCGGACGATCTGAACGCCGCCTACGTCGCCGCGCTGCGCGCCCGCGCCAACCCGCAGATCAGCCCGGCCCTGCTGCAACAGGTCGTCCCATGAGCGCGCTGTCCAGCTTCGCGGCCTTCGCGGAAGGCCTTTCCGCCGGCCAGGGGCAGGTGGTGTTCCGCGAGCGGGTCGCGGACCTGGATACGCCGGTCGGCGCCTATCTCCGCCTGGTGCAGGTCCGCCACAACGCCTTCCTGCTGGAATCGGTGGAAGGCGGCGCCGCCCGCGGCCGCTTCTCGGCCCTCGGCCTGGAACCGGACCTGGTCTGGCGCTGCCGCGGCGGACAGGCCGAGATCAACCGCCACGCCCTGTCCGCCCCGCACGCCTTCGAGGCCGACCCGGCCCCGCCACTGGATAGCCTGCGCACCCTGGTGCAGGCGACGCGGATGCCGATGCCGCCGGGCCTGCCCTCCATCGCCGCCGGGCTGTTCGGCTATCTCGGCTACGACATGGTCCGGCACATGGAACGCCTGCCGGACAGCAATCCGGACGTGCTCGGCATTCCCGAGGCGGTGATGATCCGCCCGACGCTGGTCGCCGTCTTCGACCATGTGCGGGACACGCTGACGCTGGTGACGCCGGTCTGGCCCGAGGCGGGGCTGGACCCGAAGGCGGCCTGGGACCTGGCGCAGGCGCGGCTGGACGAGGCCGAGGCCGCGCTGGACCGCCCCCTGCCCCGCCCGGCACCGCCCGCCGCCCTGCCGGTGCCGCCGGCGCCGTCCTCCAACTTCACGCCGGAGGGCTACAAGGCGGCGGTCCTGCGCGCGAAGGAGTACATCGCGGCCGGCGACGTGTTCCAGGTGGTGCCCTCGCAGCGCTTCACCGCGCCCTTTGGCCTGCCGCCATTTTCGCTGTACCGCGCGCTGCGCCGGCTGAACCCGGCGCCCTACCTGTTCTTCCTGGACCTGAACGGCCTGTCGCTGGTCGGCGCCTCGCCGGAGATCCTGGTCAGCGTGAAGCATGGCGAGGTGAAGCTGCGACCGCTCGCCGGCACCCGTCCCCGTGGCGCGACGCCGGAGGAGGACAAGCGCCTGGAGGCGGAACTGCTGGCCGACCCGAAGGAGCTGGCCGAGCACCTGATGCTGATCGACCTCGGCCGCAACGATGTCGGCCGCGTCGCCGAGATCGGCAGCGTGCGCGTGACCCAGAAATTCCAGGTCGAGCGCTATTCCCAGGTCATGCACATCATGTCGGAGGTGGTGGGCCGGCTGCGCCCGGGCCTCGATGCACTGGACGCCCTGGCCGCCGGCTTCCCCGCCGGCACGCTGTCGGGCGCGCCGAAGGTGCGGGCGATGCAGATCATCGAGGAGCTGGAGCCTTCGCGGCGTGGCGCCTATGCCGGGGGCGTCGGGTATTTCGGCGCCGATGGCGATATGGACATCTGCATCGCGCTGCGCACGGCCCTGGTGAAGGACGGCCAGATGCACGTCCAGGCCGGCGCCGGCGTGGTGGCGGACAGCGACCCGGAAGCCGAGTTCCAGGAAACCCACCAGAAGGCCCGCGCCCTGTTCCGCGCCGCGGAGGAAGCGGTGCGCTTCGCCGCCCAGCGGCGCTGATCGGGCGCCGCCACGCTCTGGCCCTGCTGCCGGCGCTGGCGGGTTGCGCCGGCGCGGCCCGATCCGGCGGCAGCGCCGGCCAGGCCATCCTGCCCCATGTCGCGGCCTTGGCCAGCCATGGCGGCATCGCCGGCGAGCCGGACTGCGTGCTGCGCTGGAACGCCATCCCGGCCACGGCCACGAACCTTCGCATCGTCATCCATTTCCACGGCTTCGCCGCGCCGGATGAGCCGTTGCGCCTGGCGCAGGGCCGCCTGCCGGGCAGCGGCCTGGTTCTGCCGCGCCAGCCGCCGACCCTGGCGCTGCTGCCGCGCGGCCGCCCCATCCCGGGCCGGCCCGGCCGCTTCGACTGGCCGGCCCTCGCGGCACCCGGTGGCATGGCGGCCCTGGTGGCGGAGGTCGGCACGAGCTTCCCATCGCCCGCCGCCCTGGTCCTGACCGCGCATTCCGGCGGCGGCAGCGGGTTGCGCGCGGCCCTGGCCTCCGGCGCGCGGGTGGACGAGGTGCATCTGTTCGACGCGCTGTACGGCGACCCCACGCCGCTGCTGCGCTGGGCCGTCGCGCGCGCTGGCCTGCGGGGTGCGGTGCCGCCGCCCGCCTTGGTGGTACTGGCGCGGGCGGGCGGCGGCACGGAAGCGCCGGCCCGCCGCCTCGCCGCCGGGCTCCGCGCTGCGGGCCTTGCCGGGCCGCGCTGGCGGGTGGTGCTGACCGGCGCGCCGCACAACGACGTGCCGCGGCTCTATGGCCCGGCGCTGCTGGCCGATGCCGGCGCGCCGCTGCCGGGCACTGTTCCGGCCTGATCCCGCCAACAGCGCGCGGCCGGCGTTGACCGCGGCGGCACCAGCCGCAGCGGCGCCAACACGCCGCGCAGGCCTTCCTCCGGCCACTGCATCACGTAGTGCGACCAGTCCGTCGCGTTGAAGACGGATTGCGCCGCGGCCTCCGGCAACGTGCAGTCGCGGCTGGCGCGCCAGGGCCGGTGGGTCAGCACGCTGGCTTCCATCGCCTGCCCCGCCGCCCCCAGCCCCACCACAACGGCCAGTACGCCGCGCCGCCAGCCGGGCGCCGCTCCGGCCAGCGCCAGCCCGGCCGCCACCGCCAGCACCGCGAGCGCGGCGATGCCGGTCCGCATCGTCATCTCGTTGCCCGGCCCGAAGACGTAGAACGGCAGCAGCGCCAGCAGGACCAGGCCCGCCGCCAGCAACCGCGATCGCAGCAGCAGGCCCACCGCCAGCGCCGTGATGCCGAACTCCAGCGCCAGGAACAGCCCGAGCCGGGGCAGCACCGCGAGGCCGTGGCGTTCGAGCAGGGCCCAGTGCGGAATCCCGCCGGAGCCGGCCGTCAGGTACAGCACCAGCGGCACCACCAGCGCCACCGCGAGCCAGTTCACCGGCCCGAGCAGCGCCGCGCGGACCAGGCGCCCGCCACCCGGCAGCACCGCCACGCTGGTCAGCACGCCCGCGCCGAGCGCCGCCAGCGGCGACCACCCCGCCGCCGCCGCCAGCGGCAGGGCGACGGCGCGCAGGAACTCCGGCCGCCTGCCGTGGCGCAGCAGCAGCAGCATGGGGATCCAGCCGGCCAGCGCATGGTTCGGCACCCACAGCAGCAGCGTGACATGGCCGGAGTACTGGAAGATTCGCGCCCACCACTCGCCGCCGCGCCCCCAATAGGCGGCGAGGCCCCCGCCCTCCGTCAGGTCGAGCCAGAGGTTGGGCAGCAGGTCCAGCCCGCCGAAGCCGACGAACACCAGCGCCACCAGCACGGCGGCGCCGCGGCGCCCAGGCGCCACCTGCCGTGCCAAGCCGGCCAGCAGCGCCAGCACCAGCGCCAGGCCGAGCGCCGTCCAAACGTACAGCGCGGCCTGGGCCCATTCGGGCCCGGCCAGCGCGGCCGGCAGGTAGTAGTGCAGCGGCGCGCGCAACAGCCAGGTCGCCTCTCCCACCACGTAGCCTACCGGCCAGGGATGGGTGGCGAGGTCGCGCAGCACCGCGTCGCGAATCTGCCAGTCCATCGGCGCATGCAGCAGGTGGTGCGTGCCGCTGCTGCCGATGGCCCAGGCGAGGCCACCCGCCAGGCAGGCCAGCGTGGCGCGCCAGCCGAACGGCCAGCCGCGCCACCCCGGCAGCAGGGCCGTGCCGGCCAGCCCGGCCAGCAGGCTGGCCGCCGCCCAGGGCCAGGAGAGAAAACCGCCCGCAAAAATCAGCGCCGGCAGCAGCAGGTACAGCGTGCAGGCCAGGAACAGCCGGTCCGGCGCCGCCCCGCCCAGCGCCGTATCGAGGTTCAGCCGCGGCTTTCGCGGATCGCGGCGCGCCGGCGCGTATCCGGCTGCAGTTTCGTCCCGAGGCCCGGCCCCTGCATCGGGTAGCAGAAGCCGCGCTCCACCCGTGGCAACTCCGTCACCAGGTCGCGGTACCAGGTGGCGAGTGTCGCCCGCACCACCTCCTGGAAGATCGCCGTCGCCGCATGCAGGGCGAAGTGCAGGCTCGCCACCAGCGTCACCGGGCCCGTGCAATCGTGCGGCGCCACGGGCCGGGCCCAGGATTCCGCCAGCGCCGCGATCTTCCGCGCCTCCGTCAGGCCGCCGCACCACGTCAGGTCCACCATCACCACATCGGTGGCACCCGCCACCAGAAGATCCCGGAAGGCGACCTTGCCGCCCAGCGTCTCACTGGCACAGATCGGCACCCCAGGCACGGCCCGGCGCAGCTCCACCAGCGCCGCCGTGTCGTCCATCTTGCAGATCGGGTCCTCCACCCAGAAGGGCTGGATGGGTGCCAGCGCCTGGCAGATGCGGGTCGCGGCGGGCAGCGAGAAGATGCTGTGCAGTTCCGCCATCACCTCCATCCGGTCGCCGACCGCCTTCCGGATCTTCTCGAAGGGCTCCATCCCGCGCTTCAGGTCGTCGAGGTTCATCACCTGCCCGCCCGAAGCCGGCGCATAGACGTCGAAGGGCCAGATCTTCATCGCCGTGAAGCCTTCCTCCAGCAGCGAATGCGCCAGTTCGTCGGCGCGCTGCATGAAGGCGACCTGGTCGTCATAGGGGCCGGCGGCGTTCTCCCCGGCGCGCACGTCGCGGCGGTCCCGCGCGCTGTTGTAGTCGTAGCCGGCGCAGGTGTTGTAGGCGCGGATGCGGTCCCGGCTCAGCCCGCCGAGTGCCTCATGCACCGGCACGCCGAGGCGCTGGCCCATCAAATCCCACAGCGCGATGTCGACGGCCGAGGCGGCGCGCATCTCGGCGGAGGAGGCGCCGAAGCCGACATAGGGCGTCATCAGGTGGCGGTGGATGCGCTCGATGTTCCGCGAATCCTGGCCGAGCAGGAAGGGTGCGACCAGTTCATGGATCTGGCCCTCCACCGCCGCCGCCCCGCGGAAACTCTCGCCGAGGCCGACCAGCCCCTCCGCCGTCTCGATCTCGACCCACAGGATGTTCGCGCGTTCCGGTACCCGCAGGGTGCGGACGCAGGTGATGGCCGATGGTGTCATTGCGCGCGAATCCCCTGCCGCCGCACCACATCCGCCCAGCGGGCGACCTCGCCGCGGACATGCGTGCCCATTGACTCCGGCGTGCCGCCGAGCGGCGCCACGGCCAGTTCCGTCAGGCGCGCCCGCACGCGCGGGTCCGCCAGCGCCTGGTTGAACGCCGCGTTCAGCGCCGCGATGGCGGGTGCCGGCGTGCGGGCGGGCGCCATGAAGCCGAACCAGCTATCGATCGCCATGCCCTGCACGCCCTGCTCGGCGAAGGTCGGCACGTCCGGCAATTCGCCGATCCGCTGGTCGCTGACCGCGGCCAGGGCGCGGACGCTGCCGGCGCGGATGTGCGGCAGGATGGAAGGCAGATTGTCGAAGAACAGGTCGATCCGCCCGGCGACGAGGTCCGTGATGGCGGGGCCGGAACCGCGATAAGGCACATGCACCATCTCGATGCCCGTCACCGCCCGCAGCAGCTCAGGCCCGAGGTGGTTGGAGGCGCCGACGCCGGATGAGCCGAAGCTGACGCCGCCGGCCTGGCTACGTGCGAGGGCAATGAACTCTGCGACGTTCTGCGCCGGCAGGTCCCGCCGCACCGCCATCACGTTGCGCACCGCGCCGGTCAGCACCACCGGGGCGAAGTCGCGCAGCAGGTCGTAGCCCGGGTTGGCATACAGCGCCGGGTTGGCGCCGCAGGGGCCGAAGGCGCATTGCAGCAGCGTGGTGCCATCGGCCGGGCCGCGGGCTGCCTCCGCCGCGCCGATGTTGCCGCCGCCGCCGGCCTTGTTCTCCACCACCGCGCCGCGCGGCAGGTGGGCGGAGGCCGCCTCCGCCAGCACGCGGGCGACGATGTCGCTGGTGCCGCCGGGGGCGAATGGGACGATGATGCGGACCGGGCGGTCCGGCAGGTCGGCGGCCAGGACGACCGGCGCGAACAGGGCGAGTCCGATGGCGGGCAGCAATCGGCGCAGAATTTGGTGCATCTGGGGGTCCTCCAACCCGTTCTTGGGTCGAAGCCTAGGCCCGGTCGTGACGCCGGCGGAACCCCGACGGCCGCCCGCGGACCTGCCCCGGCTTGATTCCCCCGCGCTCCGGGACAAAAGTCACGGAACCATGATCCTCCTGATCGACAACTACGACAGCTTTACCTTCAATCTCTATCACTTCCTCGGCGATCTTGGGGCGGTGGTTGAGGTTCGGCGCAACGACTCCCTCTCGGTCGAGGCCGCGATGGCGCTCGATCCGGAGGCGATCGTGCTGTCGCCCGGCCCCTGCACGCCGAACGAGGCGGGCATCTGCCTCGATCTGATCGGCGCGGCAGCGGAGGCGCGGCTGCCGCTGCTCGGCGTCTGCCTCGGCCACCAGGCCATCGGCCAGGCCTTCGGCGGGAAGGTGGTGCGGGCGCCGGAGCCGGTGCATGGCAAGGTCTGGGACGTCACCCATGGCGGCACCGACATTTTTGCAGGTATCCCTTCGCCCTTCCGCGCCACGCGGTACCATTCGCTGGTGGTCGAGGACCTGCCGGAGACGCTGGTGCCCACGGCCCGTACCGCGGATGGCCTGGTGATGGGCCTGGCGCATCGCGACCTCCCGGTGTGGGGCGTGCAGTTCCACCCCGAAAGCATCGCCAGCGAGCATGGCCACGACCTGCTGCGCAATTTTCTCGCCCTGGCCGGCCGCCGAAACACCTTCGCATCCCCGACCGCGGCCGCATGAAGAAGATCCTGGCCCGCCTCGCCGCCGGCGAAAAACTGGCGGAAAGCGAGGCGGAGGCCGCCTTCGGCATGATCATGGCCGGCGAGGCGACGCCCGCCCAGATCGCCGGGCTGCTGATGGCGATGCGCGTGCGCGGGGAGACGGTGGCGGAGATGACCGGCGCCGTCCGCGCCATGCGCGCCCGGATGCTGGCCGTCGACGTGCCCGACGGTGCCATGGACATCGTCGGCACCGGTGGCGATGCCGCCGGCACGCTGAACATCTCGACCGCCACCGCCCTGGTCGTCGCCGGCTGCGGCGTGAAGGTGGCAAAGCACGGCAACCGGGCGCTCTCGTCGCGCTCCGGCGCCGCCGATGCGCTGTCGGCACTCGGCATCCCGGTGATGGACACGCCGCTGGAGGCGCTGCCGCGCATCCTGGCGGAGGTCGGCATGGTGTTCCTGATGGCGCCGCGCCACCACTCCGCGCTGCGGCATGCCGCCGGGCCGCGCGTCGAGCTCGGCACGCGCACCATCTTCAACCTGCTCGGCCCGCTGGCGAACCCGGCCCGCGTCACCCGGCAGATGACTGGCGTCTTCGCCCCGGAATGGCTGCGCCCGATGGCGGAGACGCTGGCCCGCCTGGGCACCGAACGCGCCTGGCTGGTGCATGGCCAGGGCCTCGATGAACTGACCCTCGCCGGCCCCTCCCAGGTGGTGGAACTGCGCGACGGCCGGCTTCACGAATTCGAGGTGGCCCCGGAACAGGCCGGCCTGCCGCGCGCGCCGGCCAGCGCCCTGAAGGGCGGCGATCCGGCCGAAAACGCCGCCGCACTGCTGGCCCTGCTGGAAGGCGCGCCGGGCGCCTATCGCGATTGCGTGCTGTTGAATGCCGCCGCCGCCCTTGTGGTGGCCGGCCGGGTGGACGACATCCGCGCCGGCGCGACCCAGGCCGCCGCCGCCCTCGACAGTGGCGCGGCGCTTGCCGTGCTGAACCGCCTGCGCGCCGCCACCGCCGCTCCCCCCGAGCCGCCCCCTGCCGAGCACCCGCACCGATGAACGTCCACACCCCCGTCCTCTCCGACACGCTGGCCCGCATCCTCGCCGACAAATACGAGGAAGTGCGCCAGCGATCCGCCGCCATGCCGCTGTCGGAGGTCGAGGCGCAGGCCCGCCACGCCGATGCGCCGCGCGATTTCACCGGCGCACTCTGCGCCGCCGTCGGCGAAGGTCGCGTCGGGCTGATCGCCGAGATCAAGCGCGCCTCGCCCTCCGGCGGCCTGATCCGCGACCCCTTCGAGCCCGCCGCGCTGGCCCGCGCCTATGAGGAAGGCGGCGCCGCCTGCCTGTCCGTCCTGACCGATGGCCCGTGGTTCCAGGGCGACCTCGGCCACATGGTCGAAGCCCGCGCGGCCTGCAGCCTGCCGGTGCTGCGCAAGGACTTCATGGTGCATCCTTGGCAGGTCTTCGAGGCACGCGCGATGGGCGCGGATGCCATCCTGCTGATCCTCGCCGCCCTGTCGGATGAGCAGGCGCAGGAGCTGGAGGATATCGCCCGGTCGCTCGACATGGCGGTGCTGGCGGAGGTGCATGACCAGCGGGAGCTGGACCGGGCGCTCGGGCTGGAGACGCGGCTGATAGGCGTGAACAACCGTAATCTCAAGACCTTGGTGACCGATCTTGCGACGTCGGAGGAGCTGATCCCGCAGATCCCGGCGGACCGCATCCCGGTCGGCGAAAGCGGCATCCGCACGCCTAACGACGTCCGCCGCATGTGCCACGCCGGCGCCCGCTGCCTGCTGGTGGGCGAGCACCTGCTGCGCCAGCCCGACGTCGCCGCCGCGGCGCGCGAGTTGATCGCGGCGATCTAGCGGTGGCGCTGACGCATTTCGACGCCACCGGCGCCGCCGCCATGGTGGACGTCTCCGCCAAGGCGGAGACCAGCCGCACCGCCATCGCCCGCGGCCGCATCACCATGGCGCCGGAGACGCTGGCGCTGGTCCAGGCCGGCCAGGTCGGCAAGGGCGACGTGCTGGGCGTGGCGCGCATCGCCGGGATCATGGCGGCGAAGCGCACCGCGGACCTCATCCCGCTGTGTCACCCCCTCGCGCTGGCGAAGGTCACGGTGGACCTCGCCATCGCCGCGCCGGATGCGGTGGAGATCGAGGCGCTGGTGAAGGTCACCGGCCAGACCGGGGTGGAGATGGAGGCGCTGACGGCGGTGACCGTGGCGGCGCTGACGATCTACGACATGTGCAAGGCCGCCGACCGCGGCATGCGGATCGAGTCGGTGCGGCTGGTGCATAAATCCGGCGGAAAATCCGGGACCTACGAGGCGTCCTGATGATCCCGCTGGAAGAGGCCCGCGCCCGGATCCTGGAGGCGCTGCGCCCCACCGCCGCCGAGACCGTGGCGTTGGCGGAGGCGTGGAACCGCACGCTCGCGCACCCGGTCGCGGCCCGGCTGACCCAGCCTCCGGCCGATGTCTCCGCCATGGATGGCTATGCCGTTCGCGCGGCCGATGCGGTGCTGGGCGCCCGACTGACGGTGACCGGAGCCGCCCCGGCAGGCCATCCTTTCGCTGGCGAAGTCGGCACTGGGCAGGCCGTGCGCATCTTCACCGGCGGCTTCGTCCCACCCGGCGCCGATGGCATCCTGTTGCAGGAGGATGCCGAGGAAGCCGGCGGCGTGGTGACGGTGCGGGAAGCCGTCGCGCCGAACCGCTGGATTCGCCGCCGTGGCCTGGACTTCACCGCGGGCGACATCCTGCTGCCCGCCGGCCGCCGCCTGACGGCCCGCGACATCGGTCTCGCCGCTGCCGCCAACCATCCCTGGCTGATGGTGCATCGCCGCCCGCGCATCGGCATCCTGGCCACGGGCGACGAGATCGCCCTGCCCGGCGAGCCGATTCCGCCCGGCGGCATCGTCAGCAGCAACGCGCATGCGCTGGCCGCCCTGGTGCGGGCCGGCGGCGGCGATCCGCTGGTGCTGCCGATCGTGGCCGATGACCGGGACGCCATCGCCGCCGCAGCCGCGGCCTCCCGCGGCTGCGACCTGTTGGTGACGACGGGCGGCGCCAGCGTGGGCGAGCACGACCTGATCCAGGCGGCACTCGGCCGGGACGGGTTTGCGCTCGATTTCTGGAAGATCGCCATGCGGCCGGGCAAGCCGCTGATCTGGGGGCGGCTTGGCGCCACGCCGGTGCTGGGGCTGCCCGGCAATCCGGTCTCCGCCCTGGTCTGCGGCGTGCAGTTCCTGCTGCCGGCACTCGCGGTGCTGTCCGGCCTGCCGGCCGCGGCGCCGCGCACCATCCTGGTCCGCGCCGGGGCCGATCTGGCGGCGAATGACCGCCGATTCGATCATCTCCGGGCGACGCTCGGCACCGATTCGGCCGGCCACGTCACCGCCACCCCCTTCCCGCAGCAGGACAGTTCCATGCTGGCCAACCTGGCGCGGGCGGAGGCGCTCATTCTGAGGCCACCCTTGGCCCCGGCGCTGCCCAAGGGGGCCGAGGTGCCGGCCATCCCGCTGGGCCAGTTCGGCATCTGAGCCCCGTCCCGGCGCGTTTTTTGGCAAGGGCCGCGAAAAAGATTTGACGGCTTCGCAGGAACCTACATAGAACATCCATGCCGGTTGCCCGTTTGTTCGGCACCCCGTGGTCCCCCGACCGGCTGGAGAACGCCATGCTGACGCGCAAGCAGCACGAGTTGCTGATGTTCATCGACAAGCACCTGCGCGCGACCGGCTTCTCGCCTTCCTTCGAGGAGATGAAGGACGCGCTGCGCCTCAAATCCAAATCCGGCATCCACCGCCTGATCACGGCGCTGGAGGAACGTGGCTTCCTGAAGCGCCGCGCGCACCGCGCCCGTGCGCTGGAGGTTGTGCGCCTGCCGGAGAATGTCGCGCCGCGCCGAGCGGACGCCGTGCCGGCACCCGCACCACCGACCTTCACGCCCAACGTGATCCGGGGCCATTTCGCACCCGGCCTTGCCGGCGTGCAGAAGGCCGCGAACGAGGCGGGGTCCGTCGCCCTGCCGCTGTACGGCCGCATCGCCGCCGGCATGCCGATCGAGGCGCTGCGCGACACCTCGGCCAGCATCGACGTGCCGGCCGCGCTGCTGAGCGGCGGCGAGCACTACGCCCTGGAGGTCGCCGGCGATTCGATGATGGAGGCTGGCATCCTGGACGGTGACACCGTCATCATCCGCCGTGGCGATACGGCCGACAGCGGCGCGATCGTGGTGGCGCTGGTCGATGACCAGGAGGTCACCCTGAAGCGCCTGCGCCGCAAGGGCAACTCGGTGGCGCTGGAGCCGGCGAACCGCGCCTATGAAACCCGCATCTTCGGCCCGGACCGTGTGCGGGTGCAGGGCCGCCTGATCGGCCTGCTGCGCCGCTACTGAAGGCTCAGTAGGGGTCCCATTCGTGGCTGCGCGCCGAACGCCAGGCGTGCAGCCGCTGCCACGCTGCGGTTGCGACGACACCGCTCAGCATTCCGGCGGCCAGCATCAATGCCATGCCCATGATCCGCGTCCTTTCCGCCCTTCCTGTCCGGGGATCCTGGATCCGGCCCGGCTAAGGCATGGTTAACGCGACCCCGTATCGATGGTTGCGCGCGGCAGGTCGGAGGCGCGGCCGGGCATCGGCACCGGCGGCACCCAGGGGCGGTCGCCGCGGGTGCCGCGGTCGGTGCGGATGACGACCTCCGCGCCGAGCCAGGCGGCCTGGGCGCCGTCGCGCCACATCGCGAAGCGGTCGATGGCCAGGCCGCTGCGGCAGCGCGGCGCCATCGCCTCCAGCGCCACGACCAGCGCGGCCTGGCCGCAGGCCTGGCCGGGGTCCAGGGGCGGCATGCGCTCGCCGCGCCGCGCCGGTGGTCCCCGCAGCAGCACGGCGACGGCGCTTTCGGGCCTTGGCTGGAAGCGGCAGGCGGCCGGCGTGCAGGAAACGGCGCCGCCCGCGACCTCCCCCTGCTCCGGCAGCGCCAGTGCCTGGGTCGCGCCCATGGCCCGCAGCAGGTTGTCGCGCGCGAAGTTGCGGGCGCCCGGGACGCGGTAGAGGTACACCCCTTCCGCCGTGCGCAGCGCCACCAGCCGGGCGTCGCCGGACACCAGCAGGTCCGGCGGTGGCGAGACCACGCCCGCCGCCAGGCCGGCCAGGATCACCGGCACCCCGAACAGCCGCAGGCCGCCGCGCCACAGGCACAGCCAGCAGAATCCGAAGGCCGCCAGCGCCAGCCCCCAGCCCGGCAGCGGCGGCATGGCCGGCGCGGCGCCCGGCAGGTCGGCCACACGCCGCGCCACGAGCAGGATGCCCTCGACCCCCCACCCCATGGCCCAGAGCGGCCAGTCCTGCAGCCCGACCGGCAGCGCCAGCACCGCCGCCAGCGCCGCCGGCATCACCAGCAGGGAGGTCAGCGGCACCGCCACCGCATTGGCGAGCACCCCGAACACCTGCAAACGTCCGAAGTGGTGCAGGCCGGAGGGGGCGGTGGCCGCGCCCGCCAGCAGGGATGTCAGCACCAGCCCCGCCAGCAGCAGCAGGCCGCGCCGCCACCAGTACCGCTGACGGTCCGGCCGCGCCAGCCAGGGGCGCAGGGCATCATGCCCGGCGATCAGCGCCAGCACCGCACCGAAGGACATCTGGAAGGACGGCCCCAGCACTTCCGCCGGCGCCACCATCAGCACCGCCGCGGCGGCCATCGCCAGGACGCGCAGCGACAGCGCCCGCCGCCCGGCGAGCAGCGCCAGAGTCATCAGCGCCGCCATGCCGAGGCAGCGCTGCATCGGCACCTGCGACCCGGTCAGCAGCATGTAGAAGGCACCCGCCGCCAGCGCCCCCACCGCCGCCACCGCCTTCCCCGGCACCCGCAGCGCCACCCAGGGCACCAGCGCCAGCCCCGCCCGCAGCACACCGAAGACCAGCCCCATGACGATCGCCATGTGCAGCCCGGACACCGACAGCAGATGCGCCAACCCGGAATCGCGCATCGCCACCATGGCCGGTTCCGGGATGCCGCTCTGCGTGCCGGTGATCAGCGCCGCCGCCACCGCGCCGGTCGCGCCGGGGATCGCCGCCGTCACCACCTGTTCGAGCCGCGCCCGCAGCCGGGCCAGGTCCTCCCCCTGCCCCGGCGCCACCGCCGCCGGCCCGAGCGCGAAGCCCGACCCTCCCAGGCCGGAAAAATAGGCGGCGCGCTGGAAGTCGTAGCCGCCCGGTACCACCGGCGCGCCAGGCTCGCGGAGCAGGGCGCGCACCGTCAGCCGGTCGCCCGCCTCGGGCCGCGCCGGGTCGTCGCGCCGCAGCCGCAGCCGCACCGGGCGGGCCAATGGCGCCGCGTCATCCAGCCGCGCCGCCGCCAGCGTCACGCGCACCCCCTCCGGCAAGGGTTCCACCACCGCGACGCGGCCCGAGGCGACCACCGCGCCATAGGGCAGCGCCAGCGGCTCCGCCTGCCGCGCCGCGTGCCAGCCGGCCATGCCCGCGCCAAGCAGGAACGCCGTCAGCAGGCCCAGGGCCCAGCCGGCCAGGGCCTGCCGCTGCGCCACCCACAGCGCCAGCAAGGCCATGGGCGCTGCCAGCCAGAGCGGCTGCGCCTCCGGCTCCCGGTCCAGTTCGAAGTACCACAGGATGCCGCCGCCCAGCGCCACCGCCAGCCAGGGCGCGTAGCGGCCATGCTGCGCGCCGACCTGCCCCGCCAGAAGCTCGGCAGGCGCGGGGCGAACAAGGGGGGAAACCGCGAGGGACATTCCACCCAGGGTGGAACATCGCATCCGGAGACGCAACGAAGTCCTGTCTTTGGCCTGGCCGCCGTTCCGGGCTACCTATCCCGCTGATCGAACCTTCTGCCGGAACCCGGAAACCAGATGTCCGTCCGCACGCGCTTCGCCCCCTCCCCCACCGGCTACCTGCACATCGGCGGCGCCCGCACGGCGCTGTTCAACTACCTGTTCGCGCGCCATCACGGCGGCCAGTACCTGCTGCGGATCGAGGATACCGACAAGGCGCGCAGCACGGAGGCCGCCGTACGGCAGATCCTGGACAGCCTCGAGTGGCTCGGCCTCAGCCCGGACGAGCCGCCCGTGATGCAGACCCACCGCGAGGCCCGCCACGCCGAGGTGGCGCGCGAGTTGCTCGCAGCCGGCCGCGCCTACCTCGCCTACGACACGCCGGAGGAACTCGCGGCGATGCGCGCCGAGGCGGAGGCCACCAAGCGCCCCTTCAAGTATGACGGCAGCCGCTGGATCGACCTCGACCCCACCCAGGCCCCCAGCCTGCCCGGCGCCATCCGCATCAAGGCGCCGCGCGGCGGCGAGACGGTGGTGGCGGACCTGGTGCAGGGCGAGGTCCGCGTCGCGCACACCGAACTCGACGACATGATCATCCTGCGCAGCGACGGCACGCCCACCTACCTGCACGCGGTCGTGGTGGATGACCACGACATGGCGATCACCCATGTCATCCGCGGCGACGACCACCTGACCAACACCTTCCGGCAGTGCATGGTCTATGACGCGATGGGCTGGCGACGGCCGCATTTCGCGCACATCCCGCTGATCCATGGCGCGGATGGCTCGAAGCTCTCGAAGCGCCATGGCGCCGTCGGTGCGCTGGACTTCGCCGAGATGGGCATCCTGCCGGAGGCGCTGTGCAACTACCTTTTGCGCCTCGGCTGGGGCCATGGCGACGAGGAGATCGTGCCGCGCGACCGCGCGATCGAGCTGTTCGACCTGAAGGATGTCGGCCGCGCCGCCTCCCGCATGGACTACGTCAAGCTGGTGCACCTGAACGGCGTCTATATCCGCGGTGCGGAGGATGACCGGCTGGTGCGGGAGGTGCTGGCGATCCTCACCCGCCGGCGCATCGACTTCGGGACCGAGGCCGCGGGCCGCATCCGCATGCTGATGCCGGACCTCAAGGCACGTGCGAAGACGCTGACGGAACTCGCCGAGGCCTGCCTCTTCGCGGTGCCCGAGGGTGCGCCCGAGCCGGATGCCAAGGCCGCCGCGCTGCTGACGCCGGAAGCGCGCGCGCGCCTTGCCAACCTCGCCGAGTTCCTGGCCGAGGCGCCGTGGGAACGGGCGGATCTGGAACAGTGGCTGCGTGACTATGCCGAGGTGAAGGGCGTCAAGCTTGGGCAGGTGGCGCAACCCCTGCGGGTGGCGCTGACCGGCAGCACCCAGAGCCCGCCGATCGATGCGGTCCTCGTGGCGCTCGGCAAGACGGAGGCATTGAGCCGGATCAGCACCGCGGCAGGCACGACAACGGCTTGACCTTCACGCAAGCGACATCTAGAAAATTACTACCTCAGTAATTTTTTGGTGTCACTGCGGAGTGGGCATGCCGGGCCGATCGAAACTCGCCTACTGGGCCCTGGCCCTGCTCGGCATTGCAGCCTGGGCCGCCGGCATCATCGGGCTGTCGGGGCTTCCCCTGCCAACGCAGGTGGCGCTGTCCGGCATGGCGGTGATGGCCTGCCTGTGGGGCCATGCCGTGCTGTTCCCGAAGCCGGTCACCGCGGCGCCGACGCCGCGGCCTGCCCATCCGCTTCCCCTCGGCCGAGCCCGCACGCCGACCCGCCTGGCGCTGCGCAACCTGGCTCTGGACCTGCCGCCGGGCGAGCTTCCCACCCTGCTGCGCGAACCCTTCGAGGAAGCGGCCCGGATGGAGGCGCATCGACTGGCCGAAGCCATCAGCGCCGCCGGCATTTTCGGCCTGGTGAACATCCGCCTGCAGCCCGATGGCATGGCGTTGATCGCGCCGGTCCAGGCCGAGGCCGCCGTGCGGCTGCCGACGGCCGTCCTGGTGCGGCTGGCGCAGCGGCTGACCAGCCGACCCGATCCGCGCGCCGAGCCCGGCGCAGGTCTCTGGCCCGGCGAGGATCTTGCCGCCGCCGTCGCGGGCCGGCTGGAGGAGGTGCGGCCCGCGCAGGCTTCCCCTGCCCCTCGCCCTCCCGGGCGGGCCCGCCGCGCGGGTCTCGAATCGGTTTAATCAGGGTGCAAATCTGGGCAGATGGTTTATTGGTCCTGATGTCATTCACGCACATCCGGTCCTTGTAGACCCAGCCCAGGACGTCCCATGGCGAACATCGTCGGCACCGGCAATGACGACGTCATCACCCCCGGCTTCACCTCGGCCGGGCTCGCGTCGCCGACCTCGGATGCCGACGTGATCCAGGGCCTGGCCGGCAGTGACGTGCTTGATGCCTCCGCTGGCGATGACCTCGTGCTCGGCGACGAGGGCGCGGACCTGCTGGTGGGTGGCGAAGGCGCGGATACGCTGGATGGCGGCACGGATGCCGATACGCTGTTCGGCGGGGCCGGCGCCGACCTGCTGGTCGGCGGCGACGGGTCCGACCAGGCCTTCGGCGGCGACGGCGCCGATACCCTGCTGGGGGGCGCCGACCAGGACCTGCTCTCGGGTGACGAGGGCGATGACCTGATCGATGGTGGCACCGGTGCCGACACGCTGCGCGGCGGGGGCGGACGCGACACGCTGCTGGGCGGGGACCAGGGGGACCGGATCGAGGCGAATGCCGGCGACGACCAGGCCAATGGCGGCGAAGGCAGCGACCTGATCTTCGGCGGCGATGGCAACGACACGCTCGAGGGCGGCACCGATGCCGATACGCTGTTCGGCGACGCCGGCGATGATCTGCTGGTCGGCGGCGCCGGCGTCGACTGGCTGATCGGCGGTGCCGGCCGCGACACGCTGGAGGGCGGCGACGATGCCGACAGCCTTGCGGGCGGTGACGACGACGACCTGATCCTCGGCGGCCAGGGCCAGGACAGCATCGCGGGCGAGGCGGGCGCCGATACGCTGCTCGGCGGCCTGGACGGCGACAACCTGGATGGTGGGGCCGGTGACGACCTCCTGCTGGGCGAGGAAAGTGCTGATTTCCTGCGTGGTGGCGATGGCCGCGACACCCTGCTGGGCGGCGACGGCGTGGACACGCTGGAGGGCGGCGAAGGCGATGACTGGATGGATGGCGGCGCCAGCGCCGATATCCTGGGCGGCGGCGCGGGCAATGACGTGCTGGTCGGCGGCCTCGATGCCGACACGCTGCTGGGCCAGGACGGTGCGGACACCCTGCTCGGCGGCAGCGGCTACGAAGTGCTGGATGGTGGCGACGGCGACGACCTGATCCGCAACGGCGCCGGCGAGGACATGATCATCGGCGGCGCTGGCCGCGACCGCGTCGACTTCACCGAGGCTGCCGGGGCTGCCCCCGGTTCGATCTTCTTCGTCGACCTTGGCGGCGGCATCTTCGGCACGACCAGCTTCCCGACCGGCACGCTGACGGGCATCGAGGACGTCACCGGCAGCAGCTACGCCGACAGCATCACCGGCAGCGCCGAGGCCAACCGGATCGACGGTGGCGCGGGCTTCGACAGCATCGCCGGGCTGGACGGCGCGGACAGCCTGTATGCCGGGGCGGACGGCGCCAGCCTTTCGGGCGGCGAGGGTGACGACCTGCTGGATGGCGGGTCCGGCGATTCCACGCTGCTGGGCGGCGCCGGTGACGATGTGCTGCTGGGGGGTACCGGCCACGATCTTCTCGAGGGTGGCGAGGGCAATGACCTTCTCCGCGGCGGCGCCGGCGACGACACGATGGATGGCGGCGCCGGGGCCGATACCATCTCCTACGCCGATGTCTCGGCCGGCGTGTCCGTGGACCTCGCCAACAGCAGCGCCAGCGGCCCCGGGGGGGCCGACTCGCTGGCCGGATTCGAGGCCGCGATCGGCAGCGCCTTCGCCGACCGCCTGACCGGCAGCGCCGGCGACGACACGCTGGAGGGCGGCGACGGCGCGGATACGCTGCTGGGCGGCGCGGGCGACGACCTGCTGACCGCGAGCGCCGACGGCAGGCTGGAGGGCGGCGACGGCGCGGATACGCTGAGCGGCGGTCCGGGCGCGACCCTGTTCGGCGGCGCCGACAATGACCTCCTGATCGGCTCCCCCGGCAGCATCAGTGACGGCGGCGCGGGCGCGGACACGCTTCAGGGCGGCGCGACGCTGCTGGGCGGCGAGGGCGGCGACGTGCTGCTGGGCCTCGCCGGCAGCCTGCTCGATGGCGGCGCGGGCGAAGACACGCTCCAGGGTGGTGCGACGTTGCTCGGCGGCCTTGGCGATGACCTGCTGGTCGCCGATACCGGCACCCGTTTGCTGGACGGCGGGGACGGCGACGACACCCTCGAGGGCGCCTTCGGCCAGATGCTGGGCGGAGCCGGGGCGGATCTTCTCGTGGGCGGCGCGGGGCAGCAGACGCTGCATGGCAGCGCGGGCGCCGATACGCTGCTGGGTTTCGACGGCGACGACGTGCTGATCGGCGATGACGGCGCGGATGTGCTGGTGGGCGGGGCCGGCAACGACGTGTATTTCATCGAGGGCGGCGCCGACACGCTGGTGGAGGCGGCGGGCGGCGGCGACGCCGACATCGTCGTGTCCCGGACCGGCTACGCCCTGCTCGACAACATCGAGATCCTGATACTGCAATCCACCGCCCAGGGCGGCACCGCGCTGCACGGCTTCGGCAACCAGGACGCCAACCGGCTGTTCGGCAACGAACTCGGCAACCTGCTCGCCGGATTCGGCGGGGATGACACCATCGCCGGCGGCGCCGGCGCGGACAGCGTCCTGGGCGGCGAAGGCCGCGACGTGATCTTCGGCGCGGATGGCGACGACGTGATCTTCGGCGAGGGCGGCGCCGATACCATCGATGCCGGCGCTGGCGCCGACACCGTCCTCGGCGGCGACGGGGACGACCTGGTGCTGGGTGGCCTGGATGGCAGCGCCGAGTTGCTGTCCGGCGGCGCCGGCCGCGATACCATCGATGGGCGGGGTGGCCGCGACACGATCTCCGGCAATGACGGCGACGACCTGCTGCTGGGCGGGATCGGCGGCGGTGACGAGTTGTTCGTGGGCGGCACCGGCGATGACACCATCGACGGTCGCGGCGGCAGCGACACCATGTTCGGCAACGAGGGCGACGACCTGTTCCTGGTCGACCGTGGCAGCGACGTGGTGTTCGAACTGGCGAACGAGGGCAATGACACCGTCATCGCCGACACCGGGGACAGCTACTACCTGCTCGACCACATCGAGAACCTGGTCCTGGCCGGCAGCACCTACCTCGGGGTCGGCAATGCGCAGGCCAACGCCATCACCGGACATGCCGGATCCAACGTGCTGGCCGGCGGCGACGGCGCCGATACGCTGGATGGCGGCGGCGGCCGGGACGACCTGTATGGCGGTGCCGGCCACGACACCTTCGTCATCGGCAAGGGCGCCGGCCTGTCCACCGTGATGGACTTCAACGTGGCGGAGGACATGCTGCTGCTGCACGGCACCGGCTTCACCTCCCTCGCCACGGCGCTGGATGAGATGGTGACGCATGGCGCGGATATCGCGCTCGACCTCGGCAACGGCGCCGTGCTGCATCTGCGCGGCGTGGATTGGGAGGATCTGAACGGCGGCAACGTCGCGCTGGGATGAACCGCCTCAGCGCGGGGTGACGATCCGGCAGGCGCGCGCCGTCGCCCGCGCCAGCAGCAGCATCCGCCGCGCCGCCACCGCCCCGGTCGCGGCATCGCCGACCAGGGAGCCGACCACCGGGTTGGTCGTCACCGCCGTGACCGCCGCGTTGATCGCGACATCCGCCACGGCCACCGCCCCGGCTTCGAACAGCGTGCGCCGCAGCAGCTTCAGCGTGCCGACCAGGCCGGGCCGCAGCCCATGGATCGCCGCAACCTCCCGCACCAGGCGCACGCCGCGCCAGGCGACGAAGATGCCGTCCAGCGCCGGGGACGGCACGATGGCGGTCGCCGCCAGGGATTGCAGCGCAGCGGCCCGGCCGGCCGCCACCGCCGCGCGGTCCAGCCGTGCCAGCGGCCCGGCCTCCAGCAGCGCGAGCAGGGTCGGCAGGTCCTCCGCCTTGCGCAGTGCCGGCAGCATCGCCTGCGCCTCCGGCAGCCGTGCCGCCCAGGCCAGGATGGCGGCGCGCGATTCGGCATAGTCGCCACGCGCGACGGCCGCACGGCCGCGCTCGACCGTGCCGAGCCCGGCCAGCCCGCGCAATTCGCGCAGGATCGCCGCCGCGATCAGGCCGTAGCCCGCGAGGGCCACGCCCAAGGTCAGCCAGCCAAGCCAGCTTCCACGCGCGAACTGGTCCGCGACGAAGCCGGCCACGTCGATCGCCGACAGCCCCAGCAGCAGCACGCCGACGCCGCTGGCGGCCAGCCCGATGGCGGACCAGCTTTTCGCGGGCGGCGGCGGCAGGGCCACCGGCGCCACCGCCTGTTCCCAGCTGTGGTCGATCCGCGGCGCCGGCGGCTCCGTCGTATCGGTCAGGATGCGGGGTCCGCGCGGGGCGGAAGGGTCGCTCACAGCAGGTCTCCGATCAGGGACGCCAGCAGCCGGTCCACCCCCAGATGGGGAACGCCGGCCATGCCGTCACCGGTCAGGCGAGGCGGGCGGAACACCGGCATCTCGAATTCCCCGGTTTCCCAGAACTGCGACTCCGGCCGGCGCAGCGGCACCTCGCCCGGGTAGATCCGCGCGCTGCGGCCGCCCTGCATCAGCACGCCGCGCACCGCCTGCACCTGCCGCCCATCCACCACCGCCACGTCATCCTGCGTGCAGCGCAGGCTGGCGATGGCATGGACGGAGGTGCTGGCGCCGCCGATCGCGGTCGATTCCCGCCCCATCAGATCCCCCAGCAGCCGGACCAGCGCATCGCGGGAGGCGGCCGGCACGTGGTCCGCCTTGGTCGCGGCGAAGCCGACATGCTGCACCCCCTGCCCGGTCAGCAGGTCCAGCCAGCCGCCGCCACGCCGCAGCGATCGGGCGATGGCGGACAGCGCCGCCGCGGTATCGTCGAAGGCTTCCTCCCCGGCATGCAGCGCGCCGAGCGCATCGACCAGCACCGCCTGGCGCCGGAAGCGACGGAAAAAAGGCTCGAAGAAGGCGGATTTCTGGTCCGCCAGGTAGGCCGCGTGGCGCCGCGCCAGCAAGCGGCCGAGGTCTCCGCCCCGCCCCCCCGGCAGCGGGAAGAACCACAGGATCGGCGCTTCCCCGCGCGGCCCGGGGTTCAGCGCGCGGCCTGGCTGCAGGAAGCGGAAGCCGAGGTCGTCACGGCAGCGCAGCAGCGCCGCCTGGTACAGGCGGAAACCCTGCCGGGCCAGCGCCTCGTCATCCCGCGCCTCGGCCGGCAGCGCATCGACGAATTGCAGGAAATCGGCCGCCGCCGCCGCACGCCGCCCGATCCGCAGCCGCGCCAGCGTCTCCCGCGACCAATCCTCGTAGGACTGGTCCAGCATCGGCAGGTCGAGCAGCCATTCGCCGGGATAATCCAGCAATTCCAGCGTCACCTGCCGGCGCCCCATGACCATGCCGCGTGCCTGGCCGAGCCAGGAGGCTGGCTCCAGCTCCAGCGCGATTTCCAGCGTGGACAGGTCCTCGGTCCGCTCCGGCCAGCGCGGCGGGTCGGCGGCCAGCGCATCCAGATGCGCCCGCGCGTCGAAGCGCGGCGTCGCCTCGACGCCCGGCGGCACCAGCCGGGCGCCGCGCAGCCGGTTGCCGGAGGCGGCTGCCAGCGCCGGCAGGGTGTTCACCCCCTGCCCGGCCGCGATCAGGTTGGCGACCAGCGAGGTGAGGAACACGGTCTTGCCGGCGCGGGACAGGCCGGTGACGGCCAGCCGCACCCTCTCCCGCCCCGCCAGCGCCCGCGCCGCATCCGTCATGCCCGCGAGGGCATCCTCCAGCGGCGTCAGGATCGCCATGCGATGCGGCTTACTTCCGCTCGATCAGCTCGATCTTGTAGCCGTCCGGGTCCTCGACGAAGGCGATGACCGTGGTGCCGAACTTCACCGGCCCCGGCTCCCGCGTGATCCTGGCGCCGCCGGCGCGCAGCTTGTCGCAGGTGGCGTAGATGTCCGGCACGCCGACCGCGAGGTGGCCGAAGGCGTTGCCCTGGTCGTAGCTTTCCGTGCCGTAGTTGTAGGTGAGCTCGACGGCCGCGGCGCCGGTCGATTCCTCGGCGTAGCCGACGAAGACCAGCGTGTACTTGCCCTCCGGCACATCGCGCCGGCGAAGTTCCTTCATGCCGAGCATCTTGGTGTAGAAATCCACGCTGCGGTCGAGGTTGCCGACGCGGATCATGGTGTGCAGCAGCGAGCCGCCGGTGGTTGCTGAGCTCATGGTTCTGGGTCCTCGGTTTTCAGGAATGCGTCGGCATCGAGCGCCAGCAGGAACAGCCCCGCGGCATCGGCTTCCGATATGGTGGCCGCGCGGTCCAGAACGATGGTTCCGACGTGGACGTTATACCTTGCCTCCACCGCCACGCCGCGCAGCCCGGCGGCGGCGGCGGCGCGGATGGTGTCCGGCCCGATCACCGGCAGGTCCACCAGCTTGCTCTGCGCCGGCTTCACCAGCTTCACCAGCACGCCGCCAGGACCTTCGCGACTGAGTTCCCTGCAACGCGCCAGCATGGCATCGGTGCCCTCGATGGCCTCGACCGCCAGCACCAGGCCCTGCTGCACGACGCAGCCCTGGCCGGTATCGGCGGCGCCGAGTTGCCGCGCCACGCCAATGCCGCGGCGGATATCCGACAGCGCCTGCGCATCCGGCTGCGCCCGGGTGGGGCAGCCCGACTCCATCAGCAGATCGGCAAACACCTGCTGCGCCCCGATCGGCTCGAAGCCTTCCTCGCGCAGCACCGTGAGCACGGCGCTGAGCAGTGCGTCGTCGCCGCCGAACAGGGCACGCCGCCCGACCTTCGCCGCCAGCCGCACACCCTCGCCATCGAGGCGCAGCGACAGGATGGAGGGCCGCTTGATCCGCCCGGCCAGCACAAGCTGCCGCGCCCTTGCCTGCCGTATCAGGCCAAGCATCCGCCCGATGGCACCGAGCCGCACCACCTCATGCGGCACGCCGCGCCATTCCCGCGGATCGGCGAAACCCTCGACAAGGACCGCGAAGACCGGGCGCCCGGCGCGCCTCGCGGCGTCCGCCACGCGCAGCGGCATCACGCCGCCGCCGGCCAGGATGCCGAGTGGTGTGGGCAGCGGGGCGGTCACGCGGCCTCCCCGCCTTCCTCCTCCTCCCCGGCGCGGCCGAAGGGCACCAGGCCGTGGCGACCGCGGTTGCGCGCGAAGGCGAGGATCTCGGCGACGATGGGGTTGTCCGGATAGGCGGCGGCGAGCGTGCCCGCCACTTCGTCCGGGCGGCCGCCCCGATACAGGTCGTGCACCGCGTGGGCCACCGTCACCACCTGGTCCTTGCTGAGCCCCAGGCGGCGGCGCATGGCGATGGTGTTCAGTCCGGCATGCTTGGCCCGGAAGCCCTTCACGCGGCCATAGGGCAGCACGTTGCGTTCCACGCCGGACATGCCGGCGATCATCGCCATGCGGCCGATGCGGACGAATTGCTGGATGGCCGCGCCGCCCTGCACCACGGCGAAGTCGCCGATGGTGACGTGGCCGGCGAGCATCACGTTGTTCACCAGGATGACGCCATCGCCGATCTGGCAGTCATGGCCGACATGGGCGACGCACATCACCAGGCCATCGGCGCCGATCCGCGTCATGCCGTCGCCGCCGGTGCTGCCGCGATGGATGGTCGCGTGTTCGCGCACCTGGGTCCGCGCACCGATGGAAACGCCGGTGGGCTCGCCCTTGTACTTCAGGTCCTGCGGCGCGAGGCCGATGGTGGCGAAGGGGAAGATCTTCGCCCCGGCGCCCAGCCGGACCCGTCCATCCAGCACGACATGCGCCATGAGTTCCACGCCCGGCTCCAGCACCGCCTCGGCGCTGACGACGCAGCCCGGGCCGATGCGGCAGCCGGCACCAATTTCTGCCCCCTCCGCGACATGCGCCGAGGGGTGGATGAAGGCTGGCATGGCTTGCTTGTCCAGGCCCGCGGTTGCGCTCACTTGTCGAGGATCATGGCAGCGTAGCCGGCCTCGGCCACCACCTTGCCATCCACCTTGGCCTCGGCGGTGAACTTCCAGATGTTGCCGCGCTGCTTTTCCTTGCGGACATGCACGCGCATCTGGTCGCCGGGCACCACGGGCTTGCGGAACTTCGCGCTGTCCACCGTCATGAAATACACCAGCTTGCCCTGCGCCGAGGGTCCCAGCGTTTCCACCACCAGCACGGCGGCGGTCTGGGCCATGCTCTCGATGATCAGCACGCCCGGGAAGACCGGGTGCTGCGGGAAGTGGCCCTGGAAGAAGTTCTCGTTGATAGAGACGTTCTTGATGCCGACGGCGGAGACGTTGGGCACGATCTCCACCACCCGATCGACCAGCAGGAAGGGGAACCGGTGCGGGATCGCCTGCATGATCCGCGCGATGTCGTAGGTGCTCGCGGTGCCGGATGGCGTCGTGTCGTCGCTCTCAACCATGTCTCGTTCTTCCGCCCGCCCTGAATCCTGAACCTCAGCCCGGCTTCGCGGCAGGCTTGGCCAGCCGCCGCAAGGCCGCGAAGGCGCGCAGCGTCTCGCGCATCGGCCAGGCCGGGGACCCGCCGACGACCTCGCCGGCCGCGACATCGGACAGGATGCCGGATTGCGCCGCGACCTGCACCCGATCCCCGATCTCGACATGCCCGGCGACGCCCGATTGGCCGCCCATCTGCACGCCGTTGCCAAGGCGGGTCGATCCCGCAATGCCGACATGCGCCACCAGGACGCAGGCCTTGCCCGTCCTCACGTTGTGGCCGATCTGCACCAGATTGTCGAGGCGCGTGCCCGTCCCGAGCACGGTGTCGGACTGGCTGCCGCGGTCGACGCAGGCGTTGGCGCCGATCTCGACCGCATCCTCCAGCAGCACCCGGCCGAGCTGCGGCATGGTCTCGAATCGCCCCTCCGGCGTCACCGCGAAGCCGAAGCCCTCCTGCCCGACGCGCGCGCCCGGGTGCAGCACCACGCCGCGCCCGGCGATGCAGTGGCTGATGCTGGCATGGGCGCCGATGCGGCAGCCCTCCCCCAGCACGACCCCCGCGCCGATCACGGCATGCGGGCCGATGACGCAGCCCGCGCCAACCTCCGCCCCCGCCTCGATGACGGCGAAGGGCCCGACTTCCACGCCCGCGCCGAGGCTGGCGGCGGGATCGACATGGGCGGTCGCATGCACCCCCGGCCGCACCGGCGGCGCGGGGTGGAGGGCGCGGGCAATCCGGCCGAAGCCGAGATAGGCGTCCTTCGCGACGATGGCGACGCGACCCTCGGGCAGCCGCGCGAGCAGTTCCGGCGGCAGCACCACCGCCGCCGCCCGCGTCTCCGCCAGCAGCGGCAGGGCCTTGCGGTTGTGCAGGAAGCTGATGTCGCCGGGTCCGGCCTCGCCCAGCGGGCCGACCCCGGTGATCCGCAGGGCAGCGTCGCCGCCCTGCAAGGTGCCGCCCGCCAAGCCGGCGGCTTCACCCAATGTCAGCGGGACCCCCGCCGGAAAGAAGCGGGGATCGACCGCCATCGGCTTCAGTTCCGTCGTGCGGGCGCGGCCGGGGCCGCCGGGGCGGGCGGCGGCGGCGGCGGCGGCGCGCCGTTGGCGGCAGGCGGAGCATCGACCGGCGCGGCGCCTTCCGGCGGGATGGTCACGCTGCGCAGCACGCGGTTCATCTGCGCGGAGATCTCGTCCGTCAGGTCGAAGCCGCTGTCGTTGAAGATCACCAGCGGCCGCGGCAGCACGATGTTCACGCCGCGGGAGGCCGCCACCTGGCGGATCACGGCGCCGAGCGCCTGCTCGATCTGGCCGAGGCCGGCCTGCGCCGCCTGGTCGATGGCGCGCGAGCGGTCGCGGAAGATGCGCTGCGCATCGGTGATGCGCTCCTGCAACTCACGCTCCCGCTGGCGGAGCTGTTCCGGCGGCAGGGTAGCGCGGGCGGCGGCCAGCGCCTGCTGTTCCTCGCGCCAGCGGCTCTGTTCGCGCTGCAGGTCGGTGTTCAGCGTGGCCCGGCGGCGCTCGATTTCCTCCCGCACCTGGTTGAAGGCGGCGGACAGGCGCTGCACCTCGGGGATGTCGACGATGGCGATCACCGGCGGCGGCGTGCGCTGGCCGGCGGCCGGGGCCTGGGCCGGGCGCTGCTGCTGCGCCGGCGGCCGCTGCGCCGGTGGGCGCTGCTGCTGGGCCGGCTGCTGCGCCCCCTGGCCGGGCGGCACGAACCATTGCTGGCCGGGCTGTTGCTGGCCAAGGGCCGACTGGCCGGTCAGCAGCGACGGCCCGATCAGCAGGGAAGCCGCGAGGAGGTGGCGCAGACGCATGAAAGGGTAATCCCGGATGGTGCTCAGAAGCGGGTGCCGAAGCCGAAGCGCACGAGCTGCGTCTCGTCGTAGTCCTTCTTCACCACCGCCTGGGCGATGTCGATGTTGATCAGGCCGACCGGCGTGCGCCAGGACACGCCGACGCCGACGCCGACGCGCGGCGAGGTATCGTCCTGCACGCCTGGCCCGGAGACCGGCGTGCTGGACAGCGAGCCGACATCGACGAAGGCGCGGCCGAGCAGGCCGATTTCCTGCGGCAACGGCAGCGGGAAGCGCAGCTCCGTCGTCTGCGTCCAGATCAGACGCCCGCCGAGCGGGTCGTCCGCGCCGCCCGAGCTGGTGTCGCGAGGTCCGGCACCGGCCAGCGCGAAGCCGCGCAGGTTGTCGCCACCGAGGAAGAACCGGTCGATGATCCGCTCAGGCCGGTCGCCCCAGGGCTCCAGGAAGCCGACGCCGGCCTGCAACGCCAGCACGTAATCGGCATTGCCGAGGTAGCGTTCCAAAGGCACGTAGCCGGCCACATCTCCGCGCAGGCGCACATAGGCGACATCGCCACCGAGGCCCGCGACATCCGTGCCGACGCGGACGATGAAGCCGCTCTTCGGCTCGATCCGGCTGTCGCGAACGTCGTAGGACAGGGTGGTGCCAAGCTGCGACAGCAGCGTCACGCCTTCCTGTTCGCGGATGAAGCGGCTCGCGTCGGACTGGATGTCGAAGACATCGCGCTGCACCAGGCTGTAGGCCCAGCTCTGCCGCACGCGCTCGTTGAACTCGTAGCCGGCGCGCAGCACCACGCCCTGGCGCTTCTCGGAGTAGGAGGACGTGTCCTGCAGGTCGCGCGTGACGTAGAACAGGTCGATGCCGGCCGCGAGGTTGCGGTCCAGGAAAGCCGGGTCGGTGATGCTGAAATCCACCTGCGTCCGGCGCTGCGCCAGCAGCGCCTGCAGCCGCGCGTCGATGCCGGTGCCGAGGAAGTTGCGTTCCCGGATGCCGAAGTCGGTCAGCAGGCCGGCATCGGTGGAGAAGCCGCCGCCGAGCGAGATCTCGCCGGTCGGGCGTTCCTGCACCGTGGTCTGCAACACCGTCCGGTCGGGCGCCGAGCCCGGCTGCACCGCGATCTCGGCCCCGGCGAAGTAGCCTAGGTCGCGAATGCGCTGGCGCGAGCGCCGCACCTGCGCAGCATTGAAGGGGTCGCCTTCCGCGATGCGGAACTCACGCCGGATCACGCGGTCCGCGGTGCGGCTGTTGCCCAGGATGTCGATGCGCTCGACATAGGCGCGGGTGCCTTCCGCGACCTCGAAGGTCACGTCGACGCGCTGGTTCTCCCGGTCCCGGACAACGCGCGGGCGGACTTCCACGAACGGCACGCCGCGCAGGCCGACGGCGTCAGACAGCGCCTCGACCGAGCGTTCCACCGCGTCGCCGTCGTACCAGTCGCCTTCGGAGATCGCGAGCGCGCTGCGCAGCGATTCGGGCTCGACGCCGCGCAGGGTGCTGGTGATCTCGGCGCGGCCGACGCGGTAGCGCGGGCCCTCGTTGATCGTGAAGGTCACGAAGAAGCCGCTGCGGTCGGGCGACAACTCGGCGACCGCGCCGGTCACCTCCACATCCGCGTAGCCCTGGCGCAGGTAGTAGCGGCGCAGCAATTCGCGGTCGAAGTTCAACCGCTCCGGGTCGTAGATGTCGGCGGTGGACAGGATGCGGTACCAGGCCTGCTCGCGCGTCGCCACCACGTCGCGCAGACGGCTGTCCGAGAAGGCGGTGTTGCCGACGAAGCTGACGCGGCTGACGAGTGCCGCCTCGCCTTCCGTGATCTCGAACACCACGTCGACGCGGTTCTGGTCGAGCTGGATGACCTTGGGTTCCACCCGCGCGGCGAAGCGCCCGCGGCGGGCGTAGAGGTCCAGGATGCGCTGGCGGTCCGCCTGGGCCTGCTGCGGCGTGAACACCGCCCGGGCGCGCAACTGGACTTCCGGCGTCAGCACATCATCCGAGACCTTGCTGTTGCCCTCGAAGGCCACCCGGTTGACGATCGGGTTCTCCACGACCGCCACGGCGATCCGGTCGCCCTGGCGCGCCACGCGCACGTCCTGGAACAGGCCGGTGGCGAACAGCGTCCGCAGGCTGCGGTCCAGCCGGTCCGCGTCGAAGGCGTCGCCGGGCTGCAGCAGCATGTAGGACCGGACGGTGTCGGCCTCGATGCGCTGGTTGCCGGTGACATCGATGCCACGGACGATGCCGCCAGCGGCGGGGGACACCGCGGCCGGACCGGCGGCGCGCGGCGTTCGGGTCTGCGCCTCCGCCGTCAGCGCGAAGCCGACGGGGACGAGGCAGGTGGCGGCGATGAGCAGGAGCCGATTGCGGACCAAAGCGGATATCCCCGGCGGGGTGAGGTAGGCCGCGGAGACTACCCGAGCGGCAGGGGTGCCGCCACCCCCGCCGCCGCCGGCACGCGCCGGGCCGGCCGGCTCAGCCGAACAACCCGGTCGCCCAGCGCACCACGCCAAGCTGCGACAGGTCGTTCCATGTGGCGAAGACGAACAGCGTGATGAGCAGCGCAAACCCAGCCCGGAAGCCGATTTCCTGGGCCTTGGGCGGCAGCGGACGGCCGCGGATCGCCTCCGCCGCATAGAACATCAGGTGGCCGCCATCGAGCACGGGGATGGGGAACAAGTTAATCAACGCAAGGTTCACGGACAGGACCGCCATGAAGGAAACCAGGCTGGCGATGCCCAGTTCGGCGACCTGGCCCGACATCTGGGCGATTCGCAGCGGCCCGCCGAGTTCATCCGCGCCGCGCCCGCCGAAGATCATCTGCCCCACCGCGGCCAGGGTCTGGCGGGTGATGTCGGCGGTCTGCACCGTGCCGGCCCAGAGCGCGCTGAACGGGTTCAGCCGCTCGAAATCCGCCGGCGCGGCGCCCACACCGAGCACGCCGACCGAGGTTTCGCCGGTCACGCGGGCCTGCGGCGTCGCGGTCACCGTGCGCTCCGCACCCTCGCGCTGGACCGTCACGGCGATGGGCGTGCCGGCGCGCGGCTGGACGTGGCGCTGCACCTCCTCGAACCGCGTCATCGCCTGGCCATCCAGCGCCACGATGCGGTCGCCGGGCAGCAGGCCGGCGCTGGCGGCGGCCGAGCCTTCCTGCACCGTGCCGATGGCCGTGGTGGCGGAGGGCCGGCCGACCGTCATGAACAGCAGGCCGAACATCACGGCCGCCAGGATGAAGTTGGCCAGCGGCCCCGCTGCCACGACGATGGCACGGTCGCCCACCGATTTCTCGTGGAAGGTCTGCCCGGGGCGCCAGGTGGCGCGCACCTCCGCGGGCACATCGGAGGGCTGTTCCTGTCCGTGCAGCTTCACATAGCCGCCGAGCGGCAGCCAGCCGATGCGCCATTCGGTGCCCTGCCGGTCGGTCCAGGTCGCGATGGCGCGGCCGAAGCCGACGGAGAAGCGTTCCACGTAGACGCCGCGCCAACGCGCCGCGAGGTAGTGGCCAAGCTCATGGAAGAACACCAGCACGCCGAGCACGAGCACGAAGGCCAGCACGGTGCGGATCGGATCGGGCAGGAAGTCCAAGGTGTTCTCCAAACGTGTTCAGGCCGTAGCGCCGGGACCAGCCTCAGGATACCGCGGCGCGGGCCCCGGCCAGCCGCGACGCCAGGCGCCGCGCCTCGGCATCGAGTTCCAGGATAGGCTCCAGCCCCTCGGCCAGTGGCGCCATCATCCCGGACAGGGTCGCCTCCACCACCGCGGCAATGTCGAGGAATCCAAGGCGACGGTCGAGGAACAGCCCCACCGCCACCTCGTTCGCCGCATTCAATATAGTCGGGGCGCCGCCACCGGCCTGCAAGGCCTCCCGCGCCAGGCGAAGCGCCGGGAAACGGCGGGGATCGGGCGCCGAGAACTCCAGCCGCCCCAGCGCCGCCAGGTCGAGCCGCGGCGCCGCGACATGGATCCGCTTCGGCCAGGCCAGCGCGTGGGCGATCGGCGTGCGCATGTCCGGCGTGCCGAGTTGCGCCAGCAGCGAGCCGTCCGCGAACTGCACCAACCCGTGCACCGCCGATTGCGGATGCACCAGCACCTCGATCCGCGCTTCCGGCACCGGGAACAGCCGGGCGGCCTCGATCAGCTCCAGCCCCTTGTTCATCATGGTGGCCGAATCGATGCTGATCTTGGCGCCCATCGACCACACCGGGTGGCGCACCGCCTGTTCCGGCGTGGCGCGGGCCATCTCCGCCAGGGTCCAGTCGCGGAACGGGCCGCCGGAGGCGGTCAGGATGATCTTCTCCACCCCCGCGGGGTCCTGGCCGTCCAGCGCCTGGAAGATGGCGTTGTGCTCGGAATCGACCGGCAGCAGCGTCGCGCCGCCCTTCCGGGCCACCGCCAGCACCAGTTCCGCCGCGCAGACCAGGCTTTCCTTGTTGGCCAGCGCCAGGGTGCCGCCACGCGCCAGCGCCACCAGGGTGGAGCGCAGGCCGGCGGCGCCAACGATGGCGGCCATGGTCCAGTCCGCCGGCCGCGCCGCGGCATCCTCCACCGCCTTCGGGCCGGCCGCCGCCTCGATCCCCGTGCCGGCCAGCGCCGCCTTCAGGTCGGCCCAGGCGGCCGGATCGGCGACCACGGCCAGGCGCGCACGGTGCCGCACGGCCTGTTCGGCCAGCACGGCGAAATCCCGGTTGGCGACCAGCGCCTCCACCCGGAAGGCCCCCTCCGGCGCCGCGTCCAGCAGCGCCATGGTGGACCGGCCGACGGAGCCCGTGCAGCCAAGAATCGTAACCGACCGCGTCACCTGTTCAGCCCCATCCCCAAAGCGGCCGCCCCTGGCCCAGCATGAACGACAGCAGCGCCGCCACCGGCGCCGCCGCCAGCACCCCGTCCAGGCGATCCAGCAGCCCGCCATGGCCCGGGATGAGGGAGGAGGTGTCCTTGACCTTGAAGTGGCGCTTGATCGCGGATTCCAGCAGGTCCCCGGCCTGCGAGGCGGTGCCGACCAGCAGCACCACGGCGGCGATCGCGAGCAGCGAGGCGCCCGGCGTGAAGGCCAGCGCGCAGGCGCCGCCCACCACCAGGGCGCAGGCCATGCCGCCCACCGCCCCCGACCAGGTCTTGTTGGGCGAAATCGCCGGCGCGAGCTTCGGCCCACCGAAGGCGCGCCCGGCCATGTAGGCGCCGATGTCGGAGGCCCAGACCACCAGGAACAGGAACAGCACGTTGCCGCGCCCGGCCTCGCCGTCGTGCCGCAACTCGATCAGCGCCAGCCCGGCCAGGCCGATATACAGCACTCCCGCGGCCAGCCGCCGCGCCGGCTGGGTGATGCCGGACCGCCGCCCGCGCAGCGCGACCCCCATCCAGGTGATCGCGAAGCCCGCCAGCAGCACCACCACACCCAGCCGCGTGCGTTCCATGACCGCCAGCGCGCCGGCGGCGAACACCACGAGCGGCACGGCCAGCCCGGGAAAGACCCGCGTGCGGCGGCCGCACAGATGCACCCATTCCCAGGCCAGTACCGCGACGGCCAGCGCCACCAGCGCGGTGAAGGATTCCGCGCCGAACCAGATGCAGGCCAGCGCCGCCGGCAGCAGCAGGGCCGCGGACAGGGCGCGCTTGCGCAGGTCCGTCCAGCGCTTCTTCCCGGCCCTCGTCGCCGGAGGCGCCGTCACCATGCGAACCGCCGGGCGTTCACGCGAGCCGCAGGCCGTAGCGCCGTTCGCGTCGTGCGAATTCGGCGATGGCCGCCGTCAGGTGCTCCTGGTCGTAATCCGGCCAGAGCACGTCCTGGAAGACGAATTCGGCGTAGGCGGACTGCCACAGCAGGAAGTTGGAGATGCGCTGCTCGCCGCTGGTGCGGATGATGAGGTCCGGGTCCGGCATGCCGGAGGTGGACAACAAGCGGCCGAACGTCGCCTCGTCCAGCGAATTTGCATCCAGCGTGCCGGCGGCCACCCGCCGCGCCACTTCCCGCGCCGCCGCGACGATCTCGCCGCGCCCGCCATAGGACACCGCGACGTTCAGGTTCAGCCGGGTGCCTGCCGCCGTCGCCGACTCCGCCGCGGCAATGGCCCGCACGGTTTCGGGCCCGAACCGCTCGCGTTCCCCGATCACCCGGAGCCGGATGCCTTCCTTCGCCAGTGCGCCGACCTCGGAGCGCAGATACATCCGCATCAGCCCGGTCAGGTCGCGCACTTCGTCCGCCGGGCGGTGCCAATTCTCGGAGGAGAAGGCGAACAGCGTCAGCCAGCCGACGCCGGCCCGCGCTGCCGCCTCGATGGTCCGCCGCACCGCCTCCGCGCCCGCCCGGTGCCCCATGACACGCGGCTGGCCGCGGGCCGCGGCCCAGCGGCCGTTGCCATCCATGATGATGCCGATATGGGTCGGAACGGCCGGCGGCGCTTCGCCTGCCCTGGATGGCGCCTTGCTGGAGGCGTCGGGCCCCGAGGGCTCCGTACCGTCCAGCGGCTTCGCGGCCGCGCTCATCACCCGCACATCCCGGCCGACATCCCCGCCATCAGCTTGTCCGGATGTCCTTTTCCTTTTCCGCCAGGGCGGCATCCACGGTGCGGATGCTCTGGTCGGTGATTTTCTGGATCTCGTCGCTCCAGCGCTTCACGTCGTCCTGGCTGACCTCGGACTTCTTGTCCTTTTCCCAACCCTTCACCGTCTCCATCGCATCGCGCCGCACGCCCCGCATGGCGACCCGCGTCGCCTCGGCGTATTTCGCGGCGGTCTTCACCAGGTCGTTGCGGCGTTCCGTGGTCAGCGGCGGCAGCGGCACGCGCACCACCTGGCCTTCGGTCTGCGGGTTCAGCCCGAGGCCCGAATCGCGGATCGCGATCTCCACCGCCTTCACCACGGACTTGTCCCAGACCTGCACGGACAGCAGCCCCGGCCCGGCGACGGAGATGTTCGCGACCTGCACCAGCGGCTGCACGTTGCCATAGGCCTCGACGCGGATCGGCTCGAGCAGCGCCGGGCTGGCGCGGCCGGTGCGCAGGCCCTGGAACTCCTTCTTCAGCGTCTCCAGCGCGCCATCCATGCGGCGCTGCAGGTCCCGCTTGTATTCGGCGAAGTCGGCGGCCATGCCCGGTTCCCTCTCAAGCATTCTCGGGCCAGGCAGACCTGCCGGACCCAGAGGCATGCAGCAAACAGACGGTCTTAAGGATCGACGACCGTGGTGAACTTCCCCTCGCCCTGCATCACGGCAGTGAAGGCACCCGGTTCATGGATGTTGAAGACCACGATCGGCAGCTTGTTCTCCCGCGCCAGGCTGATGGCGGCGGCGTCCATCACCGCCAGGTCGCGCGACAGCACATCGAGGTAGGTGATCGTCGTGTAGCGCTCGGCGTTCGGGCTTTTGCGTGGGTCGGCGGAATAGACGCCGTCCACCTGCGTGCCCTTCAGCAGCGCATCGCAGCCCATCTCCACCGCCCGCAGCGCCGCGGCGGTATCCGTGGTGAAGAACGGGTTGCCGGTGCCGGCGGCGAAGATCACCACCCGGCCCTTCTCCATGTGCCGCATGGCGCGGCGGCGGATGAAGGGCTCGCACAGGCTGGCCATGGCGATGGCGGACTGCACCCGCGTCGGCACGCCGAACTTCTCCAGCCAGTTCTGCATCGCCAGCGCGTTCATCACGGTGGCCAGCATGCCCATGGCATCGGCCTGCGCCCGGTCCATGCCGGCCGAGGCGCCGGCAACGCCGCGGAAGATGTTGCCGCCGCCCACCACCATGCAGACCTCGATGCCGAGCGCGGTGACGTCGCGGATGTCCTCGGCGATGTTCTTCAGCGTCCCGATGTCGAGCCCATAGTCGCGGGAGCCCATCAGTGCCTCGCCCGAGACCTTGAGCAGCACTCGCTTGTAGATCGGGGGTCTGCTCATCTTATGACGATAATCCGGATGGCTGGGCGTTGCGCAACATAGGCGGCGCACCATGTCCGGGGCAAGGCGAGGGCCGCCATCGGCGCGCCCTGCCCTGCCTTTCGTGATGAGCCCGTCCGGCTGGTATGCCGTTCAGCCCTTGGCGGCTGCGGCCACTTCGGCGGCGAAGTCGCTGGCCGCCTTCTCGATACCTTCACCAAGCTGGAAGCGCGCGAAGCCGGTCAGCTTGCCACCGGCCTTCTGCACCACCTGGCGCACCCGGCTTTCGCCGTCATGCACCCAGACCTGCTCCAGCAGCACCACTTCCTCATAGTACTTGCGGATGCGGCCCTCGATCATCTTCTCGATGATCTCCGGCTTCTTGCCCGAGGTCGCGGCCTGCTCGCGCAGCACGGCCTTCTCGCGCTCCAGCGCGGAGGGGTCCACCGCGTCCACTTCCAGCGCCTCCGGCCGCGTTGCCGCGACATGCATGCCGATCTGGCGGCCCAGCGTCTCCAGCGCCTCGATCTCGCTCGAGGCCTCCAGCGCCACCAGAACGCCGATCTTGCCGAGGCCCGGCTTCACCGCGTTGTGCATGTAGGTGGCGACGGTGCCGGACGGCACGCGCAGCACGCGGGCGCGGCGGATCGTCATGTTCTCGCCGATCGTGGCGATCATCCGGGTCAGCTCCTCCTGCGTGGAGTGCGTGGTGCCCGGGTAGGTCGCGGCCTTCAGCGCCTCGACATCCTCGCCCACCGACAGCGCCAGGCCGGCAACCTCGGAGACGAAGTTCTGGAAGGTCTCGTTGCGCGCCACGAAGTCGGTCTCGGCATTCACCTCGACCATGGCGGCGACGTCGGGGCCGGAGGCGACGCCGACCAGGCCCTCGGCGGCGACGCGCCCGGACTTCTTGGCGGCGGCCGACAGGCCCTTCTTGCGCAGCCAGTCGATGGCGGCTTCCATGTCGCCCTCGGCTTCAACCAGCGCCTTCTTGCAGTCCATCATGCCGGCGCCGGTCTTCTCGCGCAGCTCGCGCACCATCGCCGCGGTGATCTCGGCCATATCGATCGCTCCCAAACCATCAAGTCCGGGCCGCTCCGGGACGGGCCGGGCGGCCTTGGTCATCGTCCTGTCGGAGGGCGGCATGGCCCCCCTCACCCAACCCTCTCCCCCCGATGGGGGAGAGGGCTTCATCATCAGGCGGCCGGGCCGTCCTTGGGCGGCTCGGCGTCGAGGCCGGCCTCGACCTCGGCCATCACCTCGGGCGACAGCGGCAGGGTCGCCACGGCCTCCGGCGCCAGCTCGGCGGCGACGTCCGGCAGGATTTCGGCCGGCAGTTCCTCGGCCGCGCCAATGTCGGCGCCCGACGAACCCAGCTCCGCCGAGATGCCGTCCAGCACCGCGCCGGCGACCATGTCGCAGTACAGGTGGATGGCGCGGATCGCGTCGTCATTGCCCGGGATCGGGAAGGCGATGCCCATCGGGTCGGCGTTGCTGTCGACCACGGCGACCACCGGGATGCCGAGCTTGTTGGCCTCCTCGATCGCCAGCTTCTCCTTCACCGTGTCGATGACGAAGATGATGTCGGGCAGCCCGCCCATGTCCTTGATGCCGCCGAGCGCGCGGTCGAGCTTCTCGCGCTCCCGCGTCAGCATCAGGACTTCCTTCTTGGTCAGGCCCTGGATGTTGCCGCCGAGCTGTTCTTCCATCTGCTTCAGGCGCTTGATGCTGCCCTGGATGGTCTTCCAGTTGGTCAGCATGCCGCCGAGCCAGCGGTGGTTCACGTAGTACTGGCCGCAGCGCGCGGCGCTTTCCGCCACGTATTCCGCGGCCGCCTTCTTGGTGCCGACCAGCAGCACGCGGCCGCCTGCGGCGACCACGTCGCGGATCGCGCGCAGCGCGCGGTCCATCATCGGCACGGTCTGCTGCAGGTCCAGGATATGCACCTGGTTGCGCACGCCGAAGATGTACGGCGACATCCGCGGATTCCAGCGGCGGGTGTGGTGGCCGAAATGCACGCCGGCCTCGAGCAGGCCGCGCAGGGTAACGTCGGGCATCGCCATCGGCGAATCGTCCTTCACAGTGGTCCGGTTGAGCCTCCGCGTGGCCGCCCCCCTCCATCAGACCGAAGGACGGGGACCGGACCCTCGGGGTTTGCCCCGGAAGGTGCCACGCGTGCGAATTTGCCGCCCCGGGACAGCCCCGGGCCGGCGGGCGCGGTATGCCCCACCCGCCGCGGCGCCGCAACCCCGAAGCGCTTGCCGCACCCGCCCGACCCCCTATCCTGCCGCCTCGCCTTCCGGACAAGCCGAAGCCGCCATGCGCATCCTGGTCGTCTCCCCAACGCCGAGCCATCCGCAGGATGCCGGCAACCGAGCCCGCATCCATGCCGTGCTGTCCGGCCTGAAATCCGCCGGCCATGCCATCACGCTCTGCCTGCTGGACCGCGAGAAGGTCGCGCCGGAACATCTTGATTCCATGCGGTCCGCCTGGGACGATCTGATCCTGGTGCCGCATGACCGGGCGCAGGAGAAGCCAAGTCTTGGCACCACCTACGGCCTGGATGACTGGATCCAGCCACCGCTGGAAGACGCGCTGCAGGCGCTGGCCGCGCGTCGCCCGGGCTTCGACATGGTGCTGGTCGAATACGTCTTCCTGAGCCGCGCCTTCACCTTCTTCCCTGCGCCGCATCTGCGCTTCCCCAGGCCGGTGCTGAAGATTCTGGACACGCACGACCAGTTCGGCGGGCGGGACCAGCGGCTGCGCGCGCTCGGCCTGCCCGCCGGCTTCTTCCACACAACGGCGGCCGAGGAGGCCCGCGGCTTCGGCCGCGCCGACCTGGTGCTGGCGATCCAGGACGAGGAACGCACCGCCTTCGAGGCGACCAGCCCGGCCCCGGTGCTGACCCTCGGGCACATCCCGGCGGACCCGCGCCCGAAGCCGGCGCGGCGCATGCCAGATGGCCGCCTGGTCGTCGGCTACATCGGAAGCGCCAATCCGATGAACACCCGCGCCCTGGGCCGCTTCATCGCGGCGCTGGACCTGCCCGCCTTCGCCGCCGCCGGCGGCGAGCTGCGTGTCGCCGGCGCCGCCGCCAACGCGCTGCGGCCGGCGCCGGGCCTGGTCCTGCTCGGCCCCGTGACGGACCCGGACGAGCTGTACGCGCAGGTGGACCTGGTCGTGAACCCGCATGAAGGCGGCACCGGGTTGAAGATCAAGACGGTGGAGGCCCTGGCCCGCGGCCGCCCGGTCGCCGGCACCGCGGAAGCCTTCGCCGGCTTGGCGCCGGTAGAGGCCTGGCAGACGGCGGTGGACGCCGAAGCGCTGGGACGGCTGATCCGGTCCTCGGCCCAGGACCCGAATATTCATGCTGCAATATCATCCAGTTCGGCCCAACTGTTCGAGCGCTACGCGAGCGATGTCGCGTCGCAGGCGCGTCTCCTGGCGAGCCCCGCGATGTTGCGGCTCGCGGCCAGCCGGCCGCGCACCCTGCTGGTGACCGATATCCGCTTCTGGCAGCAGCGCCTCGGCAATCACGCCCGCATCGCGGCTCTGGCGCTGGCGGCGCGGTCCGAGATGGACCTCGACCTGTTCTTTCTCGGCAGCATGTCCACGCCCGAGACCGAGCAGGCCCAGGCGCTGCTCGGCGGCCGCGCGCGACTGTTCCCCACTGGCCCGATGCCGCCGACGCCCGATGCCAGGCTGCCCAAGGCCATGACGCCGTACGAGCAGCGCTCCACGATCGCCGCGGCATTGCCGCTGCTGGCCCGCCACCTGGCGGAGAACCCGCCGGATGCCGTGATCATTGAATACATCCGCCTGTCCTACCTGCGCCACGCGATTGCCGCCCCGGTCCTCAAGGTGCTGGACACGCACGACATCATGTCGCTCCGCGCCCGCAACTTCGCGCATTTCGGCCACCGGCACTTCATCGAGATCAGCGTGGCGGAGGAGCTGCGCATCCTGTCCGGCTTCGACCATCTGCTGGCGATCCAGGCGGAGGAGTTCCGCTGGATCGACGCCCTGCTGCCCGGCCGTGCCCTGCTGGCGCCGCATGTGGTGGCCCTGGCGCCCCGGGCGCCTCGGCGCGTCGAGGGGCCGGTGCGCGTCGGCTTCATCGGCGGCGACAGTCCGATGAATCGGGATGGGCTCGCCTGGCTGCTCGACCAGGTGTGGCCCGCCATCGCGCCGCTCGGCGCCGAGTTGCATGTGGCCGGCGAGGTCTGCACCGCCATGCCGCAGGGCCGCGCCGGCGTGGTGCTGCATGGCGCGGTGCCGCGGCCGGAGGATCTGCTCGCCACGCTCGATATCGCGGTGAACCCGGTGTTCTACGGCGGCGGCCTGAAGATCAAGACCGTGGAATACCTGTGCCATGGCCTGCCCGCGGTCCTGACGGCGGAGGCGCTGTACGGCATCACCGGCGGCGCCGGACAGGCCTATGCCCTCGCGCAGGACCGCGCCGGCTTCGTCGCCGCCCTGGCCGGCCTGGTGCTGGACCCCGCGGCGCGGGCGCGGATGGGCGACGCCGCCTTCGCCTTCGGACGCCGCCATTTCGGGCCCAAGGCGCTGGCGCCGGCCATGCGGACGCTGGCCGGCCTGGCGCGTGGAATCCCGGCCAGCGCTGATCGGCCGGCCCTGGCGCAGGCGTAGTGTCTCGCCCCGGCGTCCCGGCCCCTTGGCGTTTCGAGGACGCTTGCGGTAGACCGAGTCGCATTGTGGCAACAAAATTCTTGATCCGCGCCAGGAGGCTGCGATCCCGTCCCCAGGCCGCTGCACCGGTCCGGGCTTGATGGTGTTCGCCCCGGTCACGCGAATCGGCCATCTGCTGATCCTGCTGCCCGCCACGCGCTGGGGCGGGACGGAAGCCCATACCGCCGCGCTCGCTGCCCGCCTGGCGGCGCAGCCCGGCCTGCGCGTCACCCTGGCGGCGGAGCCCGCCCTGCTGGCCTCGCTGCACGCCGCCTCCCCCGCCCGGCTCGTCCCCGCAGCCATCGGCTGGCAGCAGGGCGAGGAGCCGGCCCGGAACATGGCGCGCCAGCAGGCCGAGGCGACGCGGCTGATCGAGGGCCTGGCGCCGGACCTGCTGCTGGTGCCGCTGCCCTGGCCCAATGCCGGCCTCGGCCTGCTGCGCGCCGCAGCCCAGGCGAGCCTGCCGCGACTGGTGGTGGCGCATCTCGTGCCGCATGGCGCGCCACCGCCGGAGGTGACGGAGGCGCTGCCGCAGCTTGGCGCCGCGGGTACCACCTGGTGCGCCGTCTCATCCCCCGGGGAACGCCGCGTGGAGGCCTGCTTCGGTCTGCCGCGTGGCCGGGTGGCCGTGATCGACAACCCGGCCCCGCCGCCACCCACGGCCGACCCTGCGCTGCTCCGCGCTGGCCTGCGCGCCAGCCTCGGCCTGCATGCCGATGCGCCGCTGCTGCTGTTCGTCGGGCGGCTGGAGCGCGGCAAGGGTGCGCAGCTGCTGCCTGGCATCGCCGCCGCGGCCGGCATGACCCTGGCCTGCGCCGGGAGCGGCCCGCTGGGCGCGATGCTGGAGCGCCAGGCGGCGGCAAGGCCGGGCGGCTGGTTCCGCATGCTGGGCCAGCTGCCCGACCCGACGCCCTGGTACCTGGCCGCCGATGCGCTGGTGCTGCCCTCCCTGCTGGAGGGCCTGCCGCTGGTGTTCCTCGAGGCCGCGGCGGCCGGCTGCCCGCTCGTGGCGACGGAAGCGGCCATGGAAGGCCTGGGCGACGCCGCACCGGACCTGGCCTGGCTGGTTCCGGACGCCACCGTGCCGTTGTTCGCCGCTGCGGTCCGCGACCTCATGGCCGACCCGGCCGGCCGTGCCGCCATCGCCGCCCGCGCCCGCGCCGAAGCCGCGCGCCGGTCCTGGGACCGTATCCTGCCCGGCTGGCTCGGCCTGCTGCGCGCCGCCGCTTCCAACGCACACCACCCGGAGCCCCCCGCATGGCAACCCGCATGATGGGCCCCACCACGGCCGGATTCCTGATCGGCGCCAGCGAGAGCGCCAGCATGGCCGCCGGCATGCCGACCATCGTCGCCGATGGCGCGCTGCCCGGCCTCGAGGGGCTTCCGCTGCTGGTGCTGCGGCCACGCGCGGGCGTGCTGCGGCGGCAGGGTGCCGCGGACTCGCCCGCCCATCCCTGGCCTGCCGGGCTGCGCCCGCTGGCCATTCTTGCCGCCAGTCCCGGGGCGGCTGAGACCCTCGCGGCCGGCTTGCCGGACGGCGTGCCCCGCCTCGTCGGGCCGGAGGCGATACCCGCCCTGATCGGCTGCCTCGCGGATGCGCTGGCGGACTCCCAGGCCGCGCGGCTGCAATTGCAGGGCCGCCCGGGCAGCCGGCCACCCGCGGCGCGGCGACTTGTCCTGGACCTCGCCCCGGCCATGGAGGCGGTGCCGCCACCGGCACGGGTCACGCAGTACCTTGGTCGGCCGGCGGAGGGACTTTGCTCCATTGACCTTCACGTCGCGGCGGCGCGCGCGAGCGCCGCAAGCCTGCTGCGGGTCCGGCTGGTGGCGGCGGGCCGCATCCTCGGCGCCTGGCTGGTGCCCGGCGACGCCGTCCAGCCCGGCTGGCTGCCGCTGAACCTGCCGGAACCCGCGCCGCATGGCGCCGCCGAGGCCGTGCTGGAGGTGGCGATCGAGGTTGCAACGGACGAGATCCTGCAACTTTCCACCACGTCCGGGGCTGGCCCCGATGCCGCGGCGCCGCTGGCGCTGCGCGCCGAGCTTGCGGAGGCGGGCCACCTGGCGCTGCCGCAATTCTTCGACTGGGCCGCGCGCGACCTGCCGATGCCCGCGCCCGGCATCGCGCTGCCCCTGCCGGAGCAGGTCCTGGCCGCGGCCCATGTGGAGGGAGCCACGCACCGCCTGCTGGCCGCCGGTGGCGAGGCGCCGCGGATCCTGCTCGAGATCGCGCCGGGCGCCACGGCCTGGATGACCCTGCCCGCGGTGCCTCCGGGTGCGGCGGAACTTGCGCTCGGCGAATTCGCCTGCCGGGCGGGCGACCATGCGGCGCTGGAGTTGGTGCTGCTGGCGGGCCAGGAGGTCAGGCCGGCCGAAGGCGACGGTTCCGCGCGACCGCCGCGCCACAGCGACTGGCGCATGCCGGATGCGACCGGTGCGATGCGCGTGGCGCTGCCGCTGCCGGCCGGCCTCTGGGGAGAGGTCTGTCTCGGCGTGGTGGCGCGCAACCGTGGCGCCAGCCCGATCACGCTCGAGATCCTGACCCTGGCGCTGATGGCGGGCGCCGCCGGGGCGCCACGGCGGGTGGCACCCGTGTCGGCCGGGCTGCCGCCGACGCGGACGCCGCGGCTGGCCGTGAAGCCATTCGGCGCGGCAGCGCCCGCCCAGCCAGCGTCCGAGGCCCCCGCGGCGGCCGAGGTGGAGCGCGCCGGCCTGCCGGGTCCTGCGAGCGCCGCCGGGCCTCGACCGCCGACGGTTGCTGCCACGGAGCCGGGCGCCCCCGTCGAGCCCGCCTTGCCGACCGCGACGCCGATGACCGCACCGCCGCCCGCCCCGAGCCTTGCCGCGGAGATGCCGCCCGGCGGGGCGGATTTCCAGGACCTTCGGCTGCACCAGCACACGGTCAGCCAGGACGGCGTCTACCAGCACCTGGAACTCGGCTTGACCGGGCTGATCGCCGCAACGGGTGTCTGGCGCGAGGTTCGGCTGAAGCTGTTCGAGCGGCGCGGCACGGTCGGGCTGGAGTTCCGGCGCATCAAGGGATGGCCGCAGATGTTCGACGCCTGGCCGCAGGGCGGCACCGACCAGTACGGGCCGTACTGGCGGCTCGAAAGCCAGGACACGTTGGATTCGATGGTCAAGCTGGGCAACGCGCATGACCGCGCGCTGGTCGCGGCGCTGCTGGAAGTGCTGCCGGTCCTGGCGCGACGCGGTGCCCGCATCGCCGAGTTGCCGGCGGAGGCGCAGGAGGCCTGGGCGGAGCGGGCCCGCATCCTCGCCGCCGCCGTCGATGCCACGCGCCCCGGGCAGGCCCGCCCCACGGCACGCACGGCCTGAGGCGGGCCGGCAATCCTCAGCCGCCCTCGCCCCGCCTGGCGAGCCAGGCGTCGAGCGGCTGCGCGACCGCCTGCCAGCGCGTGGCGAAATGCCGGTGGATCGCGAGATCCAGCGCATGTGTTTCCGCGATCCGTCCGGCCAGGTCCGGATCGCGGAGCCGGGCGGCGATCTCCGCGCGTTCGGGCGCCGCCGCGTCGTTGGCGCGCAGCCTCCGCGCCGGTGCGCGCGACCGGCCCAGCATCGCCGTCAGCGCCCGGAAGCCTGCCGCGTAGTCTTCCTGCAGGCCGAGGAAGGCGAAATGCCGCTCGATGTGCTCGATTGCGGCGGCGGCGTCCCCGGCATCGACGATGGGCTTCGGCACCAGGTGGCGCGCGGCACGGTTGCGCTGGCCGGGCAGCAGGAGGAACGCCTCGAAATCCGTCACCTTCCGGCGCACCTCCTCGGCCAGCGGATGCATGGCGGAGCGCTGGTACAGGAAATCCGAGACCAGCCGCGCCGCGGGCTCGCGCAGCATGGTGAACAGCCGGGTTCCCGGAATGCCCTGCTCCAGCCGGGCCACGTGGCGGTGCTGCACATGGCCGGAGGCGAAGCGGAAGGGGGCGACCGCATGCGCCGCCAGCGCCTGGTCCACCGCCCGGTCGTAGCGCACCGGCGCCGGGCTGCCGCGGTCCAGGTGGTCGATATGCAGGCTGCGATAGGGCGGCACATCCAGCGCCAGTTCCGCGGCAAGGGAGGATCCGGCGGTCTTCGGCACATGCACGAACAGCCAAAGTGGCGGCGGCGGCATCGCCGCCCTCTCCAGCCAGTCGTCGAAGCGTCCCGCGAAGAAGGCCCGCAACGCGCTCAAGCGCCCAGGCCCTTGGTCAGCAGGGGCTCGACGGCCCGCAGGCGACCCGCGAAGTGGTCGTACAGCGCGCTGTCCAGGGGGTTGAGCGCGCGGATCCGCGCGGCCATCCCGCCCGTCACCTCCGCCGGCTCCGCCAGCCCGACATTCTCCCGCAGCCGCGGCGCCCGCGCCCGCCCGGCGAGCGCCGTGATCAGCCGGAAGCTCGCCTCGTACATCTCCTGGATGCCGACGAAGGCGAATCGCCGCTCGATGAAGTCGATGCAGGCCGCCACGTCCCCGCGCCGCCGCAGGTCCGGCGGCAGCAGGTGCACCGCCGCCTTGTCGCGCTCTCCCGTCAGGGCGAGGTAGGCATCGAGGTCCGGCACGCGCGCCCGGAAGGCCTCGAACCCCGGTTGCCGTGGCGAGCATTGGTGGTGGTAGTCGGACACCACGCGCGCCACCGGGTCGCGCAGCAGCGTGACGAACCGCGCGGCGGGAAGCCGTTCCGCGATGCGAGTCGCGTGCCGCGCCTGGATGTGGCCGGAGGCGAAGCGGATGCCGTCCGGGGCGGCGCGGTCCAGGAAGCGCGCCACCGCATCGTCCAGCCGGTCGTTGAAGCTGCGGCTGGCATCGGTGTAGTCGACATGGATGTTGATGTCGGGCGGCAGCAGCGTGGCCAGTTCGGCGCGCAGCGAGGTGCCGGCGGTCTTCGGCACATGCACGAAGATGCAGGGTGCGTCGCCGAACGCGGCCGCGCGCAGGTAGTCGCCGATCCTGCCGGAATACAGCAACGCCATCGGCGCGGCGGCGGTGGCGCTGGACGGCGTGAACATGGCGTGCGCTGCGGCTCCCGTGCAGCGGCGCCGGGCCACCGCTTGCCCTTCGGCTATCCCATGGCCATCCTGCGCGCGGCAAGATGTGCGCCAGGATGCAATGCCCGAGATGACCGACCACGCCGCCCTGCTCGCACGCTTCGCCGCCATCGCGGCGCGCGCCGGCCATCGCATCGTCGAGATCCGCGCCCGTCCGCACGACGTCACCGCGAAATCGGACGGGTCGCCGCTGACCGAGGCCGACCTGGCGGCGGAGGCGATCATCGCCGAGGCACTGCCCGCCGCCGCGCCTGGCATCGCCGTGGTGTCGGAGGAGGATGCCGCCCGGCCGGCCCCGCCGGAAGGCGCCGCCTTCATCCTGGTCGACCCGCTGGACGGCACCCGTGAATTCCTGGGCCCGTCCGGCGAGTTCACCGTCAACATCGCGCTGATCGAAGCCGGGCGGCCGGTGTGCGGCGTGGTCTACGCCCCCGCGCTCGGCCGCATCTGGCGCGGCGCCCGCGGCATCGGCGCCGCCATGGCAAGCCTGCCGCCCGGTGCCGACCCCGCACAGGCGGCGTGGCGGCAGATCCGCGCGCGGCCGCGCCCGGCGGCCGACTGGACCGCGGTCGCCAGCCGGTCGCACCTCGATGCCGAGACCCAGGCCTTCCTGGCGGGCCTGCCCGTCGGCGAGCATCGCGCCATCGGCTCCTCGCTGAAGTTCTGCCTGCTGGCGGAGGGGGTCGCGGATGTCTACCCGCGCTTCGGTCCCACGATGGAATGGGATACGGCCGCCGGCCAGGCGGTGCTGGAGGCCGCCGGCGGCAGGGTCGAGACCCCGGCCGGCGGGCCGTTCGGCTACGGCAAGTCCTCGCAGGGCTTCCGCAATGGCGCCTTTGTCGCCTGGGGCGGCCCGGCGCCCACCTCGCCACGGTTGCCGCTGCAGCCCGCCGAAGCCCAACACGGTTGACTCGCCTGGCGTAAGCCCTTTTGACGTTGGCGCAGGCGCAGCGTCGCGTCGTGATCGGGAGACCTTCGTCATCGCAGCGGCCAGCAACCTTCCGCGCCTGGGCCTCGACTGTGCCGCGACGCTGCCCTGCGGGCGGCGCCTCGTCCTCGGCTGGGCTGCCACCAGCGAGGAGGCGCCCGGCCTGCTGTCCATCCAGGCCGGAGCGGCGGAATGGCCTGTCGAGCATTCGAGCCTGCATCCGACGGCCGAGCCCGCACCCGCCCAGGGCTTCATCCTGCTGGCGGCCCCCCCGCCCGCCGGTGCGACGGCAACACCGGACCTGATCCTGGCCGCCGGCACCGCGCAGCGCCGCATCATGCTGGGTGGCGCTGGCATCGAGACCGATCCCGGCCGCGGCCTCGCCACCGCCGATCCGCAGGCCGGCTTCGCCCTGCTGCGGGATGCCCCCTCGAGCCCGGCCCTGGCCGGCCTTCTGGAGGACGGCACGCCGCCCTTCGGCAGCTTCGGCGCGTGGATTGCCCGCATCGATCCGGTCCGCGGCAAGTCGGTGGAGAGAAGCGGCGGGCTCGAGGAGGCCGAGACGCTGACCTCCGCCGCCGGCGAGGTGCTGGTGGTGCTGCGCGGCGCCCAGCCCTTCGCGCCCATGGCGCGGGTCGAGGCCGTCGCCATCGGCCTGGTTGCCGATGGCGACGGGGTCCATCGCGCAGTGCCGGTGCCGCTGCTGGACTGGCAATCGACCTGCCTGCCGCAGGCCCTGGTCGGCCACGCTCATCTCGACCCTGCCTGGCTCGACCGCCTGTCTGCGCTGGAACTGGTGCTCGCGGTGCATGTCGGGCCGGATGAGTGCCGCCTGCTGCGCTGCCGGCCGCGCGCCGCCACGGCGCCGGACCTTCTGGACGCGGTCTGCCGTACCACGCCTTTCGCCGAGCCGACCGAGGCGGGTGCCGCGGGCGCGCTGGCGCTGCTGCGCCTGTTGATCGCCCGGCGCGAGGCTCGGCTGGCGCCGGTGCTGGCCAGCCTGGCGGCGCGCAGCCCCGCGCAAGGTGCCGGCGCCGCATCCCGCCTGCCCCGGATGGCGCTGCTGCTCGGCGCCGACGACCCGTTCGCCGCGCGCCTGTTCCAGGTGACGGCGGCCGAGATCGAGTCGCGTTGCGACAGCCTGCTGGTGCTGGGCGATGCGGCGACGGAGGTGGCGGAGGTGTTCCTCCGCCGTGGCCGCATCCCGGTGCAGACCGGCGCCGCGGCAGCGCAGGCGCTGCGCCGGGCGGCCGGGTGCTGCACCGTGCTGCCGGTGCCGGCAGCACGGTTCGCCGAGGCCGTCGCCCGAGGTCGCCCGGCGGAGGCGATGGGAGACGCGTTCGGCGCGCGGGACCTGGCCCTGCTGACGGTGTTGCATGGCGCGGCCGGCTGCGAGGCGGCGCTGGCGGATACCTTGGCGCGGCTGCTGCGGCTGCGACGCCTGCGGCCCGGAGAGCCGCCCTTCCTGCCGGTGCAGCGCGGCTGGACCAGCCCGGCGGCCGCCGACCTCGTCAACCGGCACCTGTCGCGGCTGTGGCAGGCCGCGGTCCCGCCGGAGGAGTCGCGGCATGGCTGAGCCCCGCATCTGCATCGTCGCCCATTCGCACCCGGAATTCTCCAAGGGGGGTGGGGAGCTTGCGGCCTGGCGGCAGTTCGAGGCGATGCGGGCTGCCGGGCGCGACGTCCGCCTCGTCGCGGCCTCGGAGGTCGGCACGCAGTACGCCGGGTTGCGCGGCATCGAGCCCGTCACCGCGCTCGGGGCCGACGAGTACCTGTACATGTTCGATGGCATGGCGGAGGACCGGCTGGCCTGGGACGATCCGTTCAAGCGCCGCGTGCTGGTGGCCTTCCTGGCCGGGCTCGACTGCGATGTCTACCACTTCCACCACTATTGGCGCGTTGGCGTCGACCTGATCGACGAGCTGATGCAGGCGCGGCCCGAAGCCCGCTTCGTCATGACCATGCACGAGATGCTGGCGATCTGCCTGCATCACGGCCAGATGGTGAAGACCCGCGCGCGGGAGCTGTGCCGGCGGGAGACGCCGATGAGCTGCCTCGCCTGCTTTCCGGACCAGACGCTGGAGCGCTTCGCCTACCGCAAGGCCACGCTGCTGACCGTGCTGTCGCGCTTCGACAGCATCGTCCACCCGAGCGAATTCATCCGCGACCGCTACCGCGCCTGGGGCCTGACCGCACCGCGCGACGTGGTGGTGGAAAACTACCTGGGCGATCCGCTGCTGGCCCTGCCGCGCGTGGCGGCGGATGCCGGGGCCATGGCGCACCGCTTCGGCTTCTTCGGCCAGCCCACCTCCTTCAAGGGGCTCGACGTGCTGCTGCGCGCGCTGCCGATGGCGCTGCGGACCTCGCCGGGGATCCTGATGACCATCTTCGGCGCGGAGCGGGAGGATGCGCTGCGCCTGTTCCCGGTGCTGGAGCCGCTGGTCGAGGAATGCGGCGCAAGCCTGACCTTCGCCGGGCGCTACGATCCGGCCGATGCGGTGGCGCTGATGCGCAGCGTGGGCTGGGTCGTGGTGCCCTCGGTGTGGTGGGAGAATTCGCCGGTGGTGATCCAGGAGGCCCGCCGGGCCGGCACGCCGTTGATCGTCTCCGACATCGGCGGCATGGCCGAGAAGGTACTGCCTGGCATCGATGGCCTGCACTTCAAGCGCGCCGCGCCAGTGGATCTGGCGGCGGCGATGGTGGCGGCGACGCAGCCGACGCTGCGCGCCGAACTCGGCGCCAGCCTGCGCGATGTCCTGGGCCGCGCCGAGTTCCTGCGAGAGCTCGACGATGCCTATGCCCCGCACGCACCGCGGCGCGAGGCGATCCTGATGCCGGCCCGGCGCGCGTGAGCCAGCCCGCATCACGGATGCGCGTCGCCATCCTGATGTCGCATGCCAGCCGCAACATGAACGGCGCGATCCGCGACATGATCCTGGCGCGCGCCATGGCCACCCACGGGATGGAGGCGCGGGTCTTCCGCATGCATCCTGGACCTGCGACCGAGCACGAGATGATGCTTGGCGGCGCCGTGCCGGTGACCTTCTGCGCCACCGACAACCCGCAGGACATCCCGCATCGGCAGCTTTCGGCCTCGCTGCTGGCGGAGGTCGTGGCCTTCGCGCCCGATGCGGTGCTGTACAAGGGCCTCGGCTACGCGGTGAACGCCAGCCTGCAGGCGGCGCTGCCCGCCACCACCCGCGTCGTGCTGGTGATCGGCGGTGGCGTGGCCGATCCGATCGTGCCGCAGGCCAGCCTGGTGCTCGGCGAGTACCCCGAGCAGATGCAGAAGCACTTCCCGGATCTGGCGAAGGCGAAGCGCGCCCTGGTGCTGCCGAAGTTCCTGGACATGGCGGTGGCGGGGCCGGGCCGGCCGGTGCCATGGCGCGAGGCCGATTTCGACATCGTCAATGTCGGCAACTTCAACGAGAAGCGAAAGAACCAGGAGGCGCTGCTGCCCTTCACGGATCGCTACCGCGTTGTGTGCATCGGCGCCGGACCGCTGGCCGTGCCGCTGAAGAAGGCCGGAAACCCGCGCCTGTTCCTGCCCGGCCGCCTCAGCCAGCCCCAGGTCTTCGATCATCTGCGCCGGTCGCGCATCATGGTGCATACCTCCACCATGGACGGGCTGCCGCGCGCGACGGTGGAAGCGATGGCGAGCGGCGTGCCTGTCATCGCCTTCCAGGCCACCATCGGAGGGGGCATTCCGCCGACCGCGGGCCTGCTGGTGTCCCCCGCCGGGCTGCCGCATGCCGTGGAGTTGCTGATGGCGGATGACGCCATGCGGCTGCGCATGGGCCGCGCCGCGCGGCGCTATGTGGAACGCGAGCATGGCGCGGCGGCGATCGAGCGTTGTGCCACCCAGGTCATCAAGCTCCTCGCCGAAAGCTGAGGCGGGCGCCGGCCGCGTGCCATCCGGCGAGGGCTGCGCTCAAGCCTGCAGGCCACCGTGCAATGCCGTCCCTGCATTCCGAAAAGGGGAACGCAGGCAACGCGGTGTTCGAGGACGTCGCCCGGCGCCACCCGGACTTGGCGCCGGACAGGGTCGATATCACGCGTTGAGCCTGGAACGAATAAGCTGATATAACAGAAAGATCATTCAGCCCCTGCACGCCGAGGTTCCTGTGGAATACGTGCCTCTGGTTATCCACATCGGCTCCCACAAGGCAGGCTCCAGCAGTATCCAGGCCTTCCTGCGCGAGCAGGCGGAAACGCTGCGTCGTCACGGTGTCCTTTATCCGAGGGCAGGCCGCGGGGACGGGATGGCGCACCACCAGCTCGCCAGCGGATTGCGACAAGGCAAGGCGGCGCAGGACCAGGGCAAGTGGAAGCAGATCCAGGACCTGCGCGCGCGCGCCACGTCCGACCAGCGCCTGATTCTGAGCAGCGAAGGTTTCGAGACTTTGTCGACAGCGGCGGTGGCGCAACTGCAGCAGTTGGTCGGATCAGGCCCCACCACGATCCTGTTCTACGTCCGCGACGTGGGCGAAGCCGTCGTGGCGGCCTACAGCCAGCGCAGCAAGTCGGGCAGCAACACCGACGATTTTGATCGCTTTTTCGAGCACAGCGCACGGATTCTCGCGGTCAGGCGGGTGGAGGTGGTGCGCCGGTGGGTGTCCGTCTTCGGCGCGGACAACGTCCGGGTTCGCACAATCGAGCCAAGCTGCCTGGTCGCCGGCGACCTCACGGAGGATGTGCTGAGCGTCCTAGGCTGCTCGCTGGCAACGCTGGGCGCCACCCCGGCCCCACGTCAGAACGTCTCGCCAGGATGGAAGCTGAACGAGACACTCCGGTGGCTTCACGGCTACATCAGGAAGACGACGCCGGAAGCCGAGCATCGCACGCACTGCAGCCGCTTGAAGCGCGTCGCCCTGGAAGCGTCCGCCGTGCTGGGCCTTGGTGCGGAGCGTGGCGCGTACCTCACGGCCGAGCAGCACCGCGCCTGTGCCGGCCTGACGAGGAGCATGATCGAGGACATCAACGCGATCATGCCCGGCACCAGGCTCGCTGTTCCGGCCGGAACACGCCTGGTCGAACGGCAATTCCTGCCGTCGGTCGAGCATGTGCCGCCCGCGGAGTTGGCGGCGCTGATGGGGCACGTCGCCGTAGCGTTGCTTGCCACGCCGCCTATTCAAGCCCAGGGGCATGTTGCCCAGCCGCGCCGCGCGCGCCAGGCGAACGCTCTGGCCACTGCCTGAAACGATTCAGGGCCTGCCGGATCGGCGCTGCCGTCGGATACAAGCGGCCCCCACCGGCTGGGCACCCTTGACCGTCCGCGGTCGCCGCCCAAGGCTGGCCACGGAGGAAACACCCATGTCCGATGAGACCAGGCCGCCGAGTGCCGTGGCCGCCGCCCTGATGCCCGGCTTCCGCCACCAGCGCATCCGGACCGCAGGCGCCGAGATCCAGGCGGCCATCGGCGGGTCGGGACCGCCGCTGCTGCTGCTGCACGGCAACCCGCTGACCCATGTGAGCTGGCACAAGGTGGCACCCGACCTCGCCCGCCGCTTCACCGTCGTCGCCATCGACCTGCGCGGCTACGGCGACAGCAGCAAGCCGGAAGGTGGCGCCGACCACGCTGGCTACAGCTTCCGCGCCATGGCGCAGGACGGGGTGGAGGTGATGGCCGCCCTCGGCTTTGCCCGCTTCGCCGTGGCGGGGCACGACCGCGGCGCGCGCGTCGCCTTCCGCATGGCGCTGGACCATCCCGGCTGCGTCGAGCGCCTCGCCTCGCTCGACATCGTGCCGACCTGGCACCTGCTGTCCAACATCACGCTGGGCTGGGGGCTGGAGAGCTATCACTGGTTCTTCATGGCGCAGAAGGCGCCATTCCCCGAGAAGCTGCTCTGCGCCGACCTCGACTACTACATCAACTACAAGCTGAACAAGAAAGGCGTCGGGCTCTCGATCTTCTCACCCGAGGCCTTCTCCGAATATGTCCGCTGCACGACGCCGGACCAGGTTCACGCCGTGTGCGAGGATTACCGCGCCACCGTGACGCTGGACTACGAGATGGACCGCAAGGATTTCGGGAAGCGCCGGATCGAATGCCCGGTGCTGGTGCTGTGGGGCAGCAACAGCCATGTCGGGCGGCACCTGGCGGTGATGGAGGCCTGGACCCCCTGGGCGCCGGACCTGCGCGGCTGGGCGATCCCGACCGGACATTACCCGGCGGAACAGCGCCCCGACCTCGTGCTCGGCGCCTTCCTGCCCTTCTTCGCCGGCGAGGAGCCGGTAGCCGGTTAACCGGCGCGTTCCCGGGCGCGGCCCTGCGCCAAATCCCAAGGGAGCTGGAAGAAGATTTCGTCCCAGCCCCAGAACTGCCGGAGCGAGGTACGCAGCGCGTTGGGCGGCAGCGCCGGCCGCCTGCCATCGCGTGGCGTCACCGCCACCACCGGCGCCAGCAGGTCGCGCCAGAAATCGGCCGAGAGCCAGGCATCCACCACGCTGGCATGCCGCCCCGGCGCCAGGTCGCCGCGATGCGGCGCGACCCGCATCGGCGGCGTGCCGAGGAAGATCCCCTCCTTGCCGAAGAACCGCGCCTCCGCGACGACGGAGGAGGAGACGCCGACGACGCGGCGGATCGCGTCCTGCGCCAGCAGGACGTAGGCGTTCTCCCGCGTCTCGTGGATGCGCGACAGCCGCAGGCCGACCTGGTGCAGGCCGAAGCCATCCGGGTTGTAGGGGTGCGGCTTGAACAGCACCGGGCCGGCGTCGCCGATCGCCGCATGCAGCGGCGCCGCGAAATCCGACAGGTCCAGCAGCCGGCCCTGCGCGATCAGCGCGCGGTCCACCTGGGTCTGGCCGACCAGCAGGCAGGGCTCCTCCACCGGCACGCGCGGCGGCATCTTCACCGCGGTCGCGGCCAGCAGGTCGGCCCAGGGCTCGAAGACATGGTCCTCGGCGTGGTGCGGGACCAGGCGGGCGAGGATTTCCGGATGCTCGGTCGCGATGGCGAACAGCACGTCCGGGCCGAAGCGATAGGGGTGGATGTTCACGTCGATCCAGGGCACGCCGACCAGCGTCAGCAGGCGCTTCTGCACTTCCGTCAGCTCGAAGCCCACCACCGCGGCCGCGTCGGCGAAGGGCGCCGCCAGCAGCGCCGCCGCGTCGCGCGGCAGGTCCAGGGCGTCGAACAGCGTGACCCAGCCCGAGACATCCGGCGTGGCGCCGGCCGCCGCGTAGAACCCGTGGGTATCGAAGCCCACCACGTCGGATCCCGGCGGCGCGATGCCCGGCTCGTCCCAGACCAGCGCCTGCACCGGCAGGCCGGAGGCCGCGGCCAGGGCGCGGCGGACCAGCCGATGGAACCACAGGATGTTGCCGTTCTGGGATGCCTTGAACAGCTTGTCCTGCGGCCGCAGCAGGTCCCCGGTGACCAGGATGCGACGACGCGCCATGCTCAGGCCGCGCGCTCGATCCGCACCCAGCCGAGGCCCAGGCCCAACTCCCGCGTGTCGCGACGCGGCCCGTTGGCGGCATCGGCGAAGCGCGCGCCGGTCAGCAGCAGGGCCACGCGCGAGCCTGGCGGCAGTTCGGGCAGCATCGCCAGCGCACGGCAGGTGTGCACGGCGCCCTCCTGCGACAGCACCTCAAGCTCCAGCTTCAGCCCATCCAGGAACAGGTCGTGCTGCGCCGGGTCCAGCGCCACGCCGAAGGGGGCGCGCAGCGCCAGCGTCACCACCACCGGCCCGCCGCCCAGCCCCGGCAACTGCATCGTGGCGAAACGCGCCGGGCCGGACCAGCGCAGGGACCCGGCCTCCGTGGATTCGGCCGGGTACCAGCCAAAGCCGATGAAATCCTCGGAGGCCACGTCCACGGCGTAGGGACCGGACTCGGGCGTCTCGGCCGGGCCGGCCGCTGCATCGCGCCGCGCAGCCGGGATGAAGGGCAGCGGGTCGATCCGCAGCCGCTCGGCGCGCGACAACGCATCGGCCTGCCGAAGCTGCGCCATGCCCTCGACCTGCGCCGAGAGCCGCGCGACCTCCTCGACCAGGTATTCGCCGAACAGCCGCGTCTCGGCGTCGAGCCGGGCCAGGAAGGGCTCCGCCACCGCCCGCATACGGGCCGCCTCGGCGGCATGCAGGCCGGCTTCCAGCAGGACGGCGGCGCGACGATCCGGCGACAGGTCGAGCAGCGGATGATGACCCAGGGTCTGATCGTGCGGCAGGGCGATGGTCCTCCGGCGGGCGCGGCCAATCTACCCGAGCGCAAGCGCCCCTACAATTCCGCGACATCCGCGACGCCGGGCAGCACCTTCATCGCCTGCATCAGCCGGGGGGAGACGTTGAAGCGGCCAGGCAGCGCAACCTCCACCTCCTGCCCCGGCCCGGTGATGGACACCACCCGCACCTCGCCACGTCCCTTCCCCTCCCGCGCCAGCAGGTTGCGGATGTGCTCGACGGCGGCGGTCTGGTCGAGCCACAGGCGGATGCCCTGCCCCATGCCCTGCGCCACCTTCTCCAGCGGCTCCAGCTCCTGCGCCGTCAGCCGCACCGTGTCGCCATCCAGGCGCACTTCGGTGGTCACCAGCAGTGCGGTGCCTTCCACCAGCATGCCGTCGGCGCGCGCCAGGCTTTCGCTGAAGAAGGTCACCTCGAAGCTGCCCTCGGCGTCGGAGAAGCGCACCCAGGCCATCTTGTTGCCGGACTTGGTGCGGCCGGACTTCACCGCCACCACGGTGCCCGCCAGCTTCATGCGGCCCGACCCACCGCGCGCCCGTTCCTCGATGCGGGAGGACGGCACGGCGCCGAGCTTGCCGAGCACGCGCCGGTAGGTGTCCAGCGGATGCGCGGAGAGGTGGAAGCCGACCGCCTCCGCCTCGAAGGACAGCTTCTCCAGCCCCGGCCAGTCCTGCGCCTCCGCCAGGCGCAGCGGCGGCGGCGCGGTCTCGGCACCGAACATGTCGCGCGTCGGGTTGCTGCGGCGCTCCGCGGCTTCCTGCGCGGCGCGCAGCACCGCTTCCGCGCCCTGCACCATGCGGGCGCGGTTGGACTCCAGCGCGTCGAAGGCGCCGGCCTTGGCCAGGTTCTCCAACTGCATCTTGTTCAGCAGCTTCGGATCGACGCGCCCGGCGAAATCCGACAGCGAGGCGAAGGGCGCCCCGCGCGCCGCCACCAGCTCCTTCATCGCCGCAAGGCCGACGCGCTTCACCGCCGCCAGCGCGAAGCGGATGGCCGGTGTGCCATCCTCCTTCGCCTCGATGCTGAACTCCGCGTCGCTGCGGTTGATGTCCGGCGGCAGCACGGCGATGCCGAGCCGCGACGCCTCCTGCATGTGCCCCGCCAGCTTGTCGGTGTTGCCGAGATCCAGCGACATCGATGCCGCGAGGAACGCCACCGGATGGTTCGCCTTCAGCCAGGCGGTCTGGTAGCTGACCAGCGCGTAGGCCGCGGCGTGCGACTTGTTGAAGCCGTATTCGGCGAACTTCTCCATCAGGTCGAAGATTTCGCCCGCCTTCGCCTCCGGCACGCCGTTGGCCACGGCGCCATCGACGAAGATCTTGCGCTGCGCCTCCATCTCGGAGCGGATCTTCTTGCCCATGGCGCGCCGCAGCAGGTCCGCGGTGCCGAGCGAGTAGCCCGCCAGCTCCTGCGCGATCTGCATGACCTGTTCCTGGTAGACCAGGATGCCGTAGGTCTCGCCGACGATCGCGGCCATCTTCGGATGCGGCGCCTCCCACGTCTCGCCGTGCTTGCGCTGGCAATAGGCGGGGATGTTCGCCATCGGGCCTGGCCGGTACAGCGACACCGCGGCGATCAGATCCTCGAAGCGGTCCGGGCGCATCATGCGCAGGCATTCGCGCATGCCCTGGCCTTCGAACTGGAACACCCCGGCGGCATCGCCCTTCGCCAGCATGGCATAGGTCTTCGCATCGTCCAGCGGCAGGGTTTCGAGGTCGATGGTGATGCCCTGCCGCGCCAGCAACTGCACGGCGCGTTGCAGCACCGTCAGCGTCTTCAGCCCGAGGAAGTCGAACTTCACCAGGCTGGCCTGCTCGACATACTTCATCGAGTACTGCGTGATCAGCGTCTCGCTGCGCGGGTCGCGGTACAGCGGCACGATATCCACCAGCGGCCGCTGCCCGATGACGACACCGGCGGCGTGGGTAGAGGCGTTGCGGTACAGCCCCTCCAGTTCCTGCGCCACTTCCAGCAGGCGGTGCACCTGTTCGTCGTTGCGCTGCATGTCCTGCAGCTTCGGCTCGCCGGCGATCGCCTGGCCCAGCGTCACGGGCTTGGCCGGGTTGAACGGGATCAGGCTGGCGATGCGGTCCACCTGGCCGTAGGGCAGGCCCATGACGCGGCCGACGTCGCGCACCGCCGCCTTGGCCTGCAGCTTGCCGAAGGTGATGATCTGCGCGACGCGATCCGCGCCGTATTCGCGGCGGACATAGTCGATCACCTCGTCCCGCCGGTCCTGGCAGAAGTCGATGTCGAAGTCCGGCATCGAAACGCGCTCGGGGTTCAGGAAGCGCTCGAACAGCAGGCCCCAGCGCATCGGGTCGAGGTCGGTGATCAGCAGCGCCCAGGCGGCGACGGACCCGGCGCCCGAACCACGGCCTGGCCCGACCGGGATGCCCTGCGCCTTGGCCCATTGGATGAAGTCGGCGACGATCAGGAAGTAGCCGGAGAAGCCCATCTTCTCGATGACGGAGAGCTCGTAGCCGAGCCGCTCGCGGTAGGGCGCCCGCGCCGGCTCATCCAGCCCGAGCACGTCCAGCCGCCCCTCCAGACCCTGCTTCGCCATGGCGAAGACCGTCTCCGCCTCCGTCATGCCCGGCGAGACCTTGGGGCAGATCGGCAGTTCCGGCTTCCTCGATTCCGCCATCACGGCGCAGCGCCGCGCGATCGCCAGCGTGTTGTCGCAGGCCTCCGGCAGGTCGGCGAACAGCCCCCGCATGGCCTCGGCGGATTTGAAGAAGTGCTCGGCGGTGACGCGGCGGCGGTCGGTCTCGGCGATGACGCGGCTTTCGGCGATGCACAGCAGCGCGTCGTGGGCTGCGTGCATCCCGGCCTCGGCGAAGTACACGTCGTTGGTCGCGACGATGGGCAGGCCCGCTTCATCGGCCAGGGCCAGCAGCCCGGCCTCGATCATCTTCTCGCCCAGCAGCCCGTGGCGCTGCAATTCCACCACCAGGTCATCCGGCCCGAAGATGTCCTGCAACTGACGCAGCAGCTTCGCCGCCGCATCCCGCCGCCCTTCCGACAGCAGGCGGCCCAGCGGGCCGGTGGTGCCGCCGGTCAGCAGGATGATGCCGGACCGGTGCCGGTCCAGCGTATCCAGCGACAGGCAGGGCAGGCCGGAGATGTCGCTGCCGAGAAACCCCGCCGAGGACAGCCTTTGCAGATTGTCCAGCCCCTGCGCATCGCGCGCCAGCGCCACGATCGGGTCCGGCCGGAACCGCGCCGGGTCACCGCCGCGCCCGGATTCGTCCGTGACCGCGCGGCCGAGGAACAGCTGGCAGCCGAGGATGGGCTGGACCCCCTTCCCCGTGCAGGCCTGGGAGAATTCCAGCGCGCCGAACAGATTGCCCGAATCGGTCAGCGCCACCGCCGGCATGCCCGCCGCCCGCGCCAGCGCCGGCAGTTTTTCCGCCTTGATGGCGCCCTCGCTGAGGGAATAGGCCGAATGGGCATGAAGGTGGATGAAGGACAAGTCGGCGCTCCCGGATCGGCGACCAGTCTAGCCGCCCGGCGGCGCCGCCACCACCGGATCGCGAGCCGCAGCGCCGGGCGCCTGCCTCGGTGCGACCCGGGTGTCCGGCGGATGACCGTGGCCCGGCCGGCTTCGGGCATCCGCGTTTCGTGCGTCCTCCAGCCTGCCTTCAGGCCGCAACCGCCACCGAGGGCTGCGCCAGCGGCAGCAGCGCGTCGGGCCCGATCGGCGTGCCGGATACGGTGCCCTCCAGCACCGTCGCCATCTCCGCCGCGCTGCCGGTCCAGGCATCGTGCGGCAGCAGGTGGAAGCGGTAGCGCGGGTCGGTCAGCGGCAGCAGGTCGATGTCGGCGCGCCGGCGGGGATGGTACAGGCCAAGGATCGGCAGGTGGATGGTCTCCGCCTCGGACAGCCAGCAGGCCAGCCAGGAGAAGGTGCTGACCGATACCACCAGGTGCCGCGCCGCGCGCAGCGCCGCGAAATCCTCCATCGCGCCGCGGCTCGGCACGAAGGTCGCGGCCGGGAATTGCGCCCGCAGCGCCTGGGAATAGGCATCCTCGCCAAGCTGGCCGAGAAAGACAGGCGCAAGGCCGGTTTCCGCCACCAGGCGGCGATAGAGCGCGATGGGCACCGGCCGGTAGTCCTTGTGCACCCCGCCGAGAATCTCCGCGCCCCGCACGCTGATCACCAGGCTGCCTTCCGGGAAGCGCTGCGGCTGCGTCGCCGGCGACCGGAACACCTGACGCACCGCCTCGACCTCGCCGAGGTATTCCATGCGCATGCCGAGCGCCGTGGTCTCGATCCCCTGCACCAGGCCGCTGCGCACCAGGTAGGCCAGCCGTTCCAACTCCACCCGGTTGCCGGCGATCTTCACATGGCGGGCGGGCAGCGGCAGGCGCGGCGGGCGGATGCCCCATTGCGGCAGGCTCTTGCCCGTCAGCTGCATCTCCGGGATGCGGCGCAGGATGGCGCGCGCCAGCAGATGCTCGAACATGCAGTTGCCGAGCCCGCCTGCCAGTTGCTGGCTCAGGATGGGGGTCACGCTGCCGGCTTCCCCTGGCCTGCCCCGGGGAAGGACCGTATCATCCAATTGCATCCGCCGAGGCCCGCCTGATGAAACTGCATAGCTACCTCACCCCCGACGGTAAATTCGACTACGAGAAGTACAGGGCGGTGCAGGAGGCCGGCAACCGCCGCAAGCTACACGCCCATTGGGTGCACCGGGAGACAATCGGCTTCCTGTCCAACTGGCTGCGCGAACACATCGACCCGCTGCGCTTCGGCCTGTGCCATGGCACCCGCCGCGGCTACGAACAGGTATGGATGCGCGAACAGCTGGGCATCGAGGTGATCGGCACCGAGATCAGCCCGACCGCCAAGGACTTCCCCCACACCATCCAATGGGACTTCCACGACACCAAGCCGGAATGGCTGGAATCCGTGGATTTCATCTACAGCAACTCCTACGACCACAGCTACGATCCGGAAAAGTGCTTCACCGCCTGGGCTTCGTGCCTGCGGGTCGGCGGCGTGATGCTGCTGGAGCATACCGACCAGAACGCCCCCAAGGCGGTGACGGAACTGGACCCCTTCGGCGCCGAGCGGGAGGAACTGGTGGCGCTGCTCAACCGGATCGGCGGCGCGCAGTTCGGGGTGCGGGAGGTGATCGGCACCTTCCCCTTCACCCCGGCCGCGCATCTGAAGGACCTGCACTTCATCATCGTCGAGAAGCGCCAGCGGATGGACTCGCGTTGAGCGACGCGGAGCATCGCCTTCTGCGCCGCAGCTTCGACCTGGCGCGGCAGGCCCGCGAGGCCGGCCAGCATCCCTTCGCCGCGTTGCTGGTGGACCCGGATGGCACGGTGCTGCTGGACCAGGCGAATGCCTTCCACCCGCATGGCGACGGCACCGGCCATGCGGAACGCCTGATCGCCACCCGCGCCTGCGTCGAGCTGTCGCCCGAGGTCCGCGCCGCCGCGACGCTGGTCAGCAGCGCGGAGCCCTGCGCCATGTGCGCCGGCGCCATCTACTGGGCCGGCATCGGCCGCGTCGTCTACGGCCTGTCCGAGCGCCGCCTGAAAGCGCTGATCGGCCCTCATCCGGAGAACCTCACCCTGGACCTGCCGTGCCGGGAGGTCTTCGCCGCCGGCCAGCGGAGGATCGAGGTGGTCGGCCCGCTGCTGGAGGACGAGGCCGAGGTGCCGCATCGCGGCTACTGGTAGCCGGCCCTCAGGCCGCCACCACCCGCCCATCCCGCAGCGTCACCACCCGGTCCATCCGCCGCGCCAGATCCGGGTTGTGCGTCGCGATCAGCGCCGCCATCCCCTGCCCGCGCACCGCCTCCATCAATTCCGCGAAGACGCGGTCGGCGGTCGCGACATCAAGGTTGCCGGTCGGCTCATCCGCCAGCAGCACGCGCGGCTTGTTGGCCAGGGCGCGGGCGATGGCAACGCGCTGCTGCTCGCCGCCCGAGAGCTTGCCCGGCCGGTGCTGCTCCCGCCCCTGCAGCCCGAAATCGGCCAGCAGGGACCGCGCCCGCGCCTCGGCGTCCGTCTTCGCGACGCCGGCGGCCATCTGCGGCAGGGCGATGTTCTCGATGGCGGAGAATTCCGGCAGCAGGTGGTGGAACTGGTAGACGAAGCCGATGCCGCCGCGGCGGATCGCGGTGCGCGCATCGTCGCCCAGCGTGCCCACGGGCTTTCCGGCGAAGAAGACCTCCCCGCCATCCGGCCGCTCCAGCAGCCCCGCCAGGTGCAGCAGCGTGGATTTTCCGGTGCCGGAGGGGGCGACCAGCGCCACGATCTCGCCGGCCACCAGGGTCAGGTCGGCGCCGGTCAGCACGGCCAGCTCACCCGCCTCGGTGCGGAATTTCCGGACCACGGCGCGCAGTTCGAGGGGGGCCGGCTCACTCATTGCGCAGCGCCACCACCGGGTCGGTCTTGGCCGCGCGCCAGCTGGGATAGATCGTCGCCAGCAGCGACAGGCCGAGGCCCATGCCGACCACCTGCATCACCTCCCTGGGGTCGACCACTGCCGGCAGCCGCGTCAGGAAATAGACCTCCGCGTTGAACAGCTCGGTGCCCGACAGGGCCTGGATCGCCTGGCGGATGGCTTCGATGTTCAGGCAGAACACCAGCCCTACGGTGAAGCCGATCAGCGTGCCGAGCACGCCGACGCTGGCGCCGCACAGCAGGAAGATGCGCAGGATGGACCCGCTGGTGGCGCCCACCGTGCGCAGCACCGCGATGTCGCGCCCCTTGTCCTTCACCAGCATGATCAGCGAGCTGACGATGTTGAACGCCGCCACCACGATGATCAGCGTCAGGATCAGGAACATCACGTTGCGTTCCACCTGCACCGCGGCGAAGAAGCTGGAATTGGCGTCCTGCCAATCGACGATCCGCACCGGCGTGTCGCCCAACTCCGCCCGGATCGCCCGCGTCACCGCTCGGACGCCGGTGGGATCCTGCACGAAGACCTCGATCTGGCTCGCCGCGTCGCCGGTCTGGAAGAACACCTGCGCCGCCGGCATCGGCAGGAAGACGAAGCTGCTGTCGTATTCCTGCATGCCCACTTCGAACAGCGCCACGACGCTGTAGGCGCGCACGCGCGGCACCGTGCCGAACACCGTGGTGCGGCCCTGTGGCGAGACCAGCGTCAGCTTGTCCCCCACCGTGATCCGCAGGCGCTGCGCCAGGCGCGTGCCGATGATGATGGCGTCCTCGCCCTCGAAGCGATCCAGCGACCCCGCCATGATGCTCTGCGCGACGAGCCCCCGCGCCCGCAGATCCTCAGGCTTGATGCCGCGCGCAAGCCCGCCCGAGGCGCCGCCCTGCTCGCTGGTCAGCAGCACCTGCCCTTCGACGATGGGCGTGGCGGAGACCACGCCCGGCAGCGCGCGGATGCGCCCGGCGATCGCATCATAGTCGCTCAGCGGCCGCTCGATCCCGTGCACGCCCAGATGCCCGTTGAGGCCAAGGATGCGGCCCAGCAGCTCGATCCGGAAGCCGTTCATCACCGACATCACGATGATCAGCGTGGCGACACCCAGGGCGATACCGACCAGGGAGAAGATCGCGATGACCGAGACGAAACGCTCCCCCTTGCGGGCGCGCAGGTAGCGGAAGGCGATGGCGCGTTCGAAGGCGTTGAACATGCGGTCAGCCGAGAATCTTCGCGAGGGCATCCTCGGGCGAGACTTCCTGCTTCTCCCCCGTGGCGCGCCGCTTGAGTTCGACCACGCCAGCGGCCGCGCCGCGCGGGCCCACCACCACCTGCCAGGGATGGCCCATCAAATCCGCATCGGCGAATTTCGGGCCGGCGCGTTCGGTGCGGTCGTCGTACAGCGCCTCCGGGATCGCGGCGTACATGCGCTCGGACAGCGCGTCGCAGGCCGCGTCGCCCTGCTTCAGGTTGATCACCACCGCCTTGAACGGCGCCACCGCATCCGGCCACTTGATGCCGGCCTCGTCGTGGTTCGCCTCGATGGTGGCGCCGACCAGGCGGGACACGCCGATGCCGTAGCTGCCCATCTCCGGCACCACCGGCTTGCCATCGGCGCCCTGCACCGAAAGGCCCATCGTCGCGGAATACTTGGTGCCGAAGTAGAAGATGTGGCCGACCTCGATGCCGCGCGCCGAGACGCGCTTCGCTTCCGGCACCTGTTCCCAGGCGGCCGGGTCGTGCATTTCCTCGGTGGCGGCGTAGTGGCTGGTCCAGGCATCGACCGCCGCGGTCAGGTCGGCGCCGTAGTTCGGCGCCGCCGCCAGGGCGTCGAGGTCGAGCAAGTCCTGGCTGACGAAGACCTGGGACTCGCCGGTCTCCGCCAGGATGATGAATTCGTGGCTGAGGTTGCCGCCGATCGGGCCGGTATCGGCGCGCATCGGCACCGCCTTCAGGCCCATTCGGGCGAAGGTGCGCAGATAGGCCAGGAACATCTGGCGGTAGCTGTGCTGCGCGCCTTCCTTCGTCAGGTCGAAGGAATAGGCATCCTTCATCAGGAATTCGCGCCCGCGCATCACGCCGAAGCGCGGCCGCACCTCGTCCCGGAACTTCCACTGAATGTGGTAGAGATTGCGGGGAAGATCGCGGTAGCTCTTGGCGTAGCCGCGAAAGATGTCGGTAACCATTTCCTCGTTGGTCGGGCCGAACAGCATGTCCCGCTCATGCCGGTCCTTCAGGCGCAGCATTTCCGGCCCGTAGGCGTCGTAGCGGCCGGACTGGCGCCAGAGGTCGGCCGACTGGATGGTCGGCATCAGGATTTCCTGCGCGCCGGCGCGGTCCTGCTCCTCCCGCACCACCTGCTCGATCTTCTGCAGCACCCGCCAGCCGAGCGGCAGCCACGCATAGATGCCGGCCGAGGTCTGTCGCACCAGGCCGGCGCGCAGCATGAGCCGGTGCGAGGCGATGGTCGCCTCGGCCGGGGTTTCCTTCAGGGTGGGCAGGAACGCACGGGAGAGGCGCAAGACGCGGCTCCTAAAAGGACGGTGGGGCAGCGCAACCTAGTGCCCGCCCCGCTGCGGCGCCAGCCATGCCGGCAGCCGAAGGCGTCCCCGCCCCCGTGTGGGTGCTGCACCGCAGCAACAAAAATACGTGGCCCCTGTCATTCAGGCAAGGAAAGAGCGAAAAGGCGCTCCGGACCTTAAGAAACTGCTTGCAACAAGTTCGGACTGGGTCCAAAAAAGACGGGCCGCACCCGCTAGGGTGCAGCCCGAGTTTAGGGAGGAAACGCCAGTCACACGGCAGAAGGAGGATCAACCTCCCTCTGGAACCTAGATTGGCCCCAGCACCAAGGCGGCACAACAATAAACGCCGCCACCGGAAGCCAAAAAACAGGCTTCCAAAACTGAGTTGCCAGTTAAAGAGGCGGCACCCGCGGGGAGGCGGGTTTGCCGCCTTAATTTTGTGCAGGGCGCCCCGGCAGTACCGCGGAACTGCCCGGGCCGGTATAGGCCCACCAGCCCTCACGGAAGCTGACCCAGCCGCTTTCGACCACGGCGAAGACCCCAAGCCACAGAATCGCGGCCAGCACCGTCGTCCCCACCACCTTGCGCAGGATCAGCGGGCGTTCCGGCGCACCGCGCCAGCCGCCATCCTCCACCGCGGCGTCCACCGGACGCGTGCCGATGGGCAGCACGATGAACAGCGCCGTCCACCAGATCAGAAGGTAGACGAAGATCCCCGCGAGCAGGCTCATCGTCTCAAACCCGCATCAGGTGCACCTCGATGGAGGGCCGCTTGCGCATGCGCCGCCCCACCGCCTTGCGCACCGCGGTCCGCGCCGCTTCCCGCAGCAGCCCGTCCTCGCGCTTCAGATTGCCCGGCATCTCCGTCACCGCCCGCGCCAGGTCGGCGGCGATCTGGCCGGATTCCTCGCCGGTCTCCTCGAACAGGCCGGGTGCCGAGATCTGCGGCCGGCCGAGTACCTTGCCCGAGCCGTCCACCACGAAGGATGCCACGATGACGCCGTTCAGCAGCATCTTCTTGCGCGCCGCCAGCACGTCGCCATCCAGCCGCAGCAGTCGGTCGCCATCGATGGCCAGCCGCCCGACCGGCACGCTCTCCACCACATCTACCTTGCCGGGCGCCAGGCGCAGCACGTCGCCATCCTCGATGACATGGGCGATGGCGCCCAGGCTCTCGGCCAGGTTGGCGTGCTCGTTCATGTGGCGCCATTCGCCATGCACCGGCACCGCGTATTTCGGCCGCACCAGCTGGTACAGCCGCTTCAGCTCGTCCCGCGCCGGGTGGCCGGAGACGTGGACCATGTGGTCCTCCGCCGTCATCACCCGCACGCCGGCGCGCGACAATTCGTCCTGCACCCGCAGGATCGCGCGCTCGTTGCCCGGGATCATGCGGGAGGAATAGATCACGATGTCACCCTCCCCCATCGAGATGTGCGGGTGGGTGTCGGCCGCGATCTTGGTCAGCGCGCTGCGCGGCTCGCCCTGGCTGCCGGTGCAGATGACCAGGAGGCGGTCATCGGAGACGTCGTTCGCCTCGTCCTCGGTCAGGAAGGGCGGCAGGCTTTTCAGGTAGCCGCATTCCCGCGCCGAGGCATCGGCGTTGCGCAAGGACCGCCCGAACAGCGCCACCTCCCGCCCCGCGGCGCGGGCCGCCAGGGTGATGGATTCGATGCGCGCCAGGTTGGTGGAGAAGCAGGAGACGGCGATGCGGCCCTTGAGCCCCTTGATCAGCGCCGCCAGGTTGCGCCGCACCTCGGCCTCGCTGCCGGAATGGCCCTCGACCATCGCATTGGTGCTGTCGCAGACCATGGCCAGCACGCCTTCGTCGCCCAGGCGCCCGAAGGCGGCCTCATCCGTCGGCGGGCCGATCAGCGGGTTCGGGTCCAGCTTCCAGTCGCCGGTGTGCAGGATGGTGCCGTGCCTGGTGCGGATTGCCAGCGCCTGCGGCTCCACGATGGAGTGCGCGACCCGCAGGAACTCCAGGTCGAAGGCGCCAAGCTTCCAGCGGCCGCCGAGCGGGATGGTGATGATCTCCGCCTGCTGCAGCAGCCCCGCCTCGCCGAGCTTGCGGCGCAGGACGGAGGCGGTGAACGGCCCGGCATAGATCGGGCAGCGCAGCTTCGGCCACAGGTGGGCGACGGCGCCGACATGGTCCTCATGCGCGTGGGTGATCACCAGCCCCACCAGCTTGTCGCGCCGTTCCGCCAGCCAGGCCGGGTCCGGCACCATGACGTCGACTTCCGGATGCTCCGAGCCCCCGAAGCCAAGGCCGCAATCCACCGCCAGGAGCGCGCCATCGCAGCGGTAGACGTTGAAGTTGAGTCCAATTTCCCCCGTCCCGCCGAGCGGGATGAAGGCGAGGTCACCAGTCATTCTTGTTGTTCCATTCTTGTGTAGCGTGTTCGATCTCGTGGCGCTTCGCGTCGTCTCGCCTGCTGCGCCGCCCCGTCGCCATCATGGGCGCCAGGGGTCGCGTCAGGGGTCGTCGCGTCGCGCGGTACGGGTGAAGATGGGGGCGGGATTGCGGCTCGCCAACAGGCGCAGCCCGTCCAAAGTCGTATCCTGGTCGGTCGTTTCGATCACGGTGGTGCCTTCGGCGAACAGGGGCGCAAGGCCACCCGTCGCGATCACCTTCAGATTGCCGACCGGATGTTCCTCCTGCTCCGCCCGGATCCGGGCGACGATGCCCTCGATCAGCCCGACATAGCCCCAATAGATGCCGGATTGCATCGCCGCCACCGTATTCCGCCCGACAACCGCCTGCGGCCTGCCGATGCCGATCCGCGGCAGCCGCGCCGCGGCCCGGTGCAGCGCCTCGATCGACAGGTTGATGCCCGGCGCGATGACGCCGCCGAGATAGGCGCCATCGATGCCGACCACGTCGAAGGTGGTCGCGGTGCCGAAATCGATGACGATCAGCGGCCCGCCATAGCGCTGATGCGCCGCCAGTGCGTTCAGCAGGCGGTCCGCGCCCACCTCATGCGGTGCGTCGACGCGGATATCAAAGCCCCAGTCGAGGTTGGCGCGCGCGATCAGCGGCTCGCAGTCGAACCATTCGCGCGACAGGCGGCGCAGATTGTACAGCGCGGCGGGCACCACCGTGCCGATGACGCAGCGATCGATCTCGGCTGGCTTCAGGCGCGAATGCTGCAACAGCGTGAGCAGCCACACCGCGTACTCGTCGGAGGTGCGTTCCGCATCGGTGCGGATGCGCCAGCGCCCGCGCCACTCGCGTCCGTCATGCACGGCGAAGACGACGTTGGTATTGCCCGCATCCACCGCCAGCAGCATCTGATCAGCCCGCCCCTGCAATCTCGCCGCTGGCAATGGCATGCACACGGCCGCCCGTCGCCAGAAGCAGGCTGCCATCCTCGGCCAGCCCGGCGTAGCGCCCGGCGATGCTGCCGCGGATCGCCAGGTGCGCGTCCAGCTTCGGCCCGCGTGCCATCCAGGCGGTGCGGATCGCACCGAACCCCTCGACCAGCCAGGCCCGCCGCCAGCGATCCAGCGCGGCCAGCAGGGCCACCGCCACATCCTCCGGCGGGACGGCGCCGAGGCAGGTGGTCGCCCGATCCTCCAGCGCCGGCGCCACCGCAAGGTTGGCGCCGAGGCCGATGACCAGCCATTCCATCCGGCCCTCTGCATCCGCGGCGCTTTCGCAGATCAGTCCGGCGAGCTTGGCCTCATCAAGCAGCACGTCATTCGGCCATTTCAGCGCGATGGCCGTGGGGTCCGGGGCGAAGCCAGCCAGCGCATCCGCCAGCGCCACCGCCGCCAGCAGGGACCATTGCCCGGCCTCCCGCGCCGGCCCGGCCGGGCGGAGCAGCACGGACAGGTACATGTTGCCCGCCGGGCTTTCCCAGCGCCTTCCGTCCCGCCCACGTCCGCCGGTCTGCCGCCGCGCCAGCACCGCCAGCCCCTCCGGCTCCCCGGCCGCCGCGAGTCGCAGCAGCAGGTCGCTGGTCGAGGTCAGGCTCTCATGCACCCGCAGCCGCCAACCAGGCGGAACACCGATCACAGCAGGGACGCCACCGCCGCCTGCGCGAGCGCGATGATCGGCGCCGGGAACAGGAAGAACAGGACCGTCAGGATGCCGGTGCCGGCCATGACGACGGTGAGACCCGCCGGGCGCGCATCCAGCGCCTCCTCCCCCGCATCGAAGTACATCACCTTGACGATGCGCAGATAGTAGTAGGTGGCGACCACGCTGGTGCCGATGCCGACCGCGGCCAGCACCCAGTAGCCGCCCTGCACCGCCGCCAGGAACACGTAGAGCTTGCCGAAGAAGCCGGCGAGCGGCGGAATTCCGGCCATGGAGAACATGAACACCGCCATCCACATCGCCATCGCTGGATCGGTGCGGCCGAGGCCGGCCAGATCATCCACCTGCTCCAGCGCCCTGCCGCGGCGGCGCATGGCGACCAGCACCGCGAAGGTGCCGATGGAGGTCACCATGTAGATCGCCATGTAGACCAGCACGCCGCGCAGCCCGACATCGCTGGCGACCGCCAGGCCCATCAGCGCGTAGCCGACATGGCCGATGGAGGAATAGGCCATCAGCCGCTTGATGTTGCGCTGCCCGATGGCGGCGAAGGCGCCCAGCAGCATGGAGCCCACCGAGGCCACCCAGATCACCTGCTGCCACTGCCCCGCCAGATCCTGGAACGGCCCGGCCAGCACACGCATCAGCAGCGCGATGGCCGCCACCTTCGGTGCCGTGGCGAAGAAGGCCGTCACCGGGGTCGGCGCGCCCTCGTACACGTCGGGCGTCCACATGTGGAAGGGCACAGCCGAGATCTTGAAGCACAGCCCGGCGAGAACGAAGACCAGCCCGACCACCAGCCCCATCCCGGCCTGCCCGCCGACCAGCGCATCGGCGATCTGGTAGAAATTGGTGCTGCCCGAGAAGCCGTAGATCAGCGAGGAGCCGTACAGCAGCAGGCCCGAAGCCAGCGCACCGAGCACGAAGTACTTCAGCCCGGCCTCCGCGCTGCGCGGATTGTCGCGGTCGAAGGCCGCGATGACGTAGAGCGACAGGGACAGCAGCTCGAGCCCGATATACAGCGACATCAGGTCGTTGGCCGAGACCATCACCATCATGCCGACGGTCGCGAACAGCATCAGCACGGCGTATTCGAAGCGGCCGATGCCGGCCTTCTCGTTGAAGTCCAGCGCCAGAACCAGGCCACCCGCGGCGCCGAGCAGGATCAGCACCTTCGCGAAGCGGCTGAAGGCGTCCGAGACGTATTGCCCGAGAAAGGCCGTCCCATCCCCCTGCCCCATCACCAGCACCGCCGTCAGCACGAGGCCGCCGATCACCGCCATGGAGACGGGGAAGAACGTCTCCCGCTTCGGGATCACGCCCCCCACCAGCACCAGCAGCCCGAGGACGCCGAGGACGATTTCCGGCGTGGCCAGTTCCCAGTTCATCGCGCTCACATCCCGGCCAGTCGTGCGGCGCCCAGCGCCGCTTCGTGGCGCGCCAGAAGCGCGGCCACGGTCGCCTCGAAGAAGTTGAGGAAGGAGGACGGATAGACCCCCATCCAGATCGTCAGCAGGATCAGCGGCGCGAAGGTGGCGTATTCCCGCGGGCTGAGGTCGAGCAGCGCCTTGAGGTCGTCCCGCACGATCTTCCCGAAGATGACGCGGCGATACAGGTACAGCGCATAGGCCGCGCCCAGGATCATGCCCATCGCGGCGCCAAGGGCGACCCAGGGGTTCACCCGGAAGGCGCCGACGATCACCAGGAGTTCGCCCGGAAAGCCTGCAAGGCCGGGAAGTGCGACGCTCGCCATGGTGAACACCATGAACACCAGCGCATAGGCCGGCATCACCTTGGCGACGCCACCGTATCGGGAGATCTCGCGCGAATGCACCCGGTCGTACAGCACGCCGACGCAGAGGAACAAGGCGCCGGAAACCACGCCATGGCTCAGCATGGTGAACAGCGCGCCCGAAAGGCCCTGCGCCGTGAAGGTGAAGATGCCGAGAGTCACGATGCCCATATGCGCGATGGACGAATAGGCGATCAGCTTCTTCATGTCCTCCTGCGCCAGGGCCACCAGGCTGGTGTAGATCACCGCGATGACGCTCAGCGCGAAGATCAGCGGCGCGAAGTCGGCGGAGGCCTGCGGCAGCAGCGGCAGCGAGAAGCGCAGGAAGCCATACGCCCCCATCTTCAGCAGAACGCCGGCCAGGATGACGGAGCCCGCCGTCGGCGCCTCCACATGCGCATCCGGCAGCCAGGTGTGCACCGGCCACATCGGCACCTTCACGGCGAAGGAGGCGAAGAAGGCCAGGAACAGCCAGAACTGCATCTGCGGCGAGAAGGTCTGCTGCATCAGCGCCGGGATGTCCGTGGTGCCGGCCTGGTACCAGATGGCCAGGATCGCCAGCAGCATCAGCAGGCTGCCCGCCAGCGTGTAGAGGAAGAACTTCAGCGCGGCATAGACCCGCCGCGCACCGCCCCAGATGCCGATGATCAGGAACATCGGGATCAGCACGGCCTCGAAGAAGATGTAGAACAGCACGAAGTCCAGCGCGGCGAACATGCCGATCATCATGGATTCGAGCACGAGGAAGGCGACCATGTACTCCCGCACGCGGGTCTGCACGCTTTCCCACGACGCCAGGATGCACAGCGGCGTCAGGATGGTGGACAGCAGGATGAACAGCACGGAGATGCCGTCCACGCCCATGTGGTAGCCGACGCCGAATTCCGGCAGCCACTGCGCGCGCTCCACGAACTGGAACTCCGCCGTGGTCTGGTCGAAGCCGCCCCACAGCAGCAGCGACAGCGCCAGCGTGATCAGGCTGGCCCACAGCGCGGTCCAGCGCGCGTTGCGGGCGACCACCGCTTCCTCCCCGCGCACCGTCATGATGATCAGCGCGCCGACCAGCGGCAGGAAGGTGACGAGGCTCAGCAGGGGAAACCCGGCGGCATTCATCGGGAAGGCATCCCAACCAGGAGCAGGCTCACGAACAACACCAATCCGATGATCATGGTGAAGGCATAGCTCGCAACCCGCCCGGATTGCAGCCGGACCGCGCCGCCCGCGACGCCGACCGCCATGGCCGCCGCGCCGTTGGGCATGCCGTCGATCAGGCGGCCGTCGCCGGTCTTCCACAGCGCGCGGGCGATGTGCATCGCCGGCCGGACGAAGATCGCGTCGTACAGTTCGTCGAAGTACCACTTGTTCAGCAGGAAGCGGTGCACGCCGGCGAAGCTGGCGGCCAGCTTGCCCGGCAGGCTGGGGACGAACATGTACATCACATAGGCCAGCAGGATGCCCGCGACGCCCACCACGGTCGGCGCCAGCGGCACCCATTCCGGCACATGGTGCGCATGTTCCAGCACCTGGTTGGTGGCCGCGGTGAAGATCGAGCCGTTCCAGAAATGCGCCTGATGCTCGCCCACGAACAGCCCGTAGAACTCGTAGCCCGCCATCACCGCGCCGACGCCGAGCAGCAACAGCGGCACCATCATGGTCCACGGGCTTTCATGCACGTGCTCCATGGTGTGGTGGTCCGCCCGCGGCGTGCCGTGGAAGGTCAGGATGATCAGGCGCCAGGAGTAGAAGGCGGTCAGGAAGGCCGCGAGCAGGCCCATGCCGAAGGCATACATGCCGGCGTTGCTGTGCGCCGCATAGGCTACCTCCAGCACCATGTCCTTCGAGTAGTAGCCGGCGAAATACGGCACGCCCGCCAGCGCCAGCGAGCCGATCCACATCAGCCCGTAGGTCATCGGGATCTTGCGCCAGATGCCGCCCATCCGCCGGATGTCCTGCTCGTCCGACATCGCATGGATCACGCTGCCGGCGCCCAGGAACAGAAGCGCCTTGAAGAAGGCGTGCGTGAACAGATGGAACATCGCCGCCTGGTAGGCGCCGACGCCGACCGCGAAGAACATGTAGCCAAGCTGAGAGCAGGTCGAATAGGCGATGATGCGCTTGATGTCGTTCTGCACGCAGCCGATCGTCGCCGCGAAGATCGCCGTGGTGGCGCCGACGATGGTGATGACGGTCAGCGTCACCGGCGCGTACTCCAGCACCGGCGACATGCGCACCATCAGGAACACGCCCGCCGTCACCATCGTCGCCGCATGGATCAGCGCGGAGACCGGGGTCGGGCCCTCCATCGCATCCGGCAGCCAGGTGTGCAGCCCGATCTGCGCGGACTTGCCGCAGGCGCCGAGGAACAGCAGCAGCGCGATCACCTCCAGCGACGGCAGGCCAAGGAAGGTGGCGTCCCGCACCCGCTCATTCGCGGCAAAGATCGTATCGAACTCGACGGACTGGAAGGTCCAGAAGGTCAGCGCCAGGCCGAGCATGAAGAACAGGTCGCCGACGCGGTTGACGATGAAGGCCTTCATCGCCGCCTTGTTCGCGCTGTCCTTCTCATACCAGTAGCCGATCAGCAGGTAGCTCGCGAGGCCTACGCCTTCCCAGCCGAAGAAGAGCTGCACCAGGTTGTCCGCCGTCACCAGCATCAGCATCATGAAGGTGAACAGCGACAGGTAGGCGAAGAAGCGCGGGATCGTCGCGTCGTGCGACATGTAGCCCACCGAATACAGGTGGATCAGCGTCGAGATGAAGGTGACCATCGCCACCATCACGACGCTCAACGTGTCGTAGCGCAGCGCCCAGGACACCTCGAAGCCGCCGACATCGATGAAGGTGAACAGCGGCGCCACGCCGGGGTTGCTGGCCAGTGCGACCTGGATGAAGGCGGCGATGCCGCAGCCGGCCGCCAGCGCCATGCAGAACACGGTCGCCCACTGCGCCGCCTTGTCGCCGATCCAGCGCCCGAAGAACCCGGCGATGCAGGCCCCGAGCAGTGGGAAGAAAATCGCGCCCACGAACATCGGTTCAGCCCCTCAGCGTGGACACGTCGTCCACCTCGATCGTGCCGCGGTTGCGGAAGTGGATGACGACGATGGCGAGCCCGATGGCTGCCTCCGCCGCCGCGACCGTCAGGATGAACATGGCGAAGATCTGGCCGGTCAGGTCACCCAGCTGCGCCGAGAAGGCGACCAGGTTCAGGTTCACCGACAGCAGGATGAGTTCGACCGACATCAGGATGACGATGATGTTCTTGCGATTCAGAAATATGCCGAGGATGCCCAGCACGAACAGGATGGCGCCGACCGTGAGGTAGTGCGCGAGGCCGATGGCCAGCATCAGTGGTGCCCCCCGCCGCTGGCTTGGGAATCATGATGTTCCACTTGCTTCGCGGGCTTGGGCGCATCGACCGGCGGCCGCTCGATGCCGATCTCGCCGAGGCCCGCGCCGCTGCGTACCTGGCGCAGCTGAACGCTGCCCGCGCGCGACACCTGCTTCGAGATGTCCTGCCGCTTGGACGCCGGCTTGCCACGCAGCGTCAGCACGATGGCACCGATCATGGCCACCAGCAGGATCAGCCCCGAAAGCTGGAACAGCCAGACGAAATCCGTATAGAGGATGCGCCCGATCGCCCGCGTGTTGTCCACGCCCGCCGGCGTCGGGTTCAGCCGGAGTGCCGTCGCCTCCTCCGCGAAGGTCCAGGACCCGAAGACGAAGATCAGCTCCAGGAACAGGATCGCGCCGATCACAGCGCCGATCGGCGCGTAGCGCTGGAAACCCTCCCGGATCGCGGAGAAGTCCACATCCAGCATCATCACGACGAACAGGAACAGCACCGCGACCGCGCCCACGTACACGATGACAAGGATCATCGCCAGGAACTCGGCACCCGCCAGAAGGAACAGGGCCGCCGCGTTGAAGAAGGCTAGGATCAGGAACAGCACGGAATGCACGGGGTTGCGGCTGGTCACCACCATGACCGCGCTGGCGATCAGCACGGCGGCGAAGACATAGAAGGCTAGGGCGGCGATCATCGTCCCGTCTTTCAGCGATACGGCGCGTCGAGTTCGAGGCGCTTGGCCAGGACGGCTTCCCAGCGATCGCCGTTGTCCAGCAGGCGGGCCTTGTCATACAGCAGCTCGGACCGCGTCTCGGTGGCGAATTCCAGGTTGGGGCCCTCGACGATGGCGTCCACCGGACAGGCTTCCTCGCACATGCCGCAGTAGATGCACTTCGTCATGTCGATGTCGTAGCGCGTGGTGCGGCGGGACCCGTCCTCGCGCGGCTCGGCCTCGATGGTGATCGCCAGTGCCGGGCAGACCGCCTCGCACAGCTTGCAGGCGATGCAGCGTTCCTCGCCGTTCGGATAGCGACGCAGCCCGTGCTCGCCCTTGAAGCGCGGCGACAGCGGCGTCTTCTCATACGGGTAGTTGATGGTCGCCTTGCGGCTGAAGAACTGCTTCAGCGTCAACGCCATGCCGCCGACCAACTCGGTCAGCAACAGGCTGCGGGCGACGCGGTCCAGGGTTGCCATGGATCAGACTCCTACCGGCAGCCAGCCGAAGATTTTCAGCACGGCCGCGGTCAGCACCAGCCACACCAGGCTGAACGGCAGGAACACCTTCCAGCCCAGCCGCATCAACTGGTCGTAGCGATAACGGGGAAAGGTCGCGCGGACCCAGACGAAGACGAACAGGCAGAAGCAGATCTTCAGAACGAACCACAGCGGCCCGAGCGCCGGCAGCAACCCGAACGGCCCATACCAGCCGCCGAGGAACAGGATGGTGATGAGCGCGCTCATCAGGATCATGTTCGCGTATTCGCCGAGGAAGAACAGCGCGAAGGACATGGACGAGTATTCGACGAAGAACCCCGCGACCAGCTCGCTCTCGCCTTCCGGCAGGTCGAACGGCGCGCGGTTGGTTTCGGCCAGCGCGCTGATGAACATGATGACGAACATCGGGAACAGCGGGAAGATGAACCACATTCCCTCCTGCGCCCGCACGATGGCCGACAGGTTCAGCGAGCCCACGCACAGCAGCACGGTGACGATGACGAAGCCCATGGAGACTTCGTAGCTGACCATCTGCGCCGCGCTGCGCAGGGCGCCAAGAAATGCGTACTTCGAATTCGACGCCCAGCCCGCGATGATGACGCCATAGACGCCGAGCGAGGAGATTGCGAACAGGTACAGGATGCCCACGTTGATGTCGGCGATCGCCCAGCCGTCATTCACCGGGATCACCGCCCAGGCCAGCATCGCCAGGATGAAGGTGATCATCGGGGCCATGATGAACAGCGCGCGCGACGCGCCGGACGGAATGATGGTCTCCTTCATCAGCATCTTGATGGCGTCGGCGAAGGGCTGGAGCATGCCGAAGATGCCTACGACGTTCGGCCCCTTCCGCATCTGCATCGCCGCCAGCACCTTGCGTTCCGCCCAGGTGAGGTAGGCGACGCCCAGCAGCAACGGCACCAGCAGTGCCATCGCCTGCGCCACCGTCAGCGCCAGCACGCCGACCGGCGTGGCGAGGAAAGCATCCATTCCTGCTACTCCGCCGCGGTCGCGGCGTAAGCCGCGCCAGCCTGATGCGGTACGGCGGCGCCGTAGGTCGCCGCGCATTGCGCCATCACGTCGGAGGCGCGGGAGATCACATCCGCCTGGTGGTAGTTCACCAGCGGCAGCACGAAGGGAGCGTCGTCCATGGCGCCGGTATCACCCGCCGGGCCGGCCGCATCGGCGCAGAACGGCCGTTCGAAGGTCTCGCGGAGCGGCATCGCGTCCCGCAGCTGCGCCAGCGTGTCGAAGGGCAGCGTCGCACCCAGCGCTGCGCTGGCTGCGCGAATGATGCGCCAATCCTCGCGCGCCTCGCCCGGCGGATACACCGCCAGGTGGCCGCGCTGCACGCGCCCCTCGGTGTTCACCCAGGTGCCGTCCTTCTCGGTGTAGGCCGCGCCCGGCAGGATCGCATCGGCACGGCCCGCGATGCGGTCGCCATGATGTCCCTGGTAGATCACGAAAGTCGCCGGCGGAATCGCCCCCGGCTCCAGCGCATCGGCGCCGAGCAGCCACAGCGCATCGACGCCGCCGCTCAGCATCTGGCCGAGGTCCTTGCCGCCGGCACCCGGCAGAAAGCCGAGTTCCAGCGCGCCCACCTGCCCGCCGAACAGATGCAGCAGGCTGAAGCCGTGCCAATCCGGTCGCAGCGCATCCGCCGCGGTCGCCACGGCCCAGGCCGCGGCCAGCACCGCCAGCCCATCCGCACGCGCCAGCGCCCCGCGCCCGAGCAGCACCATCGGCTTCTTTGCGCTGCGCAGCGTGTCCATGAACGGATGCGAGCCATCCAGCAGGGCACGGATCGCAGCCGGGCCCTCGCCCAGATGCTCATGACCATAGGTCAGGTCCAGCCCCGCCGGCCCGATGCGCCCGACCGGGAAGCGTCCCGCGGCCCAGCGCTTGCGAATGCGCGCGTTGATGACGGGGGATTCCGTTCGCGGATTGCTGCCGATGATCAGCAGCGCATCCGCTTCCTCGATCCCGGCGATCGTCGTGTTGAAGCGGTAGAAATCCGGCCGCGTCGTGTCGAGCGCCGCGCCATCCTGCCGGCAGTCCAGGTTTGCAGAGCCCAGCTTCACCATCAGCGCCTTCAGCGCGAACAGGCTCTCGGCATCGACCAGGTCGCCGGCGATGGCCCCGATGCGTTCGCCAGGAAGGCCCTTCAACCGCGCCGCGATCGCCGCGAAAGCCTCCTCCCAGCTCGCCGCCTTCAGCCGCCCGTCCACGCGAATCCAGGGCCTGTCCAGCCGCTTGCGCTTCAGCCCATCGAAGGAGAAGCGGCCGCGATCGGCCATCCACTCCTCGTTCACGTCGTCATTGATGCGCGGGATGATGCGCAGCACTTCCGGCCCGCGCGTGTCGATGCGGATGTTGGTGCCGGTGGCGTCCAGCACGTCGATCCCCTCCGTCTTCCGCAACTCCCACGGCCGCGAGACGAAGGCGTAGGGGCGCGAGGTCAGCGCGCCAACCGGGCAGATGTCGATCAAATTGCCCGACAGCTCGCTGGTCAGCGCCTTCTCGACATAGGTGCCGACTTCCATGGACTCGCCACGACCCGTCGCGCCCATCTCCGGGACGCCGGCAACCTCGGCGGCGAAGCGGACGCAGCGCGTGCAGTGGATGCAGCGGGTCATGATCGTCTTGATCAGCGGCCCGACATACTTGTCCTTCACGGAGCGCTTGGCTTCGCGGTAGCGGCTGTGGTCCATGCCGTAGCCGACGGCCTGGTCCTGCAGGTCGCACTCGCCGCCCTGGTCGCAGATCGGGCAGTCCAGCGGGTGGTTGATCAGCAGGAATTCCATGACGCCGCGCCGCGCGTTGCGCACGACGGGGCTGTCTGTCTTCACCACCATGCCATCCGCGACCGGATAGGCGCAGGAGGCGACGGGCTTCGGTGCCTTCTCCACTTCCACCAGGCACATCCGGCAATTCCCGGCGACGCTCAGGCGTTCATGGTAGCAGAAGCGCGGGATTTCCTTGCCCGCCGCCTCGCAGGCCTGCAGCACCGTGGCGCCGTTCGGGACCTCAACTTCGATCCCGTCGACCGTGACCTTCGCCATGACCTTACTCCGCCGCCAGCGGCAGAGCCGCCGGCCTGGCATGCCGTGCCTTGTACTCGGCGATGCGCGCTTCCATCACCGGACGGTAATGCCGGATCAGGCCCTGCACCGGCCATACGCCACCATCGGCGAGCGCACAGATCGTGTGCCCCTCGATGCGCCGCGTCACTTCCTCCAGCACGTCGATCTCCTCGACCTCCGCGCGGCCCTGCACCATCCGGTCCATCATGCGGCTGACCCAGCCCATGCCCTCACGGCACGGCGTGCACTGGCCGCAGCTCTCATGCTTGTAGAAGCGCGACAGGCGGGCGATGGCACGGACGATGTCGGTCGATTTGTCCATGACGATCACGCCCGCCGTGCCGAGGCCCGACTTGTGCTCGCGAAGCGCGTCGAAATCCATCAGCACGTCGTCGCAGATATGCTTCGGCAGCAGCGGCGTGGAACTGCCACCCGGAATCACGCACATCAGATTGTCCCAGCCACCGCGCACACCGCCGGCGTGGCGTTCGATGAGCTCCCGCATCGGGATGCTCATCTCCTCCTCCACGTTGCAGGGCTTGTTCACATGGCCCTGGATGCAGAAGATCTTCGTGCCGGAGTTCTTCGGGCGGCCAAAGCCCGCAAACCACGCGGCGCCGCGACGCAGGATGGTCGGCACCACCGCGATGGTCTCGACGTTGTTTACCGTGGTCGGGCAGCCATAGAGGCCGACCGCCGCCGGAAAGGGCGGCTTCAGCCGCGGCATGCCCTTCTTGCCCTCGAGGCTCTCGATCAGCGCCGTCTCTTCGCCGCAGATATAGGCGCCCGCGCCGCGATGCACATACAGGTCGAAGTCCCAGCCGGACCCGGCTGCGTTGGCGCCCAGCAGCCCCGCCGCGTAGGCCTCCTCGATGGCCGCCTCCAGCACCAGGCTCTCGTTGTAGTATTCGCCGCGGATGTAGATGTAGCCGGCATGCGCGCCCATCGCGAAGCCCGCGATCAGGCAGCCCTCGATCAGCGTGTGCGGATCGTGCCGGATGATGTCGCGATCCTTGCAGGTGCCAGGCTCCGACTCGTCGGCGTTCACTACCAGGTAGTGCGGCCGCTCGCTCGCCTGCTTCGGCATGAAGGACCACTTCATGCCGGTCGGGAACCCTGCGCCGCCACGGCCGCGCAGGCCGGAGGATTTCATCTCCTCGATGATCCAGTCACGACCCTTGGCGAGGATCCCGCCCGTGCCATCCCAGTTGCCGCGCATCTGTGCCGCCGGCAGGCGCCAATCCTGCATGCCGTACAGGTTGGTGAATATGCGGTCCTTGTCGGAGAGTGCCATCGCCTATTCCCTCCCCTCGACAAGCGTCAGCGGGCCGCCCTCGGGCGCGCTGGTCTGGCGCCCGATCGTACTGCCCGGCGCCGGCGTCTCGCCGCGCTTCAGCGCCTCGAGCAGCGCCACGGTGCGGTCGTAGTCGAGATCCTCGTAATAGTCGTCATCCACCTGCAGCACTGGGGCGTTGACGCAGGCGCCGAGGCATTCGACCTCGGTCAGCGTGAACAGCCCGTCGGGCGAGGTCTCGCCGACCTTCACATGACCCGCATCGTGGCAGGCGCGCATCACATCGTCCGAGCCGCGCAGCATGCACGGCGTCGTGCCGCACAATTGCAGGTGGTGCCGGCCGATCGGCTTCATGTTGAACATGAAGTAGAAGGTCGCGACCTCGTAGACGCGGATTGGCGCCATGCCGAGCCGCTCCGCGATCAAATCCATCGCTACCTTCGGCACCCAGGCGCTGCCGGTATCGCGGCCCATCTGGCGCTGCGCCACATACAGCAGCGGGATCACGCCGGAAGCCCGCTTCTCTACCGGATAGCGTGCCAGGATCTTGCTGATCTGCGCCTCGCTCGCCTCGTCGAAGGCGAAGTGGCTCGGCTGCACGCGCGGCATCTGGTCGCCCGCATGGGTCGCGGACCAGCCGCCGCCCGGCGACTGCACTCCCTCATCGACGCTCACCGGTCGATCTCCCCGAAGACGATATCGAGGCTGCCGATGATGGCCACCGCATCGGCCAGCATGTGCCCCTTGGAAAGCGCCTCCATCGCCTGGAGATGCGCGAAGCCGGGTGCGCGGATCTTGCAGCGGTACGGCTTGTTGGTGCCGTCTGCCACCATGTAGACGCCGAACTCACCCTTCGGCGCTTCGGTCACGGTGTAGGTTGCCCCTTCCGGCACGTGATAGCCCTCGGTGTAGAGCTTGAAGTGGTGGATCAGGCTTTCCATCGAGCGCTTCATTTCGCCGCGCGACGGCGGCGAGATCTTGTTGTCCGCGATCTTCACCGGCCCCGGACGGATATGCGTCAGGCACTGCTCGATCATGCGCAGGCTCTGCCGCATCTCCTGCATCCGCACCAGGTAGCGGTCGTAGCAATCGCCTTGCACACCAACGGGAATCTCGAAGTCGAGCTGCTCGTACATCTCATAGGGCTGCGACTTGCGCAGGTCCCAGGCGCAGCCGGAGGCCCGCAGGCACGGCCCGCTGAAGCCCCAGGACATCGCCTGTTCCGCCGACATCACGCCGATATCCACGGTGCGCTGCTTGAAGATGCGGTTCTCCGTCAGCAGCCCTTCGAGCTTGTCGAGGAAGGCCGGGAACTGCCGGCACCAGATGCCGATCCGATCCTCCAGCCCCGCCGGCAGGTCGCGCGAGACGCCACCGGCGCGGAAGTAGTTCACGTGGTAGTGGGAGCCGCCGACCTGCTCGTAGAACTCCAGCAGATGCTCGCGCTGCTCGAAGCCCCACAGCGACGGCGTGATGGCGCCGACGTCGAGCGCATAGGTCGTCACGTTCAGCAGGTGATTCAGGATTCGCGTGATCTCCGCGAACATCGTTCGAATCCACTTCGCCCGCAGCGGCACATCGTTCTCGATGCCGAGCAGCCGCTCCACCGCCAGCACGTAGCTGTGTTCCATGCACATCGGCGAGACGTAATCCAGCCGGTCCATGTAGGGCATCGCCTGGAGGTACGTCTTGTACTCGATCAGCTTCTCGGTGCCGCGATGCAGCAGGCCGATATGCGGATCGGCACGCTCCACCACCTCGCCCTTCATCTCGAGGATGAGGCGCAGCACGCCATGTGCCGCCGGGTGCTGCGGGCCGAAATTGATGGTGTGCGTCTCGGCGTCGAACAGCTTCTGGGAGGCGTTCGGGCCGTCCATCTGCGGCAGGCCGGAGATCAGTTCCGTGCTCATGCTTTCGGACCTTCGATCTGGCCACGTTCCGTCCGCGTCAGGTGCACCTTCTCGTCACCTGGAAGCGTGGTCATGCCTTCCCAGGGCGAAAGGAAATCGAAGGTGCGGAAATCCTGCGTCAGCACCACAGGCTCATTCACCACCTGCTTGCGGCTTTCGTCGTAGCGAACCTGCACATGCCCGGTCAGCGGGAAGTCCTTGCGCAGCGGATGCCCCTCGAAGCCGTAGTCGGTCAGCAGGCGGCGCAGGTCCGGCTGGTTCTCGAACACGATCCCGTACATGTCCCAGGCCTCGCGCTCATACCAGGTCGCCACTGGCCATAGCCCGGACAGGCTCGGCACCGGCGTCGCCTCATCCGTCGAGACCACCACGCGCACGCGGCGGTTGGTGGCGAGCGACAGCAGGTTGCACACAACCTCGAAACGCTCCGCGCGTTCCGGCCAGTCGACGCCGCACAGATCCATCAACTGCTCGAAGCCGAAGCGCGAATCGTCGCGCAGCATCGCCATCAGCGGCACCAGCGATTCGCGCCGCGCGCGCACGACAAGCTCAGTGCCGCGCTCGACGAACACCTCGACCACCGCGGGCCCCGCCGCCTCCGCGATCGCGGTGCCCAATTCCTGCAGGTCAGCCACGGAGAATGCTCCCCGTCCTGCGGATTTTCTTCTGCAACTGCAGGATTCCGTAGACCAGCGCCTCCGCCGTCGGCGGGCAGCCCGGCACATACACGTCCACCGGCACGATCCGGTCGCAGCCGCGCACGACGCTGTAGCTGTAGTGGTAGTACCCGCCGCCATTGGCGCAGGAACCCATGGAGATGACCCAGCGCGGCTCGCTCATCTGGTCGTAGACCTTGCGCAGCGCGGGCGCCATCTTGTTGGTCAGCGTGCCGGCCACGATCATCACGTCGCTCTGCCGCGGCGAACCGCGCGGGATGATGCCGAATCGGTCCAGGTCATAGCGCGCCATGTAGGCGTGGATCATCGGCACCGCGCAGCAGGCCAGGCCGAAGGTCATCGGCCACAGGCTGCCCGTGCGCGCCCAGTTCACCACCTTGTCGAGGTTGGCGATGACGAAGCCTTTTTCCTCGATCTCGCCGGTGATGCCCTTCACCACCGAATCCTGCACCGGCCCCGGCGGCAGTGCCTCCCGGTTCCAGGCGATGTCACTCGTGCTCGAAACGCTCATGCCATCCTCCGGGCGCCCCGCCGGCGCCCCAGGCTTCATTCCCAGTCCAGCGCACCCTTGCGCCACTCGTAGATGAACCCGACCGTCAGCACGCCCAGGAAGCCCATCATCGACAGGAAGCCGAACCAGCCGATCTCGCCCAGCGTCACCGCCCAGGGGAACAGGAACGCCACTTCGAGATCGAAGATGATGAACAGGATGGCGACCAGGTAGAACCGGACGTCGAATTTGCGGCGCGTGTCGTCGAAGGGCTCGAAGCCGCACTCATAGGCCGAGAGCTTCTCGGCATAGGGCTTCTGCTTCGCGGCCAGCAACGCCCCGCCCACCATCGCGCTGGCGATGACGGCGGCGATCCCCAGGAACACCAGGATCGGGAAATACTCTGCCAGCAGCGGCTCGGTCATTGGTGCCTCGGCTGTCCTTGCTGTCCGGCCGCCCTGCAAGGGCCGGGAAGTTCGATCTGCGCGCAAAGGCAGGGCTTATCTGCGCCAATCCCGCAGGCCCAACCCATTCGCGTTGCAGCGCAGCGCAGATTAGCCCCGCAGCGCCCGCTCCGCCATAGCCTCACTGCGTGATGGAAGCATTGACATCCGCAACGACGACGCCAAGGGCGTGAAAAGGATATGGGGCCCGCGCCGTGACGGCGAAGACCCTGATCCTGTCCAACATGCTGAAAAATCTGTTCGCGTGGCGCGAGTGACGGGGCTCGAACCCGCGACCTCCGGCGTGACAGGCCGGCGCTCTAACCAACTGAGCTACACCCGCCCGCGAACAGGAGGCCGGAATACGGGCGCGGTCGGCGCCTGTCAACCGCCCCGCGGCATTATCACCAGACGCGCACTACGTAGGTCACCGGCGGTGGCATCAGGAACGCCGCCAGGGCGACGGAGGCCCAGAGCGCCTGCGTCTCCGCCGCCTGCATCTGCAACTGGCGCTGGAACGCCGCCTCCTCGCGTTCCTCGCGTTCGATCTGTCGCAGCCAGCCTTGCGCCTCCCGGTCGCCGCGGGAGGCTGCGAGGCTCAGCCAGCTTCGGGCCTCCGTCAGGTCCTGCCCCATCGTGTCGAGGCCGGTCATGTACAGCCGCCCGACCGCTTTCTGGGCCGGCGGATAACCGCCCTGGGCTGCCTGCCGCATCCAGCTCAGCGCGTCGTACAACTGGCGCGGCACGCCATCGCCGCGGAAATACATCAGGCCGAGATTGTACTGCGCCTCCGGCACGCCGTTCTCGGCGGCCACGGTCAGCCAGCGTGCCGCCTCCCTCGCGTCCTGGGTCACGCCGCTGCCGGACCGGTGCATCATCCCGAGGTTGTGCGCTGCCTGCGCCACGCCGCCCTCGGCCGCCGCCACGGTGAGCCGGACGGCAGCGGCGCGGTCCCGCCGCCCGGCGGCGCCCGATTCGAGCATCTGGGCCAGGCGGAACTGCGCCCAGGAGTGGCCCTGGTCCGCCGCCTGCCCGTACCACCGCGCCGCCTCCGCGCCCCGCCGCGCCCGCCCGCCCAAGCCGAATTCGTGCACCTGACCCAGCAGGTAGGCGGCACGGACATCCCCCGAGGCAGCGGCGGCCTGCAACGCGCCGAGGTCCTCCCCCCGATACAGGTCAGGATCGGCCTGGCGGGTGCCACGTCGATCCTCCTGCGGCGTCGCGTCGCGAAGCTGCGCCGTCGGCACCACCCGGCATGCCTCGCCGGCACGACAGACCTGGACCTCCGGCCCGAATCCGCCCCCGGTCTGCGGGGCCTGCTGCACGCAGCCGGCCAGAAGCAGGGCCAGGGCGAGTTGGGGCGCGCGGTTCATCGCACCCGCAGCCGGCCACCCGTCCCCGAGCCGCCGCGGACCTCCTGCGCCTGGTAGTTGCGCACGGCGATCACGAGCTTGTTGTAGGAATCGACGAAGGCCGCGAGCGTCGCCTGGCCCTGCGGCGTGCGCTGATAGGCAGCGAGCGTACCGCCCATGCCGCCACCCGACCCGAGCCCCAGCCCGGCCAGCCCGCCCGACAGGTCGTTGGTCGTGGAGCTGCCTTCCGAGGCTGCGATCTGCACGCCGCTGCGGATATCGAACAGGGACATGGTGACGCTGGTCGAGCTGGTCCGCATCGCGGCGCCGGCCACGCCAGCCGCGAGCTGGCCCCAGCCGCCCCCGAAGCCGCCCAGGCTGCCGGCGAGGCCGCCGGTATTGGCGCCAGCGAACAGGATGGCGGGTTCCAGGTAGTAGTCGGCTGCCACCCGCTGGCCGCGCTGCTGGTTGGAGCCCGCGCGGAATTCGCCGGACCGCTGGCGCGCGGTGATGTTCGACATCCGCGAATCAAGTCGCTCGTTGCCGATCGAGGTGATGATGAAGCAGTTGGACTGCTGCGCGACGATGCGGACCATCGGCTCGATCGTGGTGATCTGCGTCGCCTGGGTGAAGGGGCCCCACCACGCCTGCTGGCGACCGTCATCGACGGCGAGGGTGCCCATGGTCTCCGGGCAGCGCTCCAGCCCCGAATTCGCGCCGACGCTGGTCGAGCCACCGACGGAGCCGGACACCGGGCCGCCTCCCGTTCCCTGCGTGACGCCCTGCACGCAGCCCCCCAGGGCGAACATCGAAAGAAGAAGCATGGCGCTGCTGGGGCGCGATCCAAGTCGGGTCACTGCACACTCCACTTGCTGTTCAAAGCCTGGTCGGGCGAAGTCCCTGCGCTGGGCGCGGGCGGCGGCCGAGGCTAACAGAAGCGGCTTCGTTCTGAAAAGCGCTGTGAAATGATCCGGAACAAGGCGCGGGAATGGGCGCTGACGGGATCGAACCGCCGACCACCTGTGTGTAAGACAGGCGCTCTACCGCTGAGCTAAGCGCCCTGCGCCAGGCGGACCTACGCCGCCCGACCTGCACCTGCCAAGCCCTGGAACTGAAAAAGGCCCGCGCCCGGACGGGAGCTGGCCTTCAGGAACCACGCAAAGCAGCCGAGCGGTCAGGTCACCGCGTCCTTCAGCCCCTTGCCGGCCTTGAACCGCACGGTCGTGGAGGCCGGGATCTCGATCTCCTCCCCCGTGCGCGGGTTGCGGCCCTTGCCGGCCTTGCGCTTGGACGTGCTGAAGGTCCCGAACCCGACAAGCCGGACTTCCGCCTGCTTCTTCAGCGCCCCCTGGATCGCATCGAAGACCGCGTCGAGCACGTCGCCCGCCTTGGCCTTCGGAATATCGGCGGCCTCGGCAACGACGGCAACCAAATCCTGCTTGTTCATGTCGGACCCCCCTTCAGGTTCCTGGTCAACTGGCATCATGGAACGGGTCCGAATCTCGCCCCGCATGGCGGCACACTAGGAGGCGCATTTCGGCGCAGTCAACGCCGCCCGCCCCGAATTGCAGCGGCCTGGCACCGGGTTTCCAGCTCAGGCCGCTGCCGCCGCACAGGCGGCATCCCGAAGCCGTTGTTTCCCATGAAGAAGGGGTGCCGGCCCATCCGGCCGACACCCCTTCGCTCACGCCGAGATCATCAAAATCAATGTGGGCGTACGGCAGCTCCATCCCCGGTGCCGCCACCGGCTGGTGCTGCTGGCTCCGCCGGCTCCTCCCAGGTGATCGCCTCCGGCTTCCGGGCCAGCGCCTGGGAAATCACCTCATCCGCATGGCTGACCGCCAGGATGGTGAGGCTCTTCTTCACGTTGTCCGGAATCTCCGCCAGGTCCTTCTCGTTCTCCTTCGGGATGAACACCGTGGTGACGCCGGCGCGCAGCGCCGCCAGCAGCTTCTCCTTCAGGCCGCCGATCGGCAGGATGCGCCCGCGCAGCGTGATCTCGCCCGTCATCGCGATATCCCGCCGCACCGGAATGCCGGTGAGGACGGAGACGATGCTGGTCGCCATCGCGACACCGGCGGAAGGCCCGTCCTTCGGCGTCGCGCCTTCCGGCACGTGCACGTGGATGTCCCGCTTCTCGAACACCGTCGGCTTGATGCCGAAGTTGATCGAGCGGCTGCGGACATAGGAGAGCGCCGCACTGACGCTTTCCTGCATCACGTCGCCCAGCTTGCCGGTGGTCTTCACCGCACCCTTGCCCGGCAGCACCACCGATTCGATGGTGAGGATCTCGCCGCCCACCTCGGTCCAGGCCAGGCCGGTGACGACGCCCACCATGTCCTCGGCCTCGGCCTCGCCGTAGCGGAACTTCCGGACACCGGCGAATTTGTCGAGGTTCTTGACGTTAACCGCCACCTTCTTCGACTTCTTCGAGACGATTTCCTTCACCGCCTTGCGGGCGATGCCGGCCAGCTCACGCTCCAGGTTGCGCACCCCCGCTTCCCGCGTGTGGTAGCGCACCAGGTCGCGCAGCGCCTCGTCCGAGATGCTCCACTCACCGGCCTTCAAGCCATTGGCCTCGCTGACCTTCGGGATCAGGTGGCGCTTGGCGATCTCGACCTTCTCATCCTCGGTGTAGCCGGGGATGCGGATGATCTCCATGCGGTCCAGCAGCGGCTGCGGCATGCGCAGGCTGTTGGCCGTGGTCACGAACATCACGTCCGACAGGTCGTAGTCGACCTCCAGATAGTGGTCGTTGAAGGTCGAGTTCTGCTCCGGGTCCAGCACCTCCAGCAGCGCTGAGGACGGGTCGCCGCGCCAGTCGGCGCCCAGCTTGTCGATCTCGTCCAGCAGGAACAACGGGTTGGAGGATTTAGCCTTCTTCATCCCCTGCAACACCTTGCCGGGCATGGAGCCGATATAGGTCCGCCGGTGGCCGCGCACCTCCGCCTCGTCCCGCACGCCACCGAGCGACATGCGCACGAAGTTGCGGCCCGTGGACTTGGCGATGGACTTGCCGAGCGAGGTCTTGCCGACGCCGGGCGGGCCGACCAGGCACAGGATCGGGCCACGGATCTTCGGGCTGCGGGTCTGCACCGCCAGGTATTCGATGATCCGCTCCTTGATCTTCTCAAGGCCGTAGTGGTCGGCGTCCAGCACCTTCTCCGCCGCGACGATGTCGTTGCGGATCTTGGTCTTCTTCTTCCACGGAATGCTCAGCATCCAGTCGAGGTAGTTGCGGACGACGGTCGCCTCGGCGCTCATCGGCGACATGGTCTTGAGCTTCTTCAGCTCCGCCATCGCCTTCTCGCGGGCTTCCTTGGTCAGCTTGGTGGCCTTGATCTTGGCCTCCAGCTCCGCCGATTCGTCCTTGCCTTCCTCGCCCTCGCCGAGCTCCTTCTGGATCGCCTTGAGCTGCTCGTTCAGGTAGTACTCGCGCTGCGTCTTCTCCATCTGCCGCTTGACGCGCGAGCGGATGCGCTTCTCCACCTGCAGGACGCCGATCTCCGACTCCATGTGGGCGAAGACGCGTTCCAGCCGCGGCCCGACACCCTCGATCTCCAGAAGCTCCTGCTTCTCGGCGATCTTCAGGTTCAGGTGGCTGGCGACGGTATCGGCGAGCTTCGCCGGCTCCTCGATCTGGTTGATCGAGACCAGGACCTCGGGCGCAATCTTCTTGTTCAGCTTGATGTACTGCTCGAACTGCGCGACCACGGTGCGCGCCAGCGCCTCCAGCTCACGCCCCTCGACCTTGGGTTCCTCCGCCGTCTCGGAAAACGCCTCGAAGAACGGCTCGGTGCCCTTGTAGGCGACGACCTTGGCGCGCCGGCCGCCCTCGACCAGCACCTTCACGGTGCCGTCCGGCAGCTTCAGCAGTTGCAGCACCGTGGAGACCGTGCCGACCTGGTACAGATCGTCGGAGCCCGGGTCGTCCTGCGCCGCGTTCTTCTGCGCGACGAGCAGGATCTGCTTGTCGTCACGCATCACCGCTTCCAGCGCGCGGACGGATTTCTCGCGTCCGACGAACAGCGGCACGATCATGTGGGGGAAAACGACGATGTCGCGCAGGGGCAGAACCGGAAGAAGCTCGCCGCGCACGGGTTCAGTGGGATTGGCCGCCATATCGGACCTCGCTTTGGACGATCGGCGCGGAAGCCGCCCCCAGCCCGGTCCCACCAAGGGAGGCCTGGTTATCGGCACGGCCCCCGACGCCACGGGATTGTCAAATCAGATGGGTCCCCCCTCCCACCGCCGCAAGACACGGTGGGAAGGACGCGGGAGCCTCAGCCGGCGGACTGCTCCGCCGGCCTCTCGCCATAGATATAGAGTGGGCTGGCGCGCCCTTCCGCCACTTCGCGGTTCACCACCACCTCCTCGATATCCTCGAGGCCGGGCAGGTCGAACATCGTGGTCAGCAGGATCGCCTCCATGATGGAGCGCAGTCCGCGGGCCCCGGTACGCCGCTGGATGGCCCGCGTCGCCACGGACTTCATGGCGTCCTCGGTGAAGGTGAGCTTCGCCCCCTCCATCTCGAACAGCCGCTGGTACTGCTTCACCAGGGCGTTCTTCGGCTTGGTCAGGATCTCGATGAGCGCCTTCTCATCCAGGTCCTCCAGCGTCGCCACCACCGGCAGGCGGCCAATGAATTCCGGGATCAGCCCGAACTTCAGCAGGTCCTCAGGCTCGACTTCCTTGAGGATCGCACCTGTCCGCCGCTCATCCGGGGCCCGTACCTCCGACCCGAAGCCGATGCCGGAGCCCTTGCCGCGGGCGCCGATGATCTTTTCCAGGCCTGCGAAGGCGCCGCCGCAGATGAACAGGATGTTGGTCGTGTCCACCTGCAGGAATTCCTGCTGCGGATGCTTGCGCCCGCCCTGCGGCGGCACGGAGGCCACGGTGCCCTCCATGATCTTGAGCAGGGCTTGCTGCACGCCTTCGCCGGACACGTCCCGGGTGATGCTGGGGTTGTCCGACTTGCGCGAAATCTTGTCGACCTCGTCGATGTAGACGATGCCGCGCTGGGCGCGCTCCACGTTGTAGTCGGCCGCCTGCAGCAGCTTGAGGATGATGTTCTCGACATCCTCGCCGACATAGCCGGCCTCGGTCAGCGTGGTCGCATCCGCCATGGTGAAGGGCACGTCGAGGATGCGGGCCAGGGTCTGCGCCAGCAGCGTCTTGCCCGACCCGGTGGGGCCGACCAGCATGATGTTGGACTTGGCGATCTCGACCTCGCCGGTCTTCGCGCCATGCGCCAGGCGCTTGTAATGATTGTGGACCGCGACGCTCAGGACCTTCTTCGCGTGGTCCTGCCCGATCACGTAGTCATCCAGCACCTTGCAGATCTCGCGCGGCGTCGGGACGCCATCGCGGGACTTGACGAGGTGCGTCTTGTGCTCCTCGCGGATGATGTCCATGCAAAGCTCGACGCATTCGTCGCAGATGAACACGGTCGGCCCGGCAATAAGCTTCCGGACCTCGTGCTGCGATTTGCCGCAGAACGAGCAGTACAGGGTATTCTTCGAGTCGCCGGACTTGCTCATGCGCGCTCCGAAAACCTCAGGCCACGGCCGCCATGCAGGCTGGCGGCTCGGGACACCGGCCCCCCCACTGGGGGGCGGGAAACATGTGAATGTAGCCGCACAAGCGGGTGGGGGGAAGGGCCACCCACCCCCGTCATCCCGCTCAGATCTTCACCGGGTCGGCCGGCGGCAGCGGGCGCTGTTCCACCACCTGGTCGATCAGCCCGAAATCGCGGGCCTCCTCGGCCGAGAGGTAGGTGTCGCGCTCCATCTTCCGCTCGATCTCCTCGAGCGGCTGGCCGGTGTGGTGGACGTAGATCTGGTTCAGCCGGGCGCGGGTCTTGATGATCTCCCGCGCCTGGATCTCGATATCCGTCGCCTGGCCCTGGGCGCCACCGGAGGGCTGGTGGATCATCACCATGCTGTTCGGCAGGGCGAAGCGCTTGCCCTTGGCGCCTGCCGTCAGCAGCAGCGAGCCGGCGGAGGCCGCCATGCCGACGCAGACGGTCGAGACCGGGCTGCGGATGTACTGCATGGTATCGTACATCGCGAGGCCGGCCGTCACCACGCCGCCCGGGCTGTTGATGTAGAAGGCGATTTCCTTGTTCGGATTCTCGCTCTCCAGGAACAGCAACTGGGCGCAGATCAGCGAGGCCACCTGGTCGAAGATCGGGCCGGTCAGGAAGATGATCCGCTCCTTCAGCAGGCGCGAATAGATGTCGTAGGCCCGCTCGCCCCGCGCCGTCTGTTCGACGACCATCGGCACGAGGTTGTTGTAGATCTCGACCGGATCGCGGTCACGCATGGTCGTCCCTTTCATGCCCTGCCGTTGCCGGCGCGGGCGCAATCCCTGGCGGGGCGCACCCCACCTTGGCAGCGAATCTCTGCCATTCCGTTTAAGATGGGCAAACCGGAGCGGCCCGCAAAGCCCCCCTTCTTCAACCATCCATGCCCTTCTCCGGGCCCACTCCCGAAATCGGGCGCCTGTCCCGGAAAAGCAAGCGGGGCGGGCCTTCCGGCGCCGCCCCTTGCAACATGCCCCGGCCGGAAAGCCTCAGGCCGGCTCGGCGGACAAATCCGTCGGCGCCGTGGGAATCTCGGTCACCTGGGCCAGTTCCAGCACGAAGTCGACGACCTTCTCCTCGAAGATCGGCGCGCGCAGATTGTCGACCGCCTGCGGATTCTTGCGGAAATACTCCAGGACCTGCTTTTCCTGGCCCTGGTAGCGCGCGGCTTCCTGGCGCATCGCGGCGCCGAGTTCGTCGTTCGTCACCTGGATGTTGTTGGTCCGCCCGATCTCGGACAGCAGCAGGCCGAGCCGGATGCGGCGCTCCGCGATGGCGCGGTATTCCGTCTTCAGCGTGTCCTCGTCCTTGCCCTGGTCGTCGGCGTCGAGCTTGCCTTCCTTCAGGTCGGCCTCGACCCGCTGCCAGATCTGGGCGAACTCGCCCTCGACCATGCCGGCCGGCACCTCGAAGGTGGCGCGCTCGGCCAGCGCGTCCAGCAGGGCGCGCTTCACCTTCATCCGCGCCATGGCGTCGTATTCGGCCTGCAGGTTCTCGGCCACCTTGGCGCGCAGCGTGGCGATGTCATCGAGGCCCAGGCGCTTGGCGAACTCGTCGTCCATCGCCGGCAGCACCTTGGTCTTCAAGGCCTTGGCGTTGATGGCGAAGACCGCATCCTTGCCGGCGAGCGCGGCGGAGCCGTACTGGGCCGGGAAGCTGACATTGATGTCCTTCTGCTCGCCCGGGGTCATGCCTTCCAGCTGCTCGGTGAAGCCGGGGATGAAGCCGTCGCCGGCCACCTCGATCGGCGTGTCCGTCGCGGTGCCGCCCGGGAAGGGCTCGCCGAGGCTGCCATCCTCCTGCTTCAGCCGGCCCTCGAAGTCGCAGACCAGCATCTCGCCCTTGGCGGCCGGGCGGGGCTCGGCCACGTCCTCCAGCGTCGCCAGGCGGGTCGCCATGGTCGCCAGGAAGGCGTCGATCTCGGCGTCGCCGGGCGTCGCCTTCTGCCGGTCCAGCGCGATGCCGGCGAAGTCGGGCATCGGGATCTCGGGCAGCAGTTCCAGGTCGATCTTGTATTCGAGGTCGGCACCCTCGCTGTAGTTCACCAGCTCGATCTTCGGCTGCATCGCCGGCCGCAGGCCCCGGTCCGCGATCACCTGGCGCGTCGCGTCATCGACGGACTGCTCCAGCACCTCGCCAGCCACGGCGGTGCCGTAGCGCTGCTTGACGACGGCCACCGGCACCTTGCCGGGGCGGAAGCCAGGCAGGCGCATGTCGGCGCCGAGTTCCTTCAGGCGCTTCTCGCGCTTCTCGGCCAGGCTCGCGGCCGGGACCACGACCGTGAACGCCCTTTTCAGCCCCTCTGCGGGAAGCTCGGTGACCTGCATGGTGAACCTTCTTTATCGACAGGGGCGCGCGCGGGAACACCCCGGCGGGCGCGATACGCTCTGAGGCCCGCCCCGTTACCGCCCAACCGGGCCGGGGGCAATGCCTGACGGCCCGAAAGCCCAAATCGCACCACCCGAACCACCCACGCTGGCCAAACCACCCACGCTGGCGCCTGGCCCGGCCGGGCGAGCGGCCGAACGGCCGCCGCGCCCAGACAACCATCCCAGCAGGCGCACCCGTGCATCGGCGCGCCAGGCAAGGCGGCGGAGCCGCCGCCCGCCGCTTGAGGGCTAGAATTATGCGGGCGGAGGGACTCGAACCCCCATGGCTTGCGCCACTGGTACCTAAAACCAGCGTGTCTACCGTTCCACCACGCCCGCGCCCTGCCCGTCTATCGCGTCCGCCCCCCCGAGGCCAAGCCCACAGCGGCTAGCGCCCCAGCACCGCCGCGGCGCAGGCATCGACGATGGCCGATGCATCCAGCCCGTATTCCGCATACAGGTCCGGCAGGTCGCCCGCCTGGCCGAAGCGGTCCACCCCCAGCGGCACCACGCGCTGTCCGCGCACCGCGCCGAGCCAGGCATGCGCCGCCGGATGGCCGTCCAGGATCGTCACCAGCGCCGCGTCGCGGTCGAGCGGCGCCAGCAGCGCCTCGATGGCGGAGGGCGCTGCGGCGGTGTTGTTGCGCGCACCGCGCCGCGCCTCCAGCCAGCCGGCCTGCAGCCGGTCCGGGCTGGTCACGGCCAGCAGGCCGGCATCCGGCAGGTCCTCGCGCACCGCCGCAAAGGCCTCCAGCACCTCGGGCGCCACCGGGCCCTGGTAAGCGATGGCGAGGCTCGCGCCCGGCCCCGGCGGGACCACCCAGTAGCCGCCGGCGATCACGCCGGCCGGGTCCAGCCGGCGGTCGGGCTGCGCCAGTGCACGGGTCGAAAGCCGCAGCCAGACGGCGCTGCCATCGGGCTTCTGCATGTGCTCGAAGGCGAAGCGCATCAGGATGGCGAGTTCGTCGGCATAGGCCGGCTCGTAGGCCACCAGCCGGTCCTGGGCGATGCCGATCAACGGCGTGTTCACCGACTGGTGCTGGCCCCCTTCCGGAGCGAGGGTCAGCCCGGAAGGCGTTGAAACCAGGAGAAAACGCGCATCCTGGTAGCAGCCATAGATCATCGCATCGAGGCCGCGATTGACGAAGGGATCGTAGACCGTCCCCACCGGCAGCAGCCGCGCCCCGTACAGCGAATGGGACAACCCGAGGGCGCCCAACAGCAGGAATAGATTCTGCTCGGCGATGCCGAGTTCGATATGCTGCCCCTCCGGCCCCATGCCCCAGCGCTGGGCGCTCGCCAGCTTGGCATCCCGGAACACGTCGTTCTTGAGGTGCCGGTCGAAGATGCCGCGCCGGTTCACCCAGGGGCCGAGATTGGTGGAAACCGTCACATCCGGGCTGGTGGTGACGATACGCTCGGCCAGCGCGGCATTCTCCCCCTGCCCGCGGCCGATCTCGGCCAGGATTTCGCCGAAGGCGGCCTGGGTCGACATCATCCGCCCCGGCGGCACCCGCGGCGCCGGCAACAGGGCCGGCACCGGCACGGTGGGGGCCGAAAGCCGGCGACCTTCCGGCGCCAGCACCTGGGCGAAGGGAATGCCGGCCAGGAAGGATTCGAGTTCCGCAGGACCGACCTCCAGCCCCTCGAACCGGTCCCATTCATGCCCGTCGCGGATGCCCATGGCGTCCCGGAAGGTCGCCATCTGCTCCTTCGTCATCAGCCCGGCATGGTTGTCCTTGTGCCCGGCGAAGGGCAGGCCCATGCCCTTGATGGTGTAGGCGATGAAGCAGGTCGGCTGGTCGCCCTCCGTGGCCGCCACCCGGAAGGCCTCGGTCAGCGTCTCGATGTCGTGGCCGCCGAGGTTGGTCATCAGCGCCGCGAGTTCGTCGTCGGTCAGCGGGTCGATGATCGCCCGCACGCCCTCCACCCGGCCGAGTTCCGCCAGCAGCGCCTGGCGGAAGGCGGCGCCGCCCTGGAAGGTCAGCGCGGCATAGAGGCTGTTCGGGCAGTCATCGATCCAGCGCCGCAGCGCCTCGCCGTCCGTGCGCGCAAAAGCGGCTTCCAGGCGGCGGCCGTATTTCAGGGTGACGACGTTCCACCCCATGTCGCGGAACAGGCCCTCGATCCGCCCGAACAGCCGGTCCGGCACCACGCTGTCGAGCGACTGGCGGTTGTAGTCGACCACCCACCAGACATTGCGGACATCGTGCTTCCAGCCCTCCAGCAGCGCCTCGTAGATGTTGCCCTCATCGAGTTCGGCATCGCCGACGATGGCCACATGCCGACCCGCCGCGATCTCCGGCCGCCCCAGCCCGTGCAGCTTCACGTAGTCCTGCACCAGGCTGCCGAAGGTGGTCAGCGCCACGCCGAGGCCGACGGAGCCGGTCGAGAAATCCACCTCCGCCCCGTCCTTGACCCGGGAGGGATAGGGCTGGATGCCGCCGAACTGCCGCAGGGTCGAAAGCTTGTCCCGGTCCTGCCGCCCCAGCAGGTGGTTGATGGCGTGGAACACCGGCCCGGCATGCGGCTTCACCGCCACGCGGTCCTGCGGCCGCAGGATCTCGAAATACAGCGCCGCCAGGATCGAGACGGAGGAGGCGCAGGAGGCCTGGTGCCCGCCGACCTTCAGCCCGTCCCGGTTCGGGCGGATGTGGTTGGCATGGTGGATCATCCAGGCGGACAGCCACAGCAGCTTGCGCTCCAGCGCATGCAGCAGCCGCAGGCGGTGCGCGTCCTCGCGCGCCTCCACCCGGTCCGCCCCTGGCGATGGCTTGCCGATCGGCCGTTCCGCGGTCATCTGCGCCTTCTCCTCCGGTCCTCCGCGGCAGGATAGGCCGCCCGTGCCGTGACGCGAAGGCGGCTCGCCACGTGTGCCCAAGAGACCGTTTGAGATTGCCGGCGGCTGAAGACCCGCGGAGCCGACCCGCCCGGTGTTCTCAAACGGTCTCTAAGTCACGCGGCCCGGTTCGTCACCGGTAATTGAGCGGCCTGCACATATCGTCAACAATAGCGCGCCTGTGCTAGGAACAAGCGCCGGGCTGGACAATCCAGGCCTGCGGTTTTCGTCGTATTTGAAATGGTTGCATGACCTGGTCCCAGGCCGCGTTCGGCCGCATCACCCTCGGCCTGACCGCCTTCGGCCTGCTTGTCCTGCTCGCCCTCGGCATCGGCATCGTCTGGATGGTTCAGCAGCAGCGCGCCTACACGGACGGCGTGGTCGCCACCCAGCAGCTGCGCGTGACCACCGCCGGCGTGCTGGGCTCGCTGCAGGACGCCGAGACCGGGCAGCGCGGCTACCTGCTGACCGGCAACCCCGACTACCTTGAGCCCTACCACCAGGCGCAGGCGGATTTGTCGCGGGAATTGCGGGAACTTGCATCGCGCGCGATTGCCGATGGCGGGCGGGCCGACAGGCTCGAGGAGCTGCGCCTGCACATCGACGCGAAACTGGCGGAACTTCGGGAGGCGGTGGCGCTGGCGGAGGCCGGCAATATCGGTGCCGCCATTGCCCGGGTTCGGGATGGCGAGGGCAAGGTGCTGATGGACGAGATCCGCCAGCAGATCGCGGGCGTCGAGGCGCGCAGCACCCAGCGGCAGGCCACGCGCAGCGCGCAGCTGGACCGCGCCGGCCGGCTGATCCTGTTCGCCGCCCTCGGCGGCCTGGCGCTGATCGCGCTGCTGAGCTTCGGCATCAGCCGGTTGGCGGTGAAGTACACGAAGGACCTGGAGCAGGCGCGCGCCGAACTGCAACGCGCCAATGCCAGCCTGGAACAGCGCGTCACCGCCCGCACCGGATCGCTGACCGCGGCGAACGAGGAGATCCAGCGCTTCGCCTATATCGTCTCGCACGATCTGCGCGCCCCGCTGGTGAACGTGATGGGCTTCACGCAGGAGCTGGAGACCGCCATCGGCACGGTGCGGGAGATGGTGGCCCGTGCCGAGGCCGACGCCCCCGCATTGGTCACACAGGACGTGCGCGATGCGGTGTCCGAGGACATCCCGGAAGCGATCGGCTTCATCCGCTCCTCGACCAATCGCATGGACCGCCTGATCGGCGCCATCCTCGCATTGTCCCGCGAAGGCCGCCGGCGGTTGACGGCGGAACAGTTGCAGGTGGGCACGCTGATGGAGAGCCTGTCCTCCAGCCTGCAGCATCAGTTCGACGCCGCCGGCGCCGAGCTGCGCCTGTCCCCACCCTTCCCCACGTTGCGGACGGACCGGCTGGCGCTGGAACAGATCATCGGCAACCTGCTCGACAACGCCGTGAAGTACCTGGACCCGGCCCGACCCGGCCGCGTGCTGGTCCGCGCGCGACGCGAAGGCGGGATGCACGCGATCGACGTGATCGACAATGGCCGCGGCATCGCGGCGCGCGACCATGAGCGGGTATTCGAGCTGTTCCGCCGCTCCGGCCCGCAGGACCAGAAGGGCGAGGGCATCGGCCTTGCCCATACACGGGCGCTGGCCCGCCGCATGGGCGGCGACATCCGGCTGACGTCCAAGCTCGGCGAGGGCTCCGTCTTCACCCTGCTGCTGCCCGAGGCGCTGCCCGCGCACGACCCCGCCCTTGAGACCGAGGACCAGCCGGCATGAACGTCTCCGCCCAGGCCGTCACCATCGTCATGATCGAGGATGATGACGGCCACGCCCGCCTGATCGAGAAGAACCTCAAGCGCGCCGGCGTCTACAACGAGGTGCTGCACCTGGCTTCCGGCCATGCCGCGGTGGACCACCTGTTCGGCCCGCAGCGCCAGGCCGGCGCGCCGGTGCTGGTGCTGCTCGACCTGAACCTGCCGGACATGAGCGGCATCGACATCCTGGCCCGGCTGAAATCCGACCCGGAGCTGCGCCTCGCCCCCGTCATCGTGCTGACCACCACGGATGACGACCGCGAGATCCGCCGGTGCTATGAGCTGGGCTGTTCCGTCTACATCACGAAGCCGGTGAACTACGAGACCTTCGCCTCCGCGGTTCGCCAACTCGGCCTGTTCCTCGCCGTCATCCAGGTACCGCCGACAGCCCAATGACCGACCCGGCGTCCCGCATCCTGTACATCGACGACGACCAGGCGCTGTGCCGCCTGGTGCAGCGGGCGCTCGGCCGTCTTGGCCACCAGGTCGTCACGGCGCATGACGGCGATGCCGGCGTCACGCTGGCGCGCCAGGGCGGCTTCGGCGCCATCTGCCTCGACCACTACATGCCGGGCGCGGATGGGCTGGAGACGCTCGCCGCGCTCAGCGCCCTGCCGGACCCCGCCCCCGTCATCTTCGTCACGGGTGCCGACGAAACCCGCGTGGCCGTGGCGGCGCTGCGCGCGGGGGCCGAGGATTTCGTGGTGAAGACGCCGGGCGAATCCTTCCTGCTGCTGCTGCATCGCGCGATCGAGGGCGCTGTCCACCGCGCCGCCATGCGCCGCCGCCATGCCGAGGCCGAGGCCGAGGTGCGCGAGGCGCGCGACCGGGCGGAGGAACTCGCCGCCAGCCGCGCCCTGCTGCTGCAGGAGGTGAACCACCGCGTCGCCAACAGCCTGCAGATCATCGCCTCCCTCACCCGCCTGCAGGAAAATGCGCTGGCCGACCCGGGCGCGCGCGCGGCGCTGGCCTCCGTCCGCAACCGCATCGCGGCGGTCGCCCAGGTGCATCGCCGGCTCTACACCTCCGCCGATGTGCGCAGCGTGGCCCTGCCGGACTACCTCGGCGGCCTGCTCACCGAGATCGGCCGCAGCGTCGAGACCGCGCGCATCGATTTCACGGCCGCGCCGCTGACCGTGCCGCCCGATCGCGCGGTCTCGCTGGGCGTCATCGTGTCCGAGCTGGTGACCAATGCGCTGAAGTACGCCTATCCCGGATTGCCGGAAGGCGGACCGATCCGGGTGATCCTGGAACGCCACGGCGATGCCGGCGTGCTGCGGGTGGAGGATGACGGCGTCGGCGGCGCCGGGGCGGAAAGCTCGGCGGGCTCCGGGCTGGGCGGGCGGATCATCCATGCGATGGCCGCGACCATCGGCGGGCTGGTCGAATTCGCGGAGGGGCCGGGGTCGCGGGTCACGGTGCGTTTCGCGCTCGCCTGAATAGGAAACTTTGTATCACTGCTGATGAAGTCGCGGCGCAACATCGCCCTGGCAGGGTGCGGCCCTCAAAGCCACCCGCCACAGGATCCGTCGCCGATGCGCCTCGCCTCGCTCCCCCTCCTCGCCCTGCTGGTCTCCGGCCCCGCCGCTTCCCAGCAGTACTGGCTGCCGAACGGCCCCGGCGGCACCACCTGGAACAACCCGCAGGGCTCGCTGCTCGGCACGATGAACGAGCACATGCTCCAGCGCCACATGCAGCAGCGCCAGTGGGAACGGCAGCGCCAATCCGGCGTGGCGCCCGCCACCAGCCGCGCGCCCGACCCGTCCTTCCGCCTGGTGAATGGCGGCAGCCAGACGATCCGGGAGGTCTATGTCTCCCCCAGCACCGATCACAACTGGGGGCCGGACCGCCTGGGCACCGCCGTCGTGCCGCCGGGCCAGCGCTTCGTCATCGGCCTGCCGCGCGGCGCCTGCGTCAACGACCTGCGGATCGTCTTCAACGACGGCCGGGCGGAGGAACGCCGCCAGGTGGATACCTGCCGGCTTACCGATCTCGCGGTGAAATAGGCTCGCGCCACCAGCGCCGCGTCAGCACCAGCGCCAGCAGCCCCTCCACCCCGATCAGCGCCGTGGCGGTGGCGGCGCCGAGCCAGTTCGCCATCAGGCCGAGATGCAGGAAGCCCAGCAGCCCCAGCCCGATGCAGGCGGACAGCACGCCGAGCGCGCGGCTGCGCAGTTCGGGCGGCGCGGTGGTGTAGACCAGCGTCGCCTGCATGGAGGCGAAGCCGGCGCTGCCCACGCCCACCAGCAGCAGCGCGACGGCTGCCGGCACCGGCTGCCCGACCAGCGCGAAGACCACATACATTCCGCAGAACATCGCGGCACCTCCGGCATAGATCGCGCGGTACCAGCGCGGCCGCACCAGCGGCACCAGCAGCGCGGCGCCGATCAGCGCGCCGAGCCCATCCATTCCCGCCAGCAGCCCGACGCCATCGGCGCCGAGCCGCAGATCCTCCTGCCCGATCACCGGCACCATGCTGCCGGCCGGCCAGCCGAACAGGTTGAAGATCAGCGTCACCACCATCACGCCGGCCATGCCCGGCGTGCGCAGCACCAGGCCGAAGCTGTCCCGCATCTCCCGCAGCACGGAGCCCCGCGGCGGCAGCACCGTACTGCGATGCGCCAGCCGCAGCGCCGCCACCACCGCCGCCGCATACAGCACCAGCGACAGCACGAAGGGCGCGCCCACGCCCGCCGCCGCCAGGATGGTGCCGCCGAGCGCCGGGCCGGCGATGCGGCTGGCATTGTTCGCGACAACATCCATGGACACCGCGGTCGCCATGCGGTGCGCGCCGACGACCTCGCCCAGCATCATCCGCCGCACCGGATTGTCGGCGCCCCAGACGATGCCGGCGACGAAGCTCGCCACCGCCAGGTGCCACACCGCCAGCATCCCGACATACGCCAGCAGCGCCAGCACCGCCGCCGACACCGCCTGCACCCAAAGCATCAGGATCAGCGCGGAGCGTCGCTGCACCCGGTCCGCCGCGACGCCGAGGAAGGCGCCGAACAGCCCCATCGGCAGCAGCCGCAGCAGCGTCATCAGGGCGACCAGGAAGGCGGAGTGCGTCTGCTGCCAGACCACCACGCCGATCACCAGCATTTCCAGCCAGCGGGCGATGGACACCAGCAGCCCCACCAGCAGGATGCGCCGGAAATCCGGCACCCCCAGCACCCCAGTCCGCGCTTGCAAGTCTCTGTCCCGACGTTTCCGCCGCCGATCCTTGCAGCCGCGCGCGGCGCGCTCAACCCATCAGACGAAACCCTTGGCCAGCTTGCGCACGGCGGCGGAGGCGGCGCGCTTGCCCTCGCCGGCGTAGCTCTCGTGGTAGTCCTCGATCTTTTCCGGGTCGTAGCGGTAGTTCACCATCAGCCCGCAGGATTCCCGGAACCCCTTTTCCGAGGTATCGCCGCGCCAGTTCAGCCGCTCCACCCGCGCCCCGTTGGACAGGTGGAAATGCGCCACCGGGTCGCGCGCGCGCTTGGGATTGCGGCCCGATTCCGCCAGCAGGTAGCGCGCGCCGGCGCGCAGCAGGATCGGCTCCAGCCCCTTCGAGGTCGCCTCCACCCGCGCCCAGCCGCGCCGGGCGATCAGCCGCCGCAGGGTCTGGGTGGCGGTCTCGCCATCGCCCTTGCCGGCCTCCACGCCGGGCGCCACCAGCGCCAGGTCGGGCGGTGCGGCGGTGCGCAGTGCCGTCGCCTCATCCTCCGTCAACAGCGTCGTGTCGCCCGCCTCCAGCCGTTCCTCCAGCCAGGTGCGGAAGCCCGGGATGGGGGACAGCGTGGCGAAGCAGTCCAGGTTGCGGAATTCGACGGACAGCAGCTCCACCACCCGCTTGATCAGGAAGTTGCCGAAGGAGATGCCATCCAGCCCACGCTGGCAGTTGTTGATGGAATAGAACACCGCGGTGTCGGCGACGCGCGCATCCAGCAGCGGCGCCTTCTCGTCCAGCAGCGCCTGGACGTTGACGGCCATGCCCTCGACCAACGCGACCTCGACGAAGATCAGCGGCTCGTTCGGCATGCGCGGATGGAAGAAGGCGTAGCAGCGGCGGTCGGAATCCAGGCGGTTCTTTAGGTCGCGCCAGCTGCGGATGCGGTGCACCGCCTCGTACTGCACCAGCTTCTCCAGCAGCTCGGCCGGGGAGGACCAGTCGACGCGGCGCAGCTCCAGGAAGCCGACATCGAACCAGCTCGCCAGCAGGCCACGCAGGTCGGCCTCCAGCGCCTCCAGCATCGCGTCGCCGCGCATCCGCGCCATCAGGTCGGCGCGCAGCTCCACGAGGAACTTCACGCCGTCCGGGATGGTGGTGAACTGCGTCAGCAGCCGCAGGCGCGGCGGCTCCAGCACCCGGCGCAGCTTGGCCTTGGCGGTCGCCCGCGCCTCCGTATCCTGCGCCGCCGCGACGGCTTCCCAGGCCTTGGCAACCGCCGGCATGTCGGAGTCGAAGCCGGCCAGCGCCCGCAGGAATTCGCCGCGCTGCGCATGGTCGCCGGCCAGGTAGCTCTGCGCCAGGCGCGCGGCGCGGGAGCGTGCCGAGACCTCGCCGCCGCGCGCATCCAGGCAGGCGCGCATCTGCGTCGCAATGCCCTCGCCCTCGCCGGGCGCGGAGGAGGCGATGTCCCGCCACAGGGAGGTGACGCGCCGCAGCGCGCGGTCGATGAATCCGGGCGGGGCGGCGACGTCCGACATCACGCAACCTTTCAGCGTATTTCAGGAACCATGCCCGACTCCTCTGGGAACGTCGAGCAACATTGCCGCCAGCACGGCCGGCATCGCACCCGGCAGATCCTCCGCCAGCAGCCCCGGCCCGATCCGCTGCGCCGCCGCCCCATGCAGGTGGCAGGCGCAGCAGGCAGCCTCGAAGGCCGGCATTCTCTGCGCGAGCAGGCCAGCGACGAGGCCCGCCAGCACATCCCCGGTGCCACCCGTTGCCAGCCAGGGCGGCGCGTTGGCGTTGATCGCGGCACGGCCATCCGGCGCCGCCACGATACTGTCCGCACCTTTCAGGATGATGACCGCGCCGGTCGCCCGCGCCGCCGCCCGCACCGCCGCCAGCCGGTCCTCCCCGGGCGGCCCGAACACCGCGGAGAACTCTCCCGCATGGGGCGTCAGCACGGCGCAGCCGGCCAGCGCGGATGGCGTGCCCGCCGCCGCGCGCAATGCTCCGGCATCCGCCACCACCTGCCGGCCCGCCGCCACCGCCGCGCGCAGCGCCTGGAGCGTGGCCGCATCCGGCGGCAGGCCAGGCCCGATGACCCAGGTGCCGATCCGCGCATCCGCCAGCAGCGGCGCCGCATCGCCCTCGGCCACCATCACCCCAGCATCGCCGCCGCGCAGCACCGCGGCCGTCGCCGCATCGGCCGCCAGGATGGTCAGCAGCCCTGCCCCGACCCGGCGCGCCGCCGCCGCGACCAGCCGCGCGGCCCCCGTCATCGCCGGACCGGCCCGCACCGCGACATGCCCGCGCGCATATTTGTGGTCCGAGGCCCCCGGCACCGGCAGCCGCCACAGCGCCGGCCCGTTGCGGAAGGTCCGCACGCCCAGGCCCGGCAGCACGGACGCGGGCAATCCGATATCGGCCAGCTCCACCTCGCCGCACAACGTACGGCCGGGCAGCAGCAGGTGGCCCGGCTTCAGCCGGAAGAAGGTCACCGTCAGGACCGCCCTTGGTGCGAAGCCGCGCACCGCGCCGGTCGCGCCATCCAGGCCGGAAGGCACGTCCACCGCCACCACCTCCCGCGCCGCCGCCAGAACCTCCGCCACCAGCCCCGTCACCGGGCGCGCCAGCCCGGCGCCGAACACCGCATCCACCACCAGCCCGGCGCGCGCCGCCTCCGCCGGGGTGGTCGCCACCACCGGGCCGCGCCAGCGCGCCGCCATGGCCGCGGCATCGCCGCTGGAAGATGGCGCCAGCGCGGCCAGCCGCACGCCCCAGCCCGCCTGGTCCAGCAGCCGCGCGACCACATAACCGTCGCCGCCATTGTTGCCCGGCCCGGCCAGCACCAGCACCGGGTGCGGCCGGTAGCGGCGCAGGATCGCCCGCGCCACCGCGCGGCCCGCCGCCTCCATCAGGCGCAAGCCCGGCACGCCGGCCGCGATCGCCGCCGCATCGGCGCGTGTCATCTCCTGCGGTGTCAGCAATTCGTGCATCGCCGCAGCCTATCGCAGCACCCGTCGCGAACGAACCCGGGACCGAGGCCAGGCGTTGACACGCTCATGAAAGCCGCACTCCTCCTGCTCCCCGCCCTGGCGTTGCTGCCACCGGCCCAGGCCACCGCGCAGCAACTCGACCGTCAGCTCGACCGGCAGCCCGCCGCCAGCTCGCAGCCGCCGCGCGTGGAGGTCCCGGGGGACCGCGCCGGTCCTCCCTCCGCCCCGGCACGCCCGCCGATTGGCGTCGGCACGCCGCGCACCCAGCCGCCGAGCACCGAGCCGCCGCCCGGCCACCAGACCCTGCAGGCCCCGCCGGTTCCCGGTGCCACGCGGCCCGACCGCAGCGAGGGCATGACGGATTTCGGCAACAGCCCGATTCCGGCGCGCCCCGGCGCGAGGCCGGATGCCTCCACCACCGCACCGCCCGACCGCCGCTGAACTGGACCGCCTGACCGGGACCGTCTGACCGGGACCGGCGCACCGCAAGCTGTTAGGCTTGGCGCTCACTCTCTCGCGGAGTCGCAGGCATGGCCTTCGTCGTGGCGGTGGCGCAGCGCAAGGGCGGCGCCGGCAAATCCACCCTCAGTGCCAACCTGGCGACGGCGCTGGCCGGACAGGGCCTGCGCGTCGCCCTGCTGGACACGGACCCGCAGCAGACCCTGACGCGCTGGGCCGACGAGCGCAGTCGGGCCGGCGCCCGCGCCCTGCCATTGCACCTGGACGCGCCAGCGGGATGGCGCCTGCCCGCGGCGCTGGACAAGCTGCGGCGTGGCCAGGATGTCGTGCTACTGGATACGCCGCCGCATGCCGACACCGACGCCCGCATCGCCATCCGCAACGCGGACCTGGTGCTGGTGCCGTTGCAGCCCTCCTCCGCCGATCTCTGGGCCATGGACGCCACGCTCGACCTCGCACGTGGCGAAAAGCGGCCGACGGCCATCGCGCTGAACCGCGCGCCCGCCAGCGGCCGGCTGCTGGCGCAGATCCTGGCGGAGCTCGGGCGACGCGACCTGACCCTGCTGAGCCCTTCCATCGGCAATCGCACCGGGATCGCCCAGGCCTTCGCCGCCGGGCTCGGGGTGACCGAATCCGCGCCGAAATCCGTCGCCGCGACCGAGATGCGGGCGCTCGCCGAAGCATTGATGGCATTGCGGCAGGGTTAGCGACCGTTTGGGAACACCGGACGGGTCGGCTCCGCGGGTCTTGTCCGCCCCTGGGGCGTCGGCGAACTTGCCGCTGCAACCAGCATCGGCGGCGTCCGCCTTCTGCCAGGGACGCAAAATACCCTGCGGATCCTCAGCCGCCGGCATTCTCAAACGGTCTCCGAGCGCGCGCCGCCCCTTTCCAGCCGCCGCGCGGTGTGGCCACTTCCCGCCCCGGCACAGGAGGCGCGACGGCATGGCGAAGGCGGCGAAGGGCAGGACGACACGGCCGAAAAGCCTTTCAGCGGCCGCGAGTCCGCCAGGTTCGCCCGGCGACGCGCCGCGTGGGATGGCCGCGGACACCGGGATCGAAATCTCGGAGGACACCTTCCCCGAGCTCGACGCCGTAGCCGCCATCCAGCGCGGCCTGCACACCTTCAACCAGGAGATGGGCGGCCCCTACGACCGCGAACCCGTCACCCTGCTGGCCCGCGGCTCCGATGGGGGCACGCGCGGCGGACTGCTCGGGATGACCTTCTGGGGCTGGCTGTTCGTCGACTGGCTCTGGCTTTCGCGTGAGTCGCGGGGCAAGGGCGTCGGCACGGAGCTGCTGCTGCGGGCTGAGGCCATCGCGCGGGAACGTGGCTGCGGGCAGGCCTATACGGATACCTTCAGCTTCCAGAACCCCGGCTTCTGGCAGCGCAACGGCTATGTCGAGTTCGGCCGGCTGGACGGCATGCCGGCCGGCCATTCCCGCGTCTGGTTCCGGAAGACCCTCTGAAGCGGGGCGCCTGATGAAGCCCGACCTGCTCCTGCATATCGGCCAGTCGAAGACCGGCACCTCCTCGATCCAGCGGGTGCTCGGCGCGCGGCGGGCGGCGCTGGCCAGGCTCGGTGTCTGCTATCCGGCTTCCCCCGGCTGGGCCAACCACGGCATGCTGCCGGCTTCGCTGGTGCCGCTGTCGCGCCTCGGCCACTTCAACCCGGCGCTGTGGGACGGCATCGGCGCGGAAGCGCGGCTCGCCCGCTTCCGTCGCGAGTTCCAGGCCGAGATGGCGGGGCTGCCGGCGACGACGCGGCTCGTCATCCTGTCGGCCGAGCAGTGCGGCGGGCTGCTGGATACGCGCGAACGCATCGCCGCGCTGCGCGACCTGCTGGCCCCGCATGTAGGCCGCATGCGCGTGGTGATCTACCTGCGCCGCCAGGACCAGCACGCCGCCAGCGGCTACACCCAGGCGCTGCGCGTCGCCCATGTCGGCCCACCCATGCTGCCGCGGCACGGGCCGGAGACGCTGCCGCACTACGATTATGCGAAGCAGTTGGACGACTGGGCCGCGGTGTTCGGCGAGGACGCCATGCTGCCCCGCATCTTCGAGCGCCCGCGGCTGTTGAACGGCGACGCCGTCGACGATTTCCTGGCACTGGCCGAGGTGCCGTTGCAGGTGCCGGCGGGGGATCCGGACCGGCAGTCCAACCTGTCCCTCACCCCGGGCGGCATCGACCTGGTGCGGGCCATGGGCCTGCACCTCAAGGCCACCGCCGAGGGGCTCAGCGCCGCATCGCCCCTGTGGCGGCGCTTCACCCAGGCGGCGTCGGAGGCGCTGCCGGGCCGCGGCTGGCGGCCCCATCCGGCGGAGGCCGCGGCGTTCCTGGCGCGCTTCGACCAGGTGAACGAGGCGGTGCGCCGCCGCTGGTTCCCGGACCAACCGACGCTGTTCGAGCCGATCGAGCCGGCTGCCACGCCGCCCCCGGCAAGCCCGCCATCCATTGATCCGGAGGCGGCGCTGGAGGCCGCCTGCATCCTGCTGGAGCGGGACCTACGCGCGGCCGCGCTGCGCGAGGCGAACCAGCTGGCGCAGATCGGCGCGCTGCACGCCCGGCTCGGCGAGGCGCCCCAGGCCATGGCGGCCTTGCGCGCGGCCATCCGGGCGGTGCCGGATCATCCGATGGCACAGCAGCACCTGGCCGAGGCTGCCTTGAAGGCCGGCGATCGCGCGGGCGCGCAAGCGCATCTGGCCGTGCTGCGCCGCGCCCACCCTGGCCACGCCGCGACGGCGCAGGTCGAACGGCTGCTGACCCCCGCCTAGACCATGATCCGCGCTGATAGAAGCGCGGATCATGGTCCAGCCTTCTGTTTGTTCGCGTGATTCACGCCTCCGGCCGTTTCAGCCTTCGGCGATCACGCTCCAGCCCTGGGAACACCCGTGGAACGGCCCTGAACCCGGCGGCGGCAGGTGGCGTTTTCCCCTGGCGAAGGAGGACATGCCATGAGCTACACCACCACGACCCACAACCGCACCGACCAACGCGGCGACGACCGCCACCACGACATCCAGAAATACCGGCACCCGATGATCTTCCCCGGCATCGCCGGCGCGGCCGTCGTCTCCGTCCTGCTGATGTACGTGCTCGAGCTAGCATTCAACTGAGCGCGGTGCGGGCGAGGCCTACCGCTTCGCCCCCCGCACCACCTCCCGCCGCCAGATGTAGAGACCGGCGCCGACCAGCACGCCGAAGCCGGCCAGCTCCCACCCATCCGGCCATTCGGCCCAGATGACGATGCCCACCAGCATCGTCCAGATCAGGCCGGAATACTCGAACGGGGCCAGCAGCGTGGTCTCGCCGCGCCGATAGGCCGCCGTCATCATCACCTGCGCCAGGGCGGAGACGCCGCCGATGCCGGCCAGCAGCGCCCATTGCCTTGCGTCCGCCATCACCCAGACCGGCACCGTTGCGACCCCCGCCAGCACGGCGCTGGACAGGGCGAACCAGAACACGATGGCGACACCTGATTCCCCCGCCTCGCCCATGCGGCGGATGCTCAGCATGGCCATGGCCCAGCCGAAGGCGCCGAGCAGGACGAGCGCGACGGAGCCAACCGGCAGCGCGGCCTCGCCGAAGCCGGGCCGCACCATGATAAGCACGCCGCAAAATCCGACCGCGACGGCGGACCAGCGCCGCCAGCCGACCTTCTCGCCCAGGAACACCACCGACAGCCCGGTCAGGAACAGCGGCATGGTGAAGCCGAGAGCCGTCGCCGTCGCCAGCGGCAGGTTCGCAAACCCGTGGAAGGCGCCCACCATGCCGCACATGCCCCAGAAGGTGCGCTCCGCATGCTTCCAGGGCATTTTCGTTCGTAGCACCGTGAAACCGCCGGCCTGAGCCACCAGCAGCAGCAGCACCGGCAGCGCGAAGGCGTTGCGGAACAGGATGACCTGCGGCAGCGGGATCGACGGCCCGATCGCCTTCACGAAGGCGGCCGAGACCACGAAGGCGGCGGAGGCCGCCAGCACCAGCAGGATTGCGCGCTTGCGGGCCGCCAGCAGGCCGAGCGGCAGGATGGGCGGCGGCAGGGTGGAGGTGGATTCAGGTGGGGACATGGACGTTCCTGGCGCCCAAGGGTAGGGTCCGCCCGGCATGAGCGCCAGCCCGCCCCCCCTCCCGAATGCACTTCCGCGCCACCCCAAGGCTCCGCCGATCCCGCCCTGGCCGGGGGTGGAGGTGCTGGAGGATGAGGTCGCCTGGGGCCAGCGCTTCGCCTTGCAGCGCGTCCGCTTCCGCTACACCCGCTTCGACGGCGCGCAATCCCCGGTGCTGACCTGGGAGCTGTGGCGGCGTGGCCGGGGCGTGGTGATCCTGCCCTACGACCCGGTGACCGACCGCGTCGCCCTGATCGAGCAGTTCCGCCTGCCGGCGCTGGCCGCCGGCCTGGACCCGGTGATGACCGAATGCCCTGCCGGGCTGCTGGAGACGGGCGAGGACCCGGAAGTGGCCGGCGCGCGTGAGCTGGCGGAGGAAACCGGCCTCGCCGCCCGCGCCATGGCGCGCATCGGCCAGTTCCTGCTGATGCAGGGCGGCTGCGACGAGGTGGTGCATTTCCACTGCGCCTGCGTCGACCTCTCGGCCAAGGCGGATGACACGCACGGCCTGCCCGGCGAGGGCGAGGACACCCGCGTGCTGGTGCTGCCCGCCGAGGACGCCTTCCGCATGGTGGCGGACAACCGCATCGAGAACGCGCCAGGCGCGCTCGCCCTGCTCTGGCTGCAGGTCAACCGCCCGCGCCTCCGCTCCGAATGGTTCCACCTGCCGTGACCGAACCGCTGTTCCTCGAAGACGCCTACCTGCGCACCGCCACCGGCCGTGTGGTCGCGGCGGATGAGCGCGGCGTGCTGCTGGACCGGACCATCCTCTACGCCCGCAGCGGCGGCCAGCCGGGCGATGCCGGCACCCTGCGCTGGGAGGGCGGCGAAGCGGCGGTGGCCGAGGCGATCAAGGGCGAGGCTGGGTCCATCCTGCATACGCTGGCCGCTGGCGCGGCGCTGCCGCCGGTCGGGGCGGAGGTGACGCTCGACCTCGACTGGGCGCGGCGGCACCTGCACATGCGCATGCACACCACGCTGCACCTGCTGTGCAGCGTGATGCCCGGCATCTTCGCGACCGGCAACCAGATCGGCACCCAAAAATCGCGCCTGGATTTCGACCTGCCCGAGCCGCCGGCCAAGGAGTGGTTCAACGAACGCCTGGCGGAACTCGTCGCCGCCGACCACCCGACCGGCACGTCCTGGATCACCGATGCGGAACTTGATGCGAACCCGCAGATGGTCCGCACCCTGTCGGTGCAGCCGCCGCGCGGCGCCGGCCGGGTGCGGCTGGTGCGCATCGGGCCGGCGGACGCGCCGATCGACCTGCAACCCTGCGGTGGCACCCATGTGCGATCCACCGCCGAGATCGGCCGCGTCGAGGTCTCCAAGCTGGAAAGCAAGGGCCGCCAGAACCGCCGCATCCACATCGTGCTGCCGGAGTGACCCAGATGATGGATTTGATCGTCTCCACGGATTGGCTCGCCGCCGAACTCGGCAAGCCGGACCTCGTTGTGCTGGACTGCACCACCTACCTGCCGACCGAGGCGGGCAACGCGCCGGACGGCTTCCGCAAGGCGCACATCCCCGGCGCCCGCCTGTTCAACATCGACCGCATCGCGGATGCCGACAGCACGCTGCCGCACATGGTCCCAACCCCCGCACGCTTCGAAAAACTGATCGGAGCGCTGGGCGTGTCCAATGCCACCCGCGTGGTGTTCTACGACCAGCACGGCCTGCGCGCCTCCCCGCGCGGCTGGTGGATGCTCCGCCTGTTCGGGCATGAGAACGCCGCGGTGCTGGATGGCGGCCTGCCGAAATGGCAGCGCGAGGGCCGCCCGGTGGAGTCCGGCGACGCGCCCGACGCAACGCCCGCCACCTTCGTCGCGGACCTGATCGCCCGCCGCCTGGCCGGCATCGGCGACATCAAGCGCATTGTCCGGCAGGGCGGCGGCGAGGCGCTGATCCTCGACGCGCGGTCGAAGGCGCGCTTCGACGGCACCGCCCCCGAGCCCCGCCCCGGCCTGCCCTCCGGCCACATGCCCGGCGCCCGGACACTGCCCGCCGCCGATGTCGTCGGCCCCGACGGCACGATGAAGGATGCGGAGACCTTGAAGAAAATGTTCGCGGAGCGCGGCGCGGACGACACGCGGCCGATCGTCACCTCCTGCGGCACCGGCGTCACCGCCTGTGTCGTGACGCTGGCGGCGCTGCGGGCCGGATTGCCGGAACCTGCCGTCTATGACGGCTCCTGGACCGAATGGGCCGGCCGCCCGGAAACCCCCAAGGAAACGAGCACACCCTGATGCCCGACGACGCCCAGCCATCCGGCTCCAAGAAGCACGGCTTCTCCACCCGCATGTCGCACGCCGCGCGGCCGCACATCCGCGCGCTCGGCTTCGTCAACCCGCCCGTGTACCGCGGCTCCACCGTCACCGCGCAGTCCTGCGAGATGCGGCGGGAGAATGCGAAGAACCGCTTCAACCGGGTGATGACCTACGGCACCCAGGGCGGCCCCACCCACTATGCGCTCGAGGATGTGGTCGCCGAGATCGAGGGCGGCACGCATTGCACCATCACCGGCACTGGCCTCGCCGCCGTGGCCGTGCCGCTGCTGGCCTGGCTGAAATCCGGTGACCGCTGCCTGATGCCGGACAGCGTGTATGGCCCGGCGCGGAACCTGGCCGAGAACGTCATGCCCAACTGGGGCATCGAGACCACCTTCTACGACCCCTGCATCGACGCGGCGGGGCTGGAAGCGCTGTGGACGCCGAACACCAGGGTGCTCTACCTGGAAAGCCCGGGCTCGCACACCTTCGAGGTGCAGGACGTGCCGGCGCTGAACGCGGTGGCGAAGCGCCACGGCGCCATTTCCATGATCGACAACACCTGGGGCATCCACAGCTTCCAGCCCTTCGCGCATGGCTGCGACGTCTCGATCCAGGCGCTGACCAAGTATGTCGGCGGGCACTCCGACATCCTGCTGGGCAGCGTCACCGTGGCGTCGGAGGCGCATCACCTGATCGTCCGCGGCCACGCCGCCGCCATGGGCCATTATGCCAGCCCGGATGATTGCTGGCTGGCGCTGCGCGGCGTGCGGACCATGCCGGTGCGGCTGAAGCACCAGGCGGACAGCTCGCTGAAGGTCGCCGCTTGGCTGGCACAGCGGCCGGAGATCCTGGAGGTGCGCCACCCGGCCCTGCCCGGCGCGCCCGGCCACGAGATCTGGAAGCGCGACTTCGACGGCGGCTGCTCGCTGTTCGGCATCGTCTTCCAGCCGCGCTACACGGAGGCCGACATCTTCGCCTTCGTGGACGGGCTGAAGCTGTTCGGCATCGGCGCGAGCTGGGGCGGCTATGAATGCCTCGCTCTGCCGACCAACGGCATGCTGGTGCGCCGCGTGACCGAGCCGATGCCGGGCCAGGCGGTGCGCCTGCATATCGGGCTGGAGGAGGTGGCGGACATCATCGCCGACCTCGAACAGTCGCTCGGCAACCTGCCGGCTTAACGCCGGCCGGCCGGTGCCTCAGGGCGCCTCGAAGGCGACGATGGCTTCGACATAGCCATCGAAGCCTTCAACGCCCTTCGGGGTCATCGCATAGAGCTGCGTCTTGCCGACGCGCCGGCCGGGCGCGATGACCTCGGCCAGCAGCAGCCGCTTGAGCACCAGCCGCACCGTGGGGCCGCTGTAGCCTGTCGTGGCCGCGATCTGGTCCACGGACAGCGAATCCGGTGGGTCGGCGACGGCGGCCTCGAAGAACAGCATGGCGACGTCGAAGGCGATACGGCTGTTGCGGACGCCTGCTTGCACGTCGACGACACGTAGCGCGCGAAGAAGGCGCAATGCCGCAACCCGGCGTTCCGAACGAATCGGGGGAAGGTCCATGACCTGCTATTGCCATAGCGCAACAATAAAGCAACCACGGAAATGAAAGGTTATTTTTTACGTCGGTGCGGTGCCCCCGCCAGAGGCGCAGCGGGCGCAGCTTCCCTCCACCTCGATGGTGCTCCGCCGCGGCGTGAAGCCGGCCTCCGCCGCGGCGCGCGCCACCGCCGCGGCCACGCCCGGATCGCAGATTTCCGCCGTGGCGCCGCAGTCGCGGCAGATCAGGAACTGGTGCGGGTGGTCCTCCCCATGCGCATGGCCGTGCCCGGCCTCGTCGCAGCCGATGAAGGCGTTCAGCCGTTCCACCTTGTGGATCAGGCCCTGCGCCAGCAGGAAATCCAGCGCCCGGTACACCGTGGGCGGCGCCGCGCCGCGCCGGGCCTGCTGCAGCCGGTCGAGCAGCGCATAGGCCCCGATCGGCTGCGGCGATTCCAGCACCAGGCGCAGAACCAGCCGGCGCAGCTCGGTCAGTTGCGCCCCGTGCCGCGTGCAGGTCGCAGCGGCGCGGTCCAGTGCCGCGTCGAGTGTCGTATCGCCCGCCATGCGCCCTCCCCTGTGTGCAATCACGCCCGCTCCGATATATGGGATCGCCATGACCGACGCACCCACCCCGACCCAGGCGCTGATCGACGCCATCCGCTTCGACTCCAACGGCCTCGTGGCCTGCATCGCCCAGCAGCATGACAGCGGCGAGGTGCTGATGATGGCCTGGATGAACCGCGACGCCGTGGCCGAGACCCTCTCCACCGGCCGGGTCTGCTACTGGAGCCGGTCGCGCCGCGGCCTGTGGCGCAAGGGCGAGACCAGCGGCCAGGTGCAGCGCCTGGTCGACCTGCGCGTCGACTGCGACGGCGACACGCTGCTGGCCCTGGTGGACCAGCAGGGCGTCGCCTGCCACACCGGCCGCCGCAACTGCTTCTTCCGCGCCATCCGCGACGGTGCCCTGGCCGAGATCGCAGCCCCCCTGGTGGACCCGGACGCGCTGTACGGGACGAAGGCATGAGCAGCCCGAGTCCCCCGACGGGCCTCAACGGCCCAATTCCGCTGACGGTCCTCACCGGCTTCCTCGGCGCCGGCAAGACAACGCTGCTGAACGCCCTGCTGCGGCAGCCGGCGCTGGCCAACACCGCCGTGCTCATCAACGAGTTCGGCGAAATCGGCCTGGACCACCTGCTGGTGGAGCGCCTGGACGGCGACACCGTGCTGCTGAACGCCGGCTGCCTGTGCTGCACCATCCGCGGCGACCTGATGAAGGCATTGGACGGGCTGTGGGACCGGGTGCTGGCCGGCCAGCCGGTCGCCCGCGTGGTGGTGGAGACCACGGGCCTCGCCGACCCGGCGCCCATCCTGCACACGCTGATGTCCGACCCGCGCCTGGCGCTGCGCTTCGTGCTGGATGGCGACGTCACCCTGGTGGATGCCGCCAACGGCGCCGCCACGCTGGACACGCAGCCGGAGGCGCAGCGCCAGGCCGCGGTCGCGGACCGGCTGGTGCTGACCAAGACGGATCTCGCCACCGGCGGACAGGTCGCCGCCCTCACCGCCCGGCTGCGCGCCCTGAACCCGATCGCGCCGATCCTGACCGCGGCGGCGGGCGAGATCGCGGCCGCCGACCTGCTGGATGCCGGCCCCTTCGACACCGGCGCGAAGCTGCCCGACGTGGCCCGCTGGATCGGCGCCGCCACGCCGCACCACCACCATCACCATCACGACTCCAACCGCCACGATGCCCGCATCCAAGCGCTGTGCCTGGAGTTCGACCGCCCCTTGAACTGGTCCGGCCTCGCCGGCTGGCTGGAGATGCTGGCGATGACGCGCGGTGCCTCCGTGCTCCGCATGAAGGGCATCCTCGACCTGGTGGGGGAGACGCGGCCGGTCGTCGTGCATGGCGTGCAGCACCTGTTCCATCCGCCGACGCGGCTGGCCGCTTGGCCGGAGGACGCGCCGCGCCGGTCCCGCCTCGTCTTCATCCTGCGCGACCTGGAGCCGAAGGTGGTGGAGGATGGGCTGCGCGCCTTCCTCGCCGCGGCGGACCAGGAATCCGCGCTCGGGAGCGACTGAAAGAACCTTCCGCCCGCGTTGACTAAGCCCGCGCCGCGCGCTCTGCTGCCCAAGGATCGGGGAGCCGCGTGACGCCATGCCATTGACGATGCCGGAGGAAATCCTCCTCCTGATGCTCGATGACGAGAGCGGTCGCCTGCAGGAACGCGCGGCGCCCTCCGGCGACTACGCGATCGCGGGCGCCGTCCTTGCCGAACTCGCGCTGGCCGGGCGGATCGACACCGATCCGGCCCGCCTCTACGTGGTGAACCCGGAGCCGACGGGCGACGCGCTGATGGACCGCGCCCTGGCGCAGATCGTCGCCGCGCCGGAAGCCGGCGACAGCCGGCACTGGATCGAGACCCTGGCGGCGGATGCCGATGCCATCCGCGACACGCTGTTCGAAAGGCTGGTCGGCAAGGGCATCCTGAAGCGTGTCGAGGGCCGGTTCCTGTGGGTGTTCCCTGAACGCCGCTACCCGGTGATCTCGGACAAGGAGGAGCGGGAGGTGAAGGCGCGCATCATGGGCGTGCTGTTCCAGGACGACATCCCCGACCCGCGCGATTCCATGCTGATCGGCCTGTGCCGCGCCGGCGGCCTGTTCTCGCTGATCCTGTCGACGCAGGAGCTGGACCGCGTGCAGGGCCGCATCGACCAGGTCGCGGACCTCGAGGAACTGAACCGTTCCCTGGCCGATGCGATCCGTGAGATCTACGCCCAGATCGCGCGCTACGCGCCCATGGTATAAGCACGCGACTCCAGGACAGGACTGATTTCATGGACATCACGGAAAGCACCGACCAGGGCGTGAAGGTGGCCGCCCTCAAGGGCCGGCTCGACACCGCGACCGCCCCGGCCGCCGAGGCGAAGATGCTCGCCCTGCTGGAGGGCGGCGCCAAGGTCGTGGCCGACCTGGGGGATGTGCACTACGTTTCCTCGGCCGGGCTGCGCGTGCTGCTGAAGGCGGCGAAGCAGGCCAAGGCCATCGGCGGCAGCTTCGCCATCGCCTCCCCCCAGGCCCCGGTGCGCGAAGTGCTGGAGATTTCCGGCTTCGACAAGATCCTGGCGATCCACCCGACCCGCGACGCCGCCGTCACCGCCCTCGCCTGACAGAAAAGCCCTCTCCCCCTTGGGGGAGAGGGTTGGATGAGGGGGAATGCCCTCCTCAGTCCACCGTCGCGCCCGCCGCGCGCACCACCTGGCCCCAGCGCTCGATATCCTGCTCATGCACCGCGCGGAATTCCGCCGGCGTGCGCACGCTGCTCGGCGCGATGCCCTGGCTGTTCACCAGCCACTGGCGGAATTCCGGCGCCTCGATGATCTTCAGGATCTCGGCGTTCAGCCGCATCTGGATCGCCTCCGGCATGCCGGGAGGGCCGAAGACGCCGTACCAGGTGGTGCTCTCGAAGCCCGGCAGGTTGCAGGCCTCGGCGATGGTCGGCACGTCCGGCATCGCCGGGATGCGCGCCGGCGTGGTGACGCCGAGCGCCCGCACCGCACCCTGCTGCACCAGGCCCAGCGCCGGCCCGGTCTGGTTGAAGAACAAATCCACCTGCCCGCCGAGCAGCGAAGTGACGGCGCCGCCCTGCCCGGTGAAGGGCACATGCACCATGTCGATCCCGGCCGCCTGCGCGAAGCGCACGCCGGCCAGGTGGGTGGAGGCGCCATTGCCGGTGCTGGCGAAGTTCAGCGCGCCCGGCCGGGCCTTGGCGTCCGCCACCAGCGCCTGGCAGTTGGTGTATTGCGGGCGGTGCTGGATGCTGGTCGTCAGCACGTTCGGCACGTCGCCGAGATGCGCGATATGCGTCACGTCGCGCAGCGGGTTGAACGGCAGGCGGCGATACAGCGTCGCGTTGATGGCATGCGTGCCCGCCGTGCCGAACAGGATCAGGTAGCCATCCGGCCGCGCCTTGGCGACGAAGTCGGAGGCGATGTTGCCGCCGGCGCCGACGCGGTTGTTCACCACCACCGGCACGCCCAGCGCCTGCGACAGCGGCTGGGCCAGCCGGCGGGCGTAGATGTCGACGCCCGAGCCGTTCGGGAAGCCGCCGAGGAACTCGATGGGTCGCGATGGCCATTGGTCCTGCGCAAGCGCCGGCCCGGCCAGCAGGCCCAGCAATGGCAGCAGGAAGCGATGTCTCATCTTCATGTCGGCTCCGATCGAATGCGTGATCGTCCTAGAAGAGACGCCCCTGCCCACCGCGCGCAACCCCTTCCCTTGCCATAAAGCCGGAGCCTTCTACGCTTCGCCCATGCAACCGCACGAACCCGCCCCGCGCCTCGCCCGCGGCGGCAAATCCATCTACGGCGCGCCGCTCGGCATCCTGATGCTGGAGGCCCGCTTTCCGCGGATTCCCGGCGACATGGGCAACGCCACCACCTGGCCCTTCCCGGTGCTGTTCCGCGTCGTCCGCGGCGCCAGCCCGGAACGCGTGGTGCTGCAGGGCGCGCCCGGCCTGCTGCCGGACTTCATCGCGGCGGCGCGCGACCTGGTGGACCTTGGCGCGGAGGCCATCACCACCAATTGCGGCTTCCTGTCGCTGTTCCAGGCGGAGCTGGCGGCGGCCGTGCAGGTGCCGGTCGCGACCTCCTCCCTCATGCAGGTGCCCTGGGTGCAGGCGCTGTTGCCACCCGGCCGCCGGGTCGGCGTCGTCACCGTCAGCCGCCAGTCCCTGACGCCCGCGCACCTGGCCGCCGCCGGCGTGCCGCTGGACATCCCGGTGCAGGGCACCGAGACCGGGCGCGAGTTCTTTCGCGTGCTGATCAAGGCCGAGAAGCCCGACATGGACATCGCGCTGGCCGAGCAGGACATCCTGGAGGCCGGCCGCGCCCTGGTGGCCCGGCACCCGGAGGTCGGCGCCATCGTGCTCGAATGCACCAACATGCCGCCCTATGCCGCCGCGTTGCAGGCAGAACTCGGCCTGCCCGTCTACGACATCACCACCCTGGTCACTTGGTTCCACGGCGGGCTGCGGCCGCGCCGTTTCGGCTGAACCTGCTCAGCGTGCCGCCTGTCGCCCCATCAGGGCGCGCAGCCCTTCCGCCTCCTGCACCGGCTCCATGTCCAGGATGGCCGGGGGCTCCTGGCTACGGGCCTCGCGCGGGTCGATGCCCGCGTCGGACACCGCTGCCCCGCCCATCAGGGCCCGTTCCACCGCATTGCGCAGTGCCGCGAAGTCGCCCGCATCCCGGGCCCGTGCCGCGGCGATGCCGACGATGCCGGCAACCGCCTCGGCCAGCGCCACGGTGCTGGTGGGCCTGCGGTCCGCGGGCCTGGGCGGTTCCAGCCACGACAATCCCAGCTTCAGGACCGGGTCATAGAACACCCCCGAGTCACCGGGTGGTGGACCATAGGCCTCGAAGGATGAGGGGCTGAAGTGGGTGAGCGACATAGCGTCTTCCCTTCGGGATCTTCCCGTGAGGCGAGGTCCCACTTCCACAAGGGACGACCGCCATGGGTGTCACCTTGCAGCCAACTTCGTGAACGGAGTCTGAAGGACTGTCGGAATACCTGACACCGAATGCCAACCGGGCCTGACACCGCACAAAAAAACCCCGGCCATCTGCATGGCCGGGGTGACACGTCCGAAGCCGAAACGGCCGCGGCTATTCCTTCATGTTGACGGCCTGGCGCCCGCGCTGGCCGTCGCGCACATCCAGCGCGACCTTCTCGCCCTGCTGCACATCGGCCCGGCCGGCACGCTGCAGGACGGAGGAGTGCAGGAACACGTCCTGGCCGCCATCTTCCGGCGTCACGAAGCCGAAGCCGCGCACCTGGTCGAACCACTTCACGGTGCCCTGCACCGCATAGGTCGGACCGCCCTCGTCACGCGCGCCCATGTCGCGGCGCGGCGGCGGACGGTCGCCGAAATTGCCGCGCGGCGCACCGAAGCCGCCGCCGGCGCCACCGTAGCCACCGCCAGCCGGCGGGCCACCGAAGTCGCGGCGCGGCGGACGATCGCCGAAGCCACCGCCGGCGCCGCCACCGAAGTCCCGGCGTGGCGGGCGGTCACCGAAGCCGCCACCACCGCCCGGCGGACCACCGAAGTCGCGGCGCGGCGGACGATCGCCGAACCCGCCACCGCCGAAGTCGCGGCGCGGCGGACGATCCGCGAAGCCACCCGGACGCGGCGCACGGTCGCCGCCGCCCGGACCCTTGATGATCGAGATGATCCGCGTCACCAGGCGCCGCCCCTGGCGGTCCGATCCGATTTCGCAATTCAGCTTGTCGCCGGTGTCCGGCGGCTCGATCCCGGCCTCGGTCAGGGCCGAGGCGTGGAAAAACACATCCTGTCCGTCCGGTCCCAAGACGAAGCCGAATCCCTTGCGGGCATTGTACCACTTGACTTCGGCTTCGACGGACGCGCCGCCGCCCTGTTCGCTGTCGGGAAACACGATCTTATGCAATCCGTACTGGTGGACACGACCCGACACGATGCAGGGTCGCCACCGTGCAAGATTGCACCACGTCGCAAGAAAAACCAGCGCAAAACCGGGCTACGCAAAGCGGGAGGGGCTGAATCGTTCCATGGGCAGCGCTGGTTGACGCTCCTGCAACAGATCCAGCACGGCGCGTGCGGTGCGCGGTGCCGCAACCAGGCCGACATGGCCGTGCCCGAAGGCCAGCAGCACATCCGGCGTCGCCGCCGACCGCCCCATGCAGGGTAGCCCATCCGGCATCGAGGGCCGATGCCCCATCCAGACCTTCACGCGCTCCGCCGGCAGGTCACGCGGCAGCCCTGGGAAGCTCCGCAGCAAGTGATCGCGCAGGATCTCCGCCCGCTTCCAGTTCGGCGCCGCCTCCAGCCCCGCGATCTCCACCTGCCCTGCACAACGCAGGCCGCGATCGGTCCAGGTGATCGACATCTTGCCGTCATAGGGCATCATCGGCGTGCGCGGCCCGACCTCGGCATCCTGCACCATCGCGTGGTAGCCGCGCTCCGTCTCCAGCGGCACGCGCGAACCGACGGCCGCCGCCAGCGCCTTGGAATGGGCTCCGGCGCAGATCACGGCGCGGTCGCAGGCCACCTCCCCGCCCTCCGTCCGCACGGCCTTCAGCCGCCCACCCTCGACCCGGAAGCCGGTCGCGCGCGCCTGTTGCAACGCCGCCCCCTCGGCCTGCGCCTGGGCCACCAGGGCCGCGACATAGGCGCCGGGATCGCGGCAATGGCCGCCTTCCTCGACCAGCGCGCCGAAGGCGTATCGCCGGTCCAGTTCCGGCTCGCGCTGGCGCATCTCGTCGGCGTCGAGTTCCAGCCACTCGATGCCGACCTGGCGCCGCACGCGCCAGGCCAGCGCCTCGCGCTCGAACTGCTCGCGGTTCTCGTAGATGTAGACCAGGCCGCGCCGCTCGATCAGATGGCCGACGCCGGCGCTCTCGGCCAATTCGCGGTGCAGCGCCGGCGCATCCACCAGCAGCGGCCGCAGCGCCTGCGCCGCGCGCAGCACCTTCGCCTCCGTCCAGCCGGCCCACAAATAGCGCGCCAGCCAGGGCAGCACCTTCGGCAGGTAGGACCAGCGGATCGCCAGCGGCCCGAGCGGGTCCGCCAGGAAGCCCGGCACCTTCTTCCACAGCCCCGGCCCGGCCGGCGGGATGACCGACATCGGGCTGAGCCAGCAGCCATTGCCGTAGCTGGCCGCCTGCTCGCCGCCCGGCTCGCCCGGCTCCAGAACCGTGACGCGGAAGCCCTCCCGCAGCGCGCCCAGCGCGGTGGCTGCGCCGATGATGCCGGCGCCGATCACCACGACATGCGGCGCGCTCACCGCGGCGCCCCCATCGCGCGCCCTGGATCGTCCCCCGCCAGCAGCGACACATGCGCGGAGACGACGCGCCAACCCTGGCCCGGGATGCGCGCCATGATCTTGGTCTCCCGCCCCACCAGGCCGGTGCCGATGCGCTCATACTCCAGATGCGTCGCCGCCACATCCGGCCCGAAGCTGGTGATCCGCACCTGCCGCTGCACCCGCTGGGCGTAGCCCTTCACCGAGGCGCGGAAGGCCCGGATCGCGTCATGCCCGTACAGGATCTCGGCGATGCCGAAGCGCACTGTGCGCGGGTCCGCCCAGAAGATCGCGTCCAGCACCGCGGTCTCGTTCGCCATCAGCGCCGCCTCGTAGCGGTCGAATACCTCGCGTACCTCCGCGAGGATTTCCGGGTCGTCGATCCGCACGCATCATCTCCCGCAACCGGTCGCCAGCCTGCCCCCTTCGCCGGACCCTGAACAGCCCAAGCCGGAACAAGTAAAGAAAGCACTTCACGGAGCCGTGATACGTCACGTATAAGTCAAGTCAGAGGGAGCCAACCGCAAACGACCACCGATCCGGGGAACGCCCATGCTCGACGCAATGATGCCACAGAACTATTCCGGTTCCATGCAGTCTCCGCCGCAGGGCGGCTTCCTGTTCGCCACCGGGATCGAAAACAGTGCGCCCACGATCCAGGGTGGGACTGTCCGCCGGGACCAGATGCTGGAATGCGGTCATTACGATCGGTGGCGCGAGGATTTCGCGCTGGTGCGGGAGGTCGGCTGCAACGCGCTGCGCTACGGCCCGCAGCTGCACACCACGCTGCGCGCCGACGGTGTGCATGACTGGTCCTTCGCCGACGAAAGCTTCGCCGAGATCCGCCGCCTCGGCATCCGCCCCATCGTCGATCTCTGCCATTTCGGCGTGCCCGACTGGATCGGCGACTTCCAGAACCCGGACTTCCCCCGGCTGTTCGCCGACTATGCCGGCGCCTTCGCCGCACGCTTCCCCTGGGTGCAGCTCTACACCCCGGTGAACGAGATGTTCATCACCGCCGTCTTCAGCGCCCGCTACGGCTGGTGGAACGAGCAGCGCACCGACGACCGCAGCTACGTCACCGCCATCAAGAACATCGTCCGCGCCAATGTGCTCGCCATGCAGGAAATCCTGAAGCACCGGCCCGATGCCATCTTCATCCAGTCCGAGAGCACCGAGGCCTTCCACGCGGAATGCCCCCTCGCCGTCCCGCATGCGGATTTCCGCAACGCCGAGCGCTTCCTGACGCTGGACCTGAACTACGGCCGGCGCGTCGACAGCGCGATGTACGAATTCCTGATGGACAACGGCATGACCCGTGCCGAGTACCATTTCTTCCTGGACAACCGCCTGAAGCGCCACTGCGTCATGGGCAATGACTGGTACCAGACCAACGAGCATCTGCTGAACGCGGAGGGCCATGGCCGCTGGGCCGGCGAGGTCTTCGGCTACGACACGGTGACCCGCGACTACCACGCCCGCTACGGCCTGCCGGTGATGCACACGGAGACCAACATCGCCGAGGGGCCGAACGGCGACGAGGCGGAGCGCTGGCTGTGGAAGCAGTGGTCCGGCATCCTGCGCCTGCGGCGGGAGGGCATTCCGGTGCTCGGCTTCACCTGGTACTCGCTGACCGACCAGGTGGATTGGGCGCATGCGCTGCGCGAGGTGCGCGGCGAATCCGACCCGCGCGGCCTGTACGATCTGGACCGCAAACCCCGGCGGGTGGGGCTCGCCTACAAGCGCCTGATCGAAGCCTGGCGCGACGTCCTGCCGACGCAGAGCCTCTGCCTGCAGGTGCCGCTGGCAGCCTGAAGCCCTCTCCCCCTACTCAGGGGGAAAGGGTTGGGTGAGGGGGAACGCCTCACCCCGCCTCGATCACCGCGCGCTTCGCCATCACCGTCACCAGATGCGCGCGGTATTCGGCGCTGCCGTGGATGTCCCCGTTCAGCAGGCTCGGGCTGACCTTTACGCCGGCAACAGCCTCCGGCGACCAGGTGGCGGACAGCGCCGCCTCCATCGCCTTCTCGCGGAACACGCCGTTGGCGCCGGCGCCGTTCACGGCCACCCGCACGCCCGCCGCCGTCTTCGCCACGAAGACGCCCGCCATGGAATAGCGGCTCGCCGGGTTGCGCATCTTGGCGTAGCCGGCCTTGGTCGGGATCGGGATGTGGATCGCCGTCACCAGCTCCCCGGTCTCGAGCGCCGTGGTGAACATGCCGGTGAAGAACTGGTCCGCCGGCAGCTTGCGCTTGTCGGTCTGGATGGTCGCGTTCAGCGCCAGCAGGGCGGCCGGGTAATCCGCGGAGGGGTCGTTGTTCGCCACCGACCCGCCCATGGTGCCGCGGTTGCGCACCTGCGTGTCGCCGATGGTGTGCGCCATCTTCGCCAGCGCCGGGATGGCGGCCGCCACCTCGGCCGAGGTCGCGACCTCGTAGTGCCGGGTCAGCGCGCCGATCACCAGGCTGTCACCTTCCCGCTTCACGCCGCGCAGCTCCGCGATGCCGGACAGGTCGACCACGGAGGTCGGCTTGTTCAGCCGCAGCTTCAGCGCCGGCAGCAGGGTCATGCCGCCGGAGATCGCCCGCGCATCCGGGTCCGCGGCCAGGATCTTGACGGCATCCGCGACCGAGGCCGGCTTGTGATAGGCAAAATCATACATTTTTCCGAGTTCCCTATCTATTCCGCAGCCATGCGATGGGCGTTGACGATGCCCCAGATCTTCTGCGGCGTCGCCGGCATTTCCACGTGGCGGACACCGTAATCCTTCAGCGCGTCCACCACGGCATTCATCACCGCCGGCGGCGAGCCGATGGCGCCGACCTCGCCGCAGCCCTTCACGCCGAGCGGGTTGTGCGTGCAGAGGGTGGTGTGGGTGGCGACGCCGACATTCGGCAGATCCTCCGCCCGCGGCATCGTATAGTCCATGAACGAGCCCGAGATCAGCTGCCCCTGCGGATCATACAGCGCGGCTTCCAGCAGCGCCTGGCCGATGCCCTGCGCCACGCCGCCCTGCACCTGGCCCTCGACGATCATCGGATTGATGACGCGGCCGACGTCGTCCACAGCCGTGAATTTCTGCACCGCCACGCGACCGGTCTCGGGATCGATCTCCACCTCGCAGATGTGGCAGCCGCCCGGGTAGGTGAAGTTCTTCGGGTCGTAGAAGGCGGTTTCCTCCAGCCCCGGCTCGATCTCGTCGATCGGGTAGTTGTGCGGGACGTAGGCGGCCAGGCTGATATCCGTCAGCGACTTGGTCTTGTCCGTGCCCGCCACCCGGAAGGTGCCGCGCTCGAACTCCACATCCTCGACGCTGGCTTCCATCAGGTGCGCGGCGATGCGCTTGCCCTTGGCGATGATCTTGTCCATCGCCTTGTCCATCGCCGAGCCACCCACGGCGAGTGACCGCGAGCCATAGGTGCCCATGCCGAACGGCACCTTCGCCGTATCGCCATGCACGATGTCCACATTCGCCGTCGGCACGCCGAGCTTGTCCGCCACCAGCTGCGCGAAGGTCGTCTCGTGCCCCTGCCCGTGGCTGTGCGCGCCGGTCAGCACGGTGACACTGCCGGTCGGGTGCACGCGGATGACGCCGACCTCGTAAAGCCCCGCCCGTGCGCCCAGCGAGCCCACCACGGCGGAGGGTGCGATGCCGCAGGCCTCGACATAGGTCGAGATGCCGATGCCACGCAGCTTTCCGCGCGCCTTCGCCTCGGCCCTGCGGGCTTCGAAACTTTCCCACTCCGAAGCCTTGAGCGCCATGTCCAAGGTCGAGTGGTAGTCGCCGCTGTCGTATTGCAGCGCCACCGGCGTCTGATAGGGGAACTGGTCCGGCCGGATGAAGTTGCGCCGGCGGAATTCGACCTTGTCGAGGCCGGCCTCCGCCGCGGCCACGTCCATCAGCCGTTCCAGCAGGTAGGTCGCCTCCGGCCGCCCGGCGCCGCGATAGGCGTCCACCGGCACCGTATTGGTGAAGACGGCCTTCACCTCGGCATAGATCACCGGTGTGGAATACACGCCGGAGAGCAGCGTCGCATACAGGTAGGTCGGCACGCAGGGCGCGAAGGTGGACAGGTAGGCGCCCATATTCGCCAGCGTGTGCACCTTCAGCCCGAGGATTTTTCCGTCTGAATCCAGGGCCAGCTCGGCGGTCGAGACATGGTCGCGCCCATGGGCATCGGACATGAAGGCCTCGGACCGGTCGCAGGTCCACTTGATCGGGCGCTTCACCTTGCCCGCCGCCCAGGTGACGATGGCCTCCTCGGCGTAGTGATAGATCTTGGAGCCGAAGCCGCCGCCGACATCCGGCGCCACGACACGCAGCTTGGATTCCGGGATGTGCAGCACGAAGGCGCCCATCAGCAGCCGGATCACATGCGGGTTCTGGCTGGTGGTGTAGAGCGTGTAGTCGCCCGAGAAGCTGTCGTAGTCGCCGATCGCGACGCGGGGTTCCATCGCGTTCGGCACCAGGCGGTTGTTCGTCGTCTCGAACTTCACCACCCGCGCGGCGCGGGCAAAGGCCGCTTCCTGCGCCGCCTTGTCGCCGATGTGCCAGTCGTAGCAGAGGTTGCCCGGCGCCGTGTCATGCACCTGCGGCGCACCGGGCTTGATCGCCTCCACCGTGCCGGAGACCGCCGGCAGCGGCGCGTAGTCGACGATGATGGCCTCCGCCGCGTCCCGGGCCTGGGACCGCGTCTCCGCGATCACCACCGCCACGGGATCGCCGACATGCCGCACCCGGTCCACGGCGAGCGCCGGATGCATCGGCTCCGCCATCGGCGAGCCGTCCTTGTTGTGGATCTGCCAGCCGCAGGGAATGCCGCCGATGGCCTCCGCCGCCATGTCCGCGCCGACGAACACCGCCTTCACCCCCGGCATCGCGCGGGCGGCGGAGGTGTCGATGCCCTCGATGCGGGCATGGGCGTGCGGGCTGCGCAGCATCACCGCATGGGTTTGGCCCGGCCGGTTGATGTCGTCCGTGTACTGCCCACGGCCCTGGAGAAAACGAAAGTCTTCCTTGCGCCGCAGGCTGGCGCCGATGCCCTCGAAGGGCGTCACCACGTTCATTCTTGCGATCCTCCCCGTTGACGTTGCAACAGGCTGGCCCGCCGCGGCGCCTTCTCTCCGGAAGGCTGGCCCGCGGAGCACCCAACCGGATTCCCGGCCTATTCGGCGGCGGCGCGGGCCAGTTCGGAGACGCGGCCCTGCATCACGTCCTGCGCCGCGGCGATCGCCTTTACGATGTTGTGGTAGCCGGTGCAGCGGCAGAGGTTGCCCTCCAGCCCCTCCCGGATCTCCTTCTCGCTCATCCCGTCCGGGTGCTTGTTCACCAGGTCGATGGCGGACATGACCATGCCGGGGGTGCAGAAGCCGCATTGCAGGGCGTGGTATTCGCGGAAGGCTTCCTGCATCGGGTGCAGCGTGCCGTCTGCGGCCGCCAGGCCCTCGATGGTGGTGATGTCGGCGCCCTCGCACTGCACGGACAGGATGGTGCAGGCCTTCACGCTGTCGCCACCCATGTGCACGACGCAGGCGCCGCACTGGCTGGTGTCGCAGCCGACATGGGTGCCGGTCAGCCGAAGCTGTTCCCGCAGCGTCTCGACCAGCAGGGTGCGGGCCTCGACCTCCACCGTCTGTTTCGTGCCGTTGACCGTCAGTGTCACCTGCGGCATCGCGCGCTCTCCCCGAATTGGCCTCACGGCCGCCGGGACAGGCGGCCGTTCTGGCTGGTGAGAGTCGCCCCGCGCCCGCGCCCCGTCAAGCGTGACGCGCGTGAAACCGTCAGGCGGCGCCCACCGCGAGGATGGCCGCGCCCTTGGCCCCCGAAAGCGGGTTCTCGGCCGCCGGCAGGTCGTGCAGGTGGCAGGCCGAGACATGCCCCTCCCCCATCGCGTCCTTCACCGGCCGCAGCGGCGGCTCCTCCGTCCGGCAGCGGTCGAAGGCGTAGGGGCAGCGGGTGTGGAAGCGGCAGCCCTTGGGCGGGTTGATCGGGCTGGGCACGTCGCCCTTCAGGATCACCCGCTGGCGCTGGACGCCGGGGGTGGGCTGCGGCACGGCGGAGAGCAGCGCCTCCGTGTAGGGATGCTTCGGCGCCCCGAACAGGCTGCGCCGCGGCGCCACCTCCACGATCTTGCCAAGGTACATCACGGCGACCCGGTGGGTCATGTGCTCCACGATCGCCAGGTCGTGGCTGATGAACAGCATCGCCAGGCCGAGTTCCTTCTGCAGGTCCTGCAGCAGGTTGACGATCTGCGCCTTGACCGAGACGTCGAGCGCGCTGACCGCCTCGTCGCAGATGATCAAATCCGGCTCCCCGGCCAGGGCGCGGGCAATGCCGATGCGCTGGCGCTGGCCGCCGGAGAATTCATGAGGCCAGCGGTTGATGGCATCCTTCGGCAGCCGGACCTTGTCCATCAGCGCGACGAGCCGCGCCTCGAGGTCCGCGCTGTCCTTGGCGATGCCGAAGTTCCGGATCGGCTCCGCCAGGATGTCCCGCACCCGCATGCGCGGGTTCAGCGAGCTGAACGGGTCCTGGAACACCACCTGCATGCGCCGCCGCAGCGGCCGCAGCGTGCCGTTCGGCAAATCGTCGATCCGCTGCCCGTCCAGGATCACCTGGCCATCGGTCAGCGGGAACAGCCGCAGCAGCGCCTTGCCGACGGTGGACTTGCCGCAGCCGGATTCCCCGACCAGGGACAGCGTCTCCCCCTTCGCGATGTCGAAGGAAATACCGTCCACCGCATAGACCTTGGCGGTGACGCCGCCAAAGAAGCCGCCATGGATCGGGAAGTGCTTCTTCAGGTCGTTGACCTGCAACAGAGGCGTGTTCATGCCGCAAGGGCCCCCTCGCGCAGCGCGTAGTGGCAGGCCGCGACATGCCCCGGCGCCTTTTCCTCCAGCGCCGGCGCCACGTTGACGCAGAGATCGGTCGCGTGCGGGCAGCGGCTGGCGAAGACGCAGCCCGGGATCTTCTGCTTCAGGCTCGGCACCAGCCCGGGAATCTCCGAAAGCCGCTGCGCCTCCCCGGTCAGGGAGGAGCCCAGCTTCGGCACGGAACCCAGCAGCCCCTGCGTGTAGGGGTGCCGCGGGGAGGCGAACAGCGGACCCACCGCCGCCTCCTCCACCTTCTTGCCCGCATACATCACCACCACCCGCTCCGCCACTTCCGCTACCACGCCAAGGTCATGCGTGATCAGCACGATGGCGGCGCCGACGCGGTGCTTCAGGTCGCGCATCAGGTCCAGGATCTGCGCCTGGATGGTCACGTCCAGTGCCGTCGTCGGCTCATCCGCGATCAGCAGCTTCGGGTTGCAGGCCAGCGCGATGGCGATCATCACGCGCTGGCGCATGCCGCCCGAAAGCTGGTGCGGATATTCGCGCACGCGCCGCTTCGCCTCCGGGATGCCGACGAGGTTCAGCATCTCGACGGCCCGGTCCTCGGCCTGCTGCGCCGACATGCCTTGGTGCAGGCGCAACGTCTCGCCGATCTGGCGGCCCACCGTCAGGACCGGGTTCAGGCTGGTCATCGGCTCCTGGAAGATCATGCTGATCTCGTTGCCGCGGATCGCCCGCATCTCCTTGTCGGTCGCTTCCAGCAGGTTCTTGCCGTTGAAGCGGATGGCGCCGGCGATCTTGCCGGGCGGCTCCGGGATCAGCCGCAGGATCGACATGGCGGTCACGGACTTGCCGCACCCGCTTTCGCCCACGATCGCCAGTGTCTCCCCGGCATTCACATGGAAGGTGACGCCATCGACGGCACGGTTGATGCCGTCGGGCGAGCGGAAATGCGTCTGCAACGCATCGACTTCAAGCAGTGCCATGGTCCTACAGCCTCTTCGCCATGCGCGGATCGAGCGCATCGCGCAGCCCGTCACCCAGCAGGTTCACCGCAAGCACGGTGATGGACAGGAACAGCGCGGGGAAGAACACGATGTAGGGCTTCACCTGCCACAGCGCCCGCCCTTCCGCCATGATGTTGCCCCAGGAGGGGATGATCGGCGGCGTGCCCGCGCCGATGAAGGACAGGATCGCCTCCGTGATCATGGCGCTCGCGCAGATATAGGTCGCCTGCACCGTCAGCGGTGCCAGCGTGTTCGGCAGGATGTGCCGGATGATGATCATCGGCGTCCGCGTGCCCGAGGCCACCGCCGCATCGACATAGGGCTGCTCGCGCAGGGACAGCACCACGCCGCGCACCAGGCGCGAGACGCGCGGGATTTCCGCGATGGTGATCGCCAGCACCACGTTGCCCACGCTGCCGCGCGTCAGCGCCATCAGCGCGATCGCCAGCAGGATGGAGGGGATGGACATCATGCCGTCCATGATCCGCATGATGATGCTGTCCGCCACCCGGATGAAGCCGGACACCAGGCCGATGAACAGGCCGATGGCCGAGGCGCAGATGGCCACCGCGAAGCCCACGGTCAGCGAGACCCGCGCGCCATACAGGACTCGCGAATAGATGTCGCGGCCCAGCATGTCGCTGCCGAACCAGAACTGCGCCGAAGGCTCCCGCGTGCGCAGCGCCGGCGCCAGCGCCGTCGGGTCCTTGCTGGTCAGGAACGGCGCGAAGACGGCGATGAAGACCATCGCGAAGACCAGGAAACCGCCGATGGCGATGGTCGGGTTGCGCCGGATGAAGCCGAACACGCCACCGCGCGCACGAACGGGCGGCATGATGTCCCGCATCGGGACGGCGGCGTTGACTCCCGGAGGGAGAGTTGCGGTGCTCAATACCGGATCCTCGGGTCGAACAGAGTGTAGGCCAGGTCGATGGCAAGGTTGACCAGCACGTAGACGAAGCTGAACAGCAGGATGACGCCCTGGATCACCGGGTAGTCCCGCCGCAGGATCGCATCCACCGTCAACCGCCCAAGCCCTGGAATGGCGAAGACGCTTTCCGTCACCACGGCGCCGCCGATCAGCAGCGCGACGCCGATACCGATGACGGTGATGATCGGCACCGCCGCATTCTTCAGCGCATGCACGAACAGGATCGCCCGCTGGCCCAGCCCCTTGGCCTTGGCCGTGCGGATGTAGTCCTGTTGCAGCACCTCCAGCATCGTGGCGCGCGTGATGCGGGCGATCAGCGCGATGTACACCGACCCCAGCGCCACCGCCGGCAGGATGAGGTTCTGCAGCCAGGGCCAGAAGCCGCGCGCGAAGGGCGTGTAGCCCTGCACCGGCAGCCAATCCAGCTCCAGCGCGAAGATGTAGGCCAGCACATAGCCCACCACGAAGACCGGCACGGAGAAGCCGAGCACGGCGAAGCCCATCACCGCGCGGTCGATCCCCGTACCCTGCCGCCACGCGGCGAGCACACCCATCGGGACCGCGATCGACACCGCCAGGATCAGCGTGACGATCATCAGCGACAGCGTCGGCTCGATGCGCTGCTGAATCATCGTGCTGACCGGCAGGTTGGTGAAGATGGAAACACCCAGGTCACCGCGCGCGATGTCGAACACCCAGGCGCCGAACCGCACCAGGTACGGCCGGTCCAGGCCCAGGCTGGCACGGATGCGCTCCACATCGTCCGGCGTCGCCTGGTCGCCCGCGATGACCGCCGCCGGGTCGCCCGGGGCGATGTAGAGGAGCGAGAAGACGAACAGCGCCACGATCGCCATGACGGGGATGGTGGCGAGGACTCTTCGGACGATGTAGGCGAACATTCGCTTTATGGACCTTTCAGTTCAGCAAGTCGGCCGGGGCCGGCCCGTGGGCTGGCCCAGGCCTGGCAGGGTCAGGTCTTGTTGACGCCCCAGAAGAACGGCAGCGGACCCTTCTGGATACCGCTGACGTTGCTGCGCCAGGCTGTATAGCCCAGGAAGAAGCCGGTCGGCGCGTAGACCACGTCGTCGATGGCCGCCGTGTTGATCTTGTCCATCGCCGCCTTTTCCGCCGCCGCATTCGGCGCCGCGAACCACTCGGTCACGCCGTCCTCGACGCCCTTCGATTCCGGCCAGCCGAACCAGGCCTGCTGACCGGTGCCGCGCACCGCGTTGTAGGCGGCCGGGTTCACGCAGTCCGCACCGGCGTGCCAGGTGTGGAACATGCTCCACCCGCCCGAATTCGGCGGGTTCTTCATGGCGCGCCGCTGGCCCGTGGTGCCCCAGTCGGTGGCGACGAAATCGACGTTCATCCCCATCCGCTTCAGCAAATCCGCGGTGATGTCGCCCTGCGCCTTCGTGATGGGCTGGTCCTGCGCCACGATGCAGATCACCGGCTCGTTGTTGTAGCCGCCTTCCTGCAACAGGCGCTTCGCCAGGTCCATGTTGCGCGGACCCTTCAGGATGTCGCCGCCGGCTTCCGTGTAGGCCGGCGTGCCCGGCGTGAAGAAGCCCGGCAGCGCCTTCCACAGCGCATCGTCGGTGCCGACGAGGGCGCGCATGTAGTCCTCCTGGCTCATCGCCGCGAGAACCGCCTGGCGGATCTTCTTGGAGTTGAACGGCGCGTGCAGGTGGTTCATCCGAAAGCTGCCGATATTGCCGAGCGGATCGGCGATATCGAGCCGGATGTTGCGGTTGCGGCGCATCAGCGGCACCAGGTCGGTGATCGGGTTCTCCCACCAATCCACTTCGCCGTTCTGCAGCGCCGCCGCCGCCGTCGCCGGGTCCGGCATCACCACCCACTCGACGCGGTCGACGCCCATGACCTTGCCGCCGGACAGCCAGCTCGGCGTGCCCTCGCGCGGCACATATTGGTCGAACTTCTGGAACACGGCCGAGGCGCCCGGCACCCATTCGTTGCGCACGAAGCGCATCGGGCCGGAGCCGACATATTCATCGATCTGCGTGAAGCTGTCGAACTTCGTCGCGATCCGTTCCGGCATGATGAAGCAGATCGGCGTGTTGGTCTTGCCGAGCGCATACTTCAACTTCGGGTAGGGGCTGCCCAGCACCCAGCGGAAGGTGGTGTCGTCCACCGCCACCAGTTCCTTCTGGATGGCGCGCACCATCTGGCCCATCGGGTCGCGCGGCGCCCAGCGGGCGATGGAAGCGACGACGTCCTTCGCCAGGACCGGCGTGCCGTCATGAAAGCGCAGCCCGGCGCGCAGCTTGAAGGTCCAGGTCAGGCCGTCCTGGGAGACGGTCTCCCCCTCCACCATCTGCGGCAGCGGCTCGAGCTTGTCGTTCACGCCGTACAGCGTGTCCCACACCATGGCGGAGGCGTTGCGCACGACATACTGCGTGCCCCAGATCGGATCGAAATTGGCGAGGTTCGCCTGCGGCACGAAGCGCAGCGTGCGCGCCCGCGCGCCCTGCGACAGCGCCGGGGTACCGTACCCACCCGCCGCCGCCAGAGTGCCGGCGCCGATGCCGGCCTTGAGGAATGACCTGCGTTCCATTCTTTGAAGCCCCTTGTCCCAGACGCCCTGATTTCGGGCAGCCTGCCTTATCCCTGTGCGATGCGCCAGCGTCCCGGCTGGTTGAACATGGGACGGCGCACACAGTCCTGCTGCGTTGCACACAGCGTGCCACGCGGCCGGCTCAGGCGCGGCGCACGCCCCAGAACAGCGCGGGACCGCCCTTCACCACGCCCGTCAGGCTGCGCCGATAGGCCATGCGCGGCAGCACCTGGCCTAGCGGCAGGAACGGCACCTCCTGCCACACCACGCGCTGCATCTCCTCCGCGATGCGCTTCTCGGCCGCCAGGTCCGGCGCCTCGAACCAGGCTTCCCGCAGTTCCTCCAGGCGCGGAATCGTGGGCCAACCGGCCCAGGCCGCGGCGCCGTGGCCGCGGATCGGCTGGTGGCTTCCGGGCACGGAGACGTCGAAGCCCTCCCACGTCGTGCAGAAGGCGTTCCAGCCGCCCTGATCCGAGGGCCCGCGGTTGGTGCGGCGCTGGATATGCGTGCCCCAGTCCATCGCCTGCAGGTCGACGTTGAAGCCGATCCGGCGCAGCAGGTCGGCCGCCACCTCGGACAGGTTCTGCAGCACCGGGATATCGCTGGCGGACAGCATCGCGACGCGCTGCCCGGCATAGCCCGAAGCGCGCAACGCCGCCCGCGCCGCCTCCAGGTTGCGCGGCCCGGACAGCACCTCGAGCCCCGCATCATTCGCCAGCGGCATGCCTGGCGTGAAGGCGCCGGCCGGTACACGGGACATCTCCGGATCGGTGCCGATCGCGGCATCCATGAAGGCGCGCTGGTCCAGCGCCGGCAGGATGGCACGGCGCACCGCCGCATTGTCGAAGGGCGGGTGCAGGAAGTTGAAGCGCAGCACGCCGAGATTGCCGGCGCCGTTCACCAGATCCACCACGATGTCGCGGTTGCGGCGCAGCAGCGGCAGCAGGTCCGCCAGCGGCGTCTCCCACCAATCCACCTCGTTGTTCTGCAAGGCGGCGGCGGCGGTGGAGGGGTCGGGCATCACCCGCCATTCCACCCGGTCGAAATGTACCGGCTTGCCGCCGGCCAGGAAATCGCTCGGCTCGTCGCGCGGCACGTATTCATTGAACTTCGTGTAGATCACCCGGTCACCGGGCCGGAATTCATCCCGCACGAAGCGGAACGGCCCGCTGCCGGTGTAGTCCTGGATCTGCTGGAACGGGTCGGTCTGCGCCACCCGTTCCGGCATGATGGCGCAGATGTTGGCGGATGGCTTGCCGAGCGCGAAGGCCAGCCCCGGCCAGGCCTTCTTCATGCGGATCTCGAAGCGCGAGTCGTCCAGCGCCCGCATGCCGTCCAGCAGCCCGTCCAGCCGCTGCCCCAGCACGTCCCGCTTCGCCCAGCGCGCGATGGAGGCGACGCAGTCCCGTGCCAGCACCGGCGCACCGTCGTGGAAGCGCAGCCCCGGCCGCAGCGTGATCGTCCAGCGCCGTCCCTCGTCGGAGACCTCATGCCCCGCCGCCATCTGCGGCTTCGGCTGGAAGTTGGCGCCGAGGCCATACAACGTGTCGTAGATCATCAGACCGTGGTTGCGCACCACCACGGCCGTCGACCACACCGGGTCTATGTTCGACAGGTTCGCCTGCGGCACGAAGCGCAGCACGCCCGCCTGCGCCTGCGCCGAGGCCACCCGTGGCGCCGCCAGCCCCAGGCCGGCCGCCGCCATCATCCCACGCCGCGTGATCATCTGCGTCAGCCCTTGCCGATGTTCCAGAACACGGTGGCCGGCGCGCGGAACACGCCGGTGACGTTGCGGCGCCAGGCGCTCGGCTGCCAGTAGAAGCCGAGCGGGATGTAGTACATCGACTCCATCGCCTTGGCGTTCAACTGCTCCGCGATGCGCCGGCTTTCGGCGGGGTCGCCGGTCTGCACCCACTCCCCGCGAAGGCGCTCGATCTCGGGCTCGTCGGGCCAGCCGAACCAGGCATTCGCCGCGTTGGCGCGCAGGAACAGGTGGTACACCGGAAGCGCCAGCGACTGGCCGGAGGAGGTGGTGTGGATGATGCTCCAGCCGCCGCGCTCCACCGGCTCCTTGCTCGCGCGCCGCTGCACCAGCGTGCCCCAGTCGGTGGAGATCAGCTCCAGGTTCATGCCCAGGCGCGTCAGGATGTCCGCCGTCACCATCGACAGCGCGTTGATCTGCGGATAGTCGCCCGGCGCGATCAGCACGACCTTCTCGCCATTGTAGCCCGCCGCGGCGAGCGCGGCCTTGGCACGCTCGATGTTGCGCGTCTTCAGGATCTCGCTGCCGGATTCATTGGCCAGCGGCGTGCCGCAGGTGAACACGCCCTCGCACACGCCCCAGCCATCCGCGTCGTTGCCCGCAACCGAGCGCAGGTAGTCGCGCTGGTCCACCGCCATCGCCACCGCGCGCCGGATGGCGGGGTTGTTGAAGGGCGGCTGCAGCGTGTTGAAGCGGCAGACGCCATAGGTGCCGTCCAGCAGCCGCTGCTGCACCACCATCTCCCGGTTGCGCCGCATCAGCGGCAGCAGGTCGTGCAGCGGATACTCCCAGTAATCCTGCTCGCCCTGCATCATCGCGTTGGCGCTGGTCGCGGGGTCCGTGATGATGGTCCACTCGATGCGGTCGATGTTGGGCCGCCGGCCGCCGGCCAGACCGTCCACCACCTCGCCGCGCGGCACATAGGCGTCGTTCTTTGCCCACACCGCGCGCTGCCCCGGGTTCCATTCGCCCGGCACGAACTTGAACGGCCCGCTGCCCACGGTGTCGCGGATCTGCGTGAAGGCGTCCGTGCTGGCGATGCGTTCCGGCATGACGAAGCAGGGAAACTGCGTCTGGCCCAGCGCCATCGTCAGCAGCGGCACCGGCCGGTGCAGGCGGAAGCGGAAGCGGCGGTCATCCAGCGCCTCCACCTCCGCGACATTGCCGATCAGCACCTGCATGAACGGATCGCGTCGCGCCCAGCGCCTGATGGACGCCACCGCATCCTTCGCCAGCACACGTTCGCCATCGTGGAATGCGAGGCCCTCGCGCAGCGTGAAGGTCCAGGCCAGCTTGTCGTCCGAGACGGTCCAGCCTTCCGCCATCTGCGGCTGGATCTCGCCCTTGCTGTCCTGGGCGCAGATCTGGTCGTAGATCATGAAGGCGTGGTTCCGCGTCACCACCGCCGTCGTCCACACCGGGTCCACCGAGGTCAGGTTCGCCTGCGGGATCACCCGCAGGCTCCGCGCCGCCCCACCCTGCGCCGAGACCACGTTGGGTGCCGCCACCACCGCGGCCGAAGCCGCCATCAACCCACGCCGACCGATCATCTTCACTCTCCCGCCCGAGACTTGATGCCGAGGAAACTCAGTCGCGCTTGATGCCCCAATACAGCGCCAGCCCCGGCACGCGGCCGGACAGGTTGCTGCGCAGCGCGGTCAGCGACTTGTAGGCACCGACCGGGATGTAGGGCAGCTCGTCCATCGCCACCTCCTGCATCTCCCGCCCCAGGCGCTGTTCCGCCGCCAGGTCCGGCGCCTCGAACCACGCATCGCGCAGCTCCTCCAGCCGGGGGATCGAGGGCCAGCCGAACCAGGCGCCGGTGCCGTTGCCGCGCAGCGGGAAGTGCGCTGCCGGATTGGCGAAGTCGAAGGACGAGAATGCCGTGAACAGCATGCTCCAGCCGCCACTCTCCACCGGCTCGCGCGATGTGCGCCGCTGCACCGTGGTGCCCCAGTCGGTCAGCACGATGTCGGCGTTGAAGCCCAGCCGGCGCACCAGATCCGCGCCCACCTGCGTCATCGCCGACGGCGCCAGGATGTCGGTCGGCCCGATCAGCCGCATCGGCGCGTTGGTGTAGCCTGCCTCCCGCATCAGCGCCTTGGCACGATCCAGGCTGCGCGCGCCCATCAACGGCGCCATGCCGGCGTCGTTGGCCAGCGGCGTGCCGGGCGTGAAGAAGCCGGTCTCCGCGTTGAAATTGTCGGGGTCGGTGCCGACGATCGCCTGCATGAAGTCGGACTGGCTGATCGCCGGCAGCATCGCCTGGCGCAGCTTCTTGTCGTTGAACGGCGCGTGCAGGTGGTTGAAGCGCAGGATGCCGGTCAGCGGCAACGGGTCGATCGCCTCGATCCGTACGTTGCGGTTGCGGCGGAGAAGCTGCTGGATCTCGGGCGGCGGCTGCTCGTACCAGTCGATCTCGCCGGTCTGGATCGCCGCGGCGGCGGTCGCCGCGTCCGTGATGATGTGCCATTCGACGCGGTCGAAATTCGCGATCTTCGGCCCGGCCGTCAGGCTCGGCATGCCGCCCTGCACCGGCACGTAGTCCGGGTTGCGCGTGTACACCACCAGGCTGCCGGAATTGTATTCGTCCGGCTTGAAGCGGAACGGGCCGCTGCCCACCGCCTCGCGGATCTGCGTGAAGGCATCCGTGCTCGCGATGCGCTCCGGCATCACGAAGGCCGGGCTGTTGGAGACCTGCGCCAGCGCCGCGAACAGCAGCGGGAAGGGGCGCTTCAGGCTGAACTGCACGCGCTTGTCGTCGAGCGCGGACACCGCATCCGTCACCGTCGCCAGCTTCTGGCCGAACGGGTTGCGCTTCATCCAGCGGGACACGCTGGCGGCCACGTCGCGCGCCAGCACCGGCGTTCCGTCGTGGAACTTCAACCCGTCGCGCAGCGTGATGATGATGCGCCGCCCGCCATCCTCCGCGACATGGCCCGCCGCCATCTGCGGCTGCGGGCGGAACTGCGCGTCCATCCCGTACAGCGTATCATAGATCATGTGCCCGTGGTTGCGGGTGATGTTCGCCGTGGTCCAGATCGGGTCCAGGCTGGTCAGATTCGCCTGCGGCACCATCTTCAGGACGCGGTTCTGCGCCGGCTGCGCGATCGCGGCGTGTGGCAATGCGCTGGCACCGCCGATGGCAGCGCCTGTCTTCAGCAGTGTCCTGCGAAGCATCCTGTTCTCCCGTTCAAGCCATTCCCGGGAGGATCAGACCAGCCCTGGCCGCGTCCCGCAAGCCGCAAGCTAGGCGGGCGGTTGTCCATATGCCCCGGGCGGCTCCGGTGGCTCGGGGGGCACCGGAAGCTCCGGCGATTCGGTGCGGAGCGCAGAGACGCAGCCAAACCAGTCGCGGCCCGAGATGCCGGCATCCGGCACCGTCACGGACAGCACGCGCGTGCCCGGCCGGCTGTAGCGCAGCGTGCCGCCGGCCAGCAGCGCGCGGATGCGCCGTTCGCCCGCCGCATCCAGCCGCCGCGTCACGCGGGATTGGCTGGCGGGGAAGCGAAGCTGCCAATTGCCTTCCGCGCCGCGGAACGCCACCTGGCTGATCCGCCGCCCGCCCCGTGCTTCATAGGACAATTCGCGCCCCGGCCCCGCCGCCACCGCCAGCGTCGCCGCATCCTGCTCCAGCGATGCGCTGCACACCCCATTGGCGATGCTGAAGGACCAGGCGCCATCCGCCTGCGCCACCGGTTCCGCCGGCGCCGCGCGTGGCGGCAGCACCACGCGCGTGCCGACCGGCCGGGGCTGCGCACAGGCCACCACCAGTGCGGGCAGCAGGACGGGCAGCAGCAGCGCCAGGCGGCACGAAAACCTCATTCACCAGCCTCCACGACCGTAAAGCGCGACCAGCGCCCGGCCGCGTAGCGGGGCCCGTCACGGGACACCAGCGTGACCCGCCAGGCGTAGCCGCGCGCGGCCGTCACCGGTACCGCGTGCCGCCCCGACTGCGGCGCATAGCCCGAGAACACCTCCTGCCAGGCGCCTTCCTCCAGCCCCATCACCTCGACGAAACAGCATGGCGAGGCGGTGGTTGCCGCCGGCAGGCGCCAGCGCAGTTCCACGTCCAGTGGCAGCCGCGCCGCCGGCAGAAGCGCGCCGGGGACCGGGGCTTCCGGCTCCGGCGCCGCCAGCGCCGCCAGCCCAGGCACCGGCGTCTCACGCGCAGCGGGCCGCCCGCTTGGCGCCGGCAGCGCCCATTCGACAGTGCCGGGCCGTGGCAGCGGCGCGCCGTCCGGCACCCGGCCCAACCGGTGCGCCTGCGGCGCCTGGCCAGCGCGCGCGCCGATCGCGAGCGCCATCTCCCGATCCTCGAGGAAGAAATAGCGCAGCACCTCCTCCCCGCCGGCCTGGGAGACCGGGAACGGCGCCGCGACAGTCCGGCCGGCCGCGCGCAGGGCCGCGGCCAGCGCCTCTCCGCGCGCGGCGGCGTTCGCATCGCCGCGCGGATAGGTCAGCACGATGCGGGCCGGCGGGGCCACCGGCAGCGCCGGGACAACGTCCGGCGCCTCGGGTGGCACGACCGGCGGCGGCGTCGGATCGGGCTGGCCCTGGGCCTGCGCGACCGGCCTCACCTCCGACCCCGCGCCGCCGCGCAGCGCACCGGCCGAGCCCGGGCCGAGCATCACCCAGGCGCCCGCCGCGCCGATCAGTCCCAAGACCACGCCCGCGACCAGCCAGGGCAGGATGCCGCTGGACCGCTGCGCAGCGTTGTCCTGCGGCGCGGCAGCCGCCGCCGGCGGCGGTTCCGGCATGGCGTCCGGCACCTGCTCCGGTACCGCTTCCAGGACCGGCGGCGCCGATGCGGGGACGGGGGCGGCCGGCCGGGCCGGTGCCACGGCCGCGCGTGCGGGTTCGCTCACCCTCACCCGCACCGCCGACAGCGCATGCATGCCGGCGGCGCTGCGCACATGCTCGCCACTGACCGCTTCGGCCTTCTCCAGCCCCGCGGTGAACAGGCTGCTGCCGATCAGCACGTTCAGCAGCCGCGGCACGCCGGCCGATTCAAGCCCCAGCGCCGCCACCGCATCCGGCCCCATGCGAGAGGCCGGAACCTCCAGCGCCGCCAGCCGGGCCGCGACATACTGCGCCACATCCTCGGCCCGAAGCCCGGGCAGCCGCACCACCCGGTGCGGAACCTCCTCCAGCCGGGCCGCGAAGGAGGGCAGCGCCGCCAGCACCGCCACCTGGTCCGGCGCCGCCGCCAGGGCGGCCAGGCCGGCATCGTCGATGCGCCCGGCCTCATCAACCAGCAGGACCGCCGCGGCTTCCGCACCGGTGGCCGCATCGCCGAAGTCGAGCCGCTGCACCACCACGCCATCCGTGCGCAGGTCGCGTTCCAGCGAATCCAGCATCAGCGTCTTGCCGACCCCTGGGCCGCCGAGCAGCGCCACCACGCCGCTCCCCTGCCGCACCGCAGCCAGCAGCGCAGCCTCCGCAATTTCCCAGGCCGCATGCCGCAACAGCCGGCCCGGATGGGCGCCGCGGCCGGTCGGCGGTGGCGGGCCGGGTTCTGCGGCGACGGGCTGGCTGCACATGCGGGCTTCGAGACTTCTATCCGGTCGGGGTTGGCCTGCGGTCAGCCCACCGGCCGCGGTCCCGCAGGTCGCCCAAAACCTTGGGCGGATCCCGACCATATAGCTTCCGCATCCATTCCCGCAGCTTGTGCGGGATCAGGATGTTGTGCGCGGAGAACCAGGTCCCCGCGCCGGTCCGCCCTCGGACCTGGCCTCAGCCGCGCTGCACGTTCCAGAACAGCGGCAGCCCCTTCAGCACGCCGGTGATGTCGCGGCGGTAGGCGGTCGCCTGGAAATACTGGCCGAGCGGCAGGTAGGGCACCTCCTGGAACGCCACCTCCTGGATCTGCCGTGCAACCGCCTGCTGCGCCGCCAGGTCCGGCGCCTCGAACCACGCCGCGCGCAGTTCCTCGATCCGCGGGATGGTCGGCCAGCCGAACCAGGCCTGCTGGCCATGGCCGCGCAGGCTCTGGTGCACGCCCGGGTTGAACATGTCGAGGCCGGACCAGAAGGTGAAGAACATGCTCCACCCGCCCTTGTCGGGCGCCTCCCGGCTCGCCCGCCGCTGCACCACCGTGCCCCAGTCCGTCGAGACGTACTCGACGTTCATGCCGGCGCGCTGCAGCATGTCGTTGCCAACCTGCGCCAGCGCGTTCAGCGACGGGAAGTCGGACGCCGCGATCAGCGTCACCTTCTCACCGTTGTAGCCGGCGGCGGCGAGGTCCGCCTTCACCTTGTCCATGTTGCGCGCGCTGGTGACCGCCTGGACCCCGACGTCGGAGGCCATCGGCGTGCCCGGCGGGAAAAAGCCGATCCCCTCCCGCCACAGGCTGCGGTCGGTGCCGATCACCGCGGTCATGAAGTCCGCCTGGTTCACCGCGCCGAGCAGGGCGCGGCGCACCGCCGGCTTGTCGAAGGGGGCGTGCAGGTGGTTGAAGCGCGCGATCGCCATCAGCCCCGTGGGGTCCGGGATTTCCAGCACCACGTTGCGGTTGCGCCGCAGCAGCGGCTGCAGGTCGCCGGTCGGCTGTTCCCACCAATCCATCTCGCCGTTCTGCAGCGCCGCGGCGGCCGTCGCCGCATCCGGCGTCACGTGCCATTCCACGCGGTCGAACTTCGCCACCTTCGGGCCGGCGGTCCAGCTCGCCTCGCCGCCGGTGCGCGGCACATAGTCGGCGAAGCGCTCATAGACCACGCGGGCGCCGGCGATGCGTTCGCCCGCGACGAACTTGAAGGGGCCGCTGCCGATCAGCTCGCCGGTCATCGGCGTGCTCGGCGATTGGCTGGCCAGGCGCTCCGGCATCATGAAGGCGACGGGGGTGGAGGGCTTGCCCAGCGCCTCGAACAGCAGCGGAAACGGCTTCTTCAGCCGGAACAGGATGGTCTTGTCGTCGGTGGCCGTCAGCTCATCCGTCTGCGCCAGCAGGACCTGACCGAGCGCATCGCGCGCGCCCCAGCGGCGGATGGAGGCGACGCAGTCGCTGGCCTTCACCGGCGACCCGTCATGCCACTTCAGGCCGTCGCGCAGCGTGATGGTAACGCGCTTGCCGTCATCCTCCACCGTATGGCCCTGGGCCATCTGCGGCTGCGCCTTGTAGTCGGCGTCGAAGCCGTACAACGTATCCCAGATCATGTAGGCGTGGTTGCGGGTGACATAGGCGGTGGTGACGATCGGGTCCGTCACCGCCAGGTCGGCCTGGGGAATAAACTTCAGCACGCGCGATGCCGCGGCCGCGCCCTGGCCGTAGGCGGGCGCGCTCAAGGACCCGCCGAGGGCCGAGGCGCCCAGCGCCGCCCCGGCGCCGGTCATCAGATGACGTCGCAGCATTTTTCGATGGTCTCCCAAAGCCCGCGGCGATGCGCCGCGACATTCCCTGGCGGCGAAGGGAACAGGCTTCCGCCGCCCGATGCAAGGCCCGGTTTCAGGGACGGTGGCCGAAGCCCAGCGCCGGCTGTTCAGCCGTCTCCACCCAAACCGCCTTGGACTGCGTGTAGGCCGCCAGCGCCTCCTGCCCCGAGGACCTTCCATGCCCGCTGGCACCGAAGCCGCCGAAGGGGACGCTGACATGGATGGTGCCGTAGCCATTGACCCAGAAGCTTCCGGCCCGCACCCCCGCCGCCACCCGATGCGCCCGGCCGAGGCTTTGGGTCCACACCGCGCCGGCCAGGCCGTAGGGCGTGGCATTCGCCAGGCGCACCGCCTCCGCCTCGTCCTCGAACGGGATCGCAGCGACCACCGGGCCGAAGATTTCCGTCTGCGCCGCGCTGGATTCGTTCGTCAGTCCGGCAAGGATGGTCGGCATCACCCAGAACCCGTCCCGCGGCAGCGCCTCCGGCCGCGGCGCCGCCAGCGCCGCCGCACCCTCGGCCACGCCGGCCGCGACAAGCCCGGACACATGCGCGAATTGCCGCGCGGTCGCCACCGGCCCGGCCTCCGTCGCCCCGTCCAGCGGATCGCCCAGCCGGATCTTCGCAGATGCCGCGGCCATCATCTCCACGAAGCGGTCATGCACCGGGCGCTGCACCAGCAGGCGGGAGCCTGCGACGCAGCTCTGCCCGCTGCTCGCGAAGATCGCCTGCTGCGCGCCCTGCACCGCGGCCGGCAGGTCGGCATCCGCGAAGACGATGTTGGCCGACTTCCCGCCGAGCTCCAGCACGCAGGGGATCATCCGCGCCGCGCAGGTCCCGGCGATGCGCGCCGCACTGGCGGCGCCGCCGACGAAGGTCACCATCGCCACCTCCGGCGCCGCCAGCAGCGCCTCGCCGCTCGTGGCCCCCAGCCCCGCCACCACCTGCACCAGGCCGCGTGGCAGCCCGGCCTCGATCGCCAGAAGGCCGAAGGCGATGGAGGTCAGCGGCGTGTATTCCGAAGGCTTCAGCACCACGGCATTTCCCGCGGCAATGGCGGGCAGCACGTTCCAGCCGCAGGTGAACAGCGGCGCGTTCCAGGGCGTGATCGCCAGCACCACCCCCATCGGCTCGCGCCGGATGATGACGGTGTGGCCGGAGGGCACCGGCACCGTGCGGCCCTCGATCTTGTCGCACCAGCCGGCCCAGTATTCCGCCATCTCCGCGACGCGGGCCACCTGCGCCCGGCAGTCCCGCAGCGGCTTGCCGGCATTGGCGGATTCCAGCCGCGCCAGCGCCTCCGCATTCTGTCGGATCAGCCCGCCCAGCGCCCAGATGCGCCGCCCGCGTTCGGCCGCGGACAATGCCATCCAGGCCAACTGCGCCCGCGCCGCCCCGGCCGCCGCCTGCCGTGCCACGCCCGCCCCGGCATCGGCGTAGGAGATCATCGGCAGCCCGGTCGCCGGGTCCTCCAGGCCGACGGGCGCGCCCTGCCCGGCCAGCACCTCCCCCTCCACCACGCTACCGATGCGGCCGCCGAGCAGCCACGCCACCTCCGCCTCCAGCACCCGGCCCGCCTGGAACATCACGCGCCCTCCAGGATGGCCGCCGGGACCCGGTTGAAATCCGCGGCGTCCGAGGCTTCCGCCGCCTGCCACCGCGCGGCCGCCTGCCCGCAGACCGGCAGCGCCGCCCCGACGCTGTCGGCGAGTTCGAGGGCCAGCCGCACATCCTTGCGCATCAGCCCGGCGGAGAAGCCCGAATCGAAGCCCTCCGAGAGGATCCAGCGCGGAAAGTTCACCTCCGTCGCGGCAGACCGGCCTGACGCGGCATTCACCACCGCCAGCAGGTCCGCCGGCTCGACGCCCGCGAGGCGCCCGAGCCGCAGCGCCTCCCCGGCCACCGCCAGGTGGGTCGCCACCAGCAGGTTGTTCACCAGCTTCGCCACCTGCCCGGCGCCCGGTCCGCCGACATGGATCAGCTTCCCCGCCACGCGGTCCAGCGCCGGCCGCGCCCGCGCGATGGCATCGGCGTCGCCGCCCAGCATCATCGCAAGGCTGCCCGCCGCCGCCCCGGCTGGGCCGCCGGACACCGGCGCATCCAGGTAAGCCACGCCCCATTCCGCCGCCGCCTCGGCGAAGCGCCGCGCGGCAAGCGGGTCGAGGGTCGAGGTATCCGCCACCACGGCGCCCTTCGGCAGCGCCGGGAACAACGTGGGCAGCACCGCCTCCACCGCCCGGTCATGCGGCAGGGACAGGATCACCACGGGCGCCACCACCGCCTCGACCGAGGCCGCGGCCGCCACGCCGCGCGCCGCGGCCGCCGCGCAGCGGGACGCATCCAGGTCGAACCCGAGAACCTCGGCGCCGGTCTCCACCAGCCGCCCCGCCATCGCCAGGCCCATCTGGCCCAGCCCCACCACGCCGACCCGCATCCGACTCATTCCCCGCCAATCCGGGAGGAGGCTCGCAGCACGTCCCGGGCCGGGCAAGCTGCCGCGTTTTGGTCACGCTCGCATGGTCTACGCCGCTGCACCCTTGATGCCGTGCCGGGGTTCACGCCAGCCGGTGCCCCGCCATATCCCACGACCATGGAACGAACATGCCCGCACGCGCCGCCGAAGCCCTGATCGAGCGCGCCCTGGCCCGGCCCCTGGGCCCGCGCCGGGCCGCCGGCCTGGTGCAGTTCCTGCGCTTCGGCGTGGTCGGCACGGTGGGGTTCGTGGTGGATACGGCGGTGCTGTATGCCGGCCTGGCAGTGGGCCTCGGCCTGTACTCCGGCCGCGCAGTGTCCTACCTCGCCGCCGCCACCACCACCTGGGCGCTCAACCGCGCCTGGACCTTCCGGGCGGAGGGGCCGGCGCAGCCCCTGGCGCGGCAATGGGCGCTGTTCCTGGTGGTGAACCTCGTCGGCTTCGCCTTCAACTACGGCACCTACGCGGTGCTGATCGCCTTTGTCCCGGCGGTCGCCGCCGCCCCGATCCTCGGCGTCGCCGCCGGAGCGCTGGCCGGCATGGCCGGCAATTTCATCCTGTCCCGGCGCTTCGTCTTCGCCGCCCCCCGGAGCCCTTCCTGACCCATGGCCGAGCCCCGCATCGCCGTCCTGATCCCCTGCTACAACGAGGAAGTCGCCATCCCCGGCGTCGTCGCGGCCTTCCGCGCCGCACTGCCGACCGCCGCCATCCATGTCTATGACAACAACAGCCGCGACGGCACCGCGGCCGCCGCCCGCGCCGCCGGCGCCGAGGTCCGACGCGAACCGCAGCAGGGCAAGGGCCATGTCGTGCGCCGGATGCTGGCGGATGTGGAGGCCGACCTCTACGTGCTGGTCGATGGCGACGGCACCTACGACGCCGCCGCCGCGCCGGGCATGATCCGTCGCCTGCTGGAGGACAAGCTGGACCTGGTCACCGGCACGCGGGTGACGGAGGAGAAGGCCGCCTACCGGCCCGGCCATGTTCTCGGCAACCTGCTGCTCACCGGGATGGTCCGGCTGATCTTCGGCAACCGCATCAGCGACATGCTGTCGGGCTACCGCGTCTTCTCGCGCCGCTTCGCGAAGTCCTTCCCGGCGCTGGCCGAGGGCTTCGAGACCGAGACGGAATTCACCGTCCACGCGCTGGAATTGCGCATGCCGGTGGACGAAGTCCCCACCACCTACAGCGCCCGCCCGCCGGGAAGCACGTCGAAGCTCAATACCTGGCGCGACGGCTTCCGCATCCTGAACGCCATCCTGCTGCTGGTCCGCCGGGAACGGCCGCTGCCGTTCTTCGGGCTGATCGGCCTGGCGCTCGCCATGACGGGACTTGGCTTGGCGGTGCCGGTGGTGCAGACCTTCCTCGACACAGGGCTGGTGCCGCGGCTGCCGACCGCCGTCCTGTCGATGGGCCTGGTGCTGCTGGCCAGCCTGTCGCTGGCCTGCGGCCTCATCCTGGATACCGTCACGCGCGGCCGGCTGGAGGCGCGCCGAATGGCCTACCTCGCGATCCCTGCGCCAGATTTCGCGCATGAACACTTCAGCAATGACTCTTTCCGGAACTTTCCATGATGCAGTGTTTCCATCACGATTGTTTGTTGGTGCCGTCGCGCATGCTAAGAGCCGGATGAGCGGTGACTTCCCGTTGCAGTTTCGCACAGGGCACACGGACCATCCCATGTCAGGAACCGAGATGAGGCAGCTCCAGCAGGCGCCGGAGGCACGGCCGGCGGAGGCGCAGGCGGTTGATGCGCGTCCCACGGACTCGCGTCCGGCCGAGATCCGGCCCGTGGTGCCTGGCCTGTCCCTGCCGCCGCCCGCCGCGCCCTGCCTCGAGGATTTCCTGACGGGGCGGGAGGATGACCGCTTGCGCGACCTTCTCGCCTTCGCCATGGCGGTCGAGGCCGCCCGGCCGACGGACCCTGAGGCGATGCGCGGCAAGGCGGAGGCCGAGCTCCAGGCGCATGCCTTCCGCACCCTGCACAACCAGGCCGAGACCATCCGGCTGGAGGCGGCGCGTGAGCAGCTGTCGCGCAGCGGCCGGTCGCTCGGCTTCACGGGCAGCTTCGCCGCAAGCCTGCTGGCCCTGCTGTTCGGTGCCTCGATCCTCCTCGTGCTTTGGTCGCAGCGCGCCAACCTCATGCCATTGCTGCCGGCGGGGATCCTGTGAGCATGTCCCGCCCCATGCCGCTGCTGCCCGGCGCACAGGACCGTGCGCCCGATACCGTGCTGTCGCGCGCCATCGCGGCCAGCCGTCGGCAGCTCGTCGGCGTCGCGCTGTTCAGCGGCGTGGTGAACCTGCTGCAGCTCACCGTCTCGCTGTACATGATGCAGGTCTTCGACCGCGTCCTCGGCTCCCGCAGCATCGACACGCTGTACTACCTGACGGTGATCGCGATCTTCGCCCTGCTCATCATGGCGATCCTCGACGGCCTGCGCGGCCAGGTGATGCAGCGCCTGGCGTCCTGGATCGAGGGCAAGGTGGCGCCCGAGGCCTTCCTGCGCGCCATCGAATCCCAGCTCCGCGGCCGGCCCTACCGGATGGAGGCGCTGCGCGACCTCGGCGCCTGCCGCGCCTGGCTCGGCTCCCCCGCCTCGCTCACCGTCTTCGACGTGCCCTGGGTGCCGATCTACCTGGCCGTCATCTTCGCCCTGCACCCGATGCTGGGCTGGATCGCGCTGGCCGGCGCGGCGATGCTGTTCCTGCTGACTTTGGCCAATGAATGGGCCACCGGGTCACTGGTGCGCCAGGCCAGCACCGCCTCCATCACCAGCCAGCGCCGCGCGGAAAGCATGGTCCGCAACGCGGAGGTGATCGACAGCATGGGCATGGCGCCCGCCGTGCTCGCCCGCTGGCGCGAAGGCCTCGCCTCCTCCATGCCGCCGCAGGAACGCGCGGCGGACCGTGCCGCCATCCTGCTGTCGATCACCCGCTTCTCCCGCCTCGTTGTACAGGTCGGCGTGCTCGGCGTCGGTGCCTACCTGGTGCTGGAACAGCAGCTGACCGCCGGTGCCTCCATCGCCGCCTCCATCATCATGGGCCGCGCCTTGGCCCCGGTGGAACAGATGATCGGCGGCTGGAAGCAGCTGGTGCAGGCGCGCCAATCCTATCGCCGCCTGCTCGGCTTCCTGGCGCAGCCGCGCATCCGCCCGCCGGGCATGGCGCTGCCGGCGCCGGAGGGGCGCATCTCCGCCGAGCGCGTGACCTTCGGCTTCCCCGGCCAGGCGGTCGCCATCATCAAGGGCGTCACCTTCAACCTTGCCGCCGGCGAGAGCCTCGCCATCATCGGGCCGTCGGCCGCCGGCAAGACCACGCTGATCCGGCTGCTGATTGGCACGCTGGCCCCCGCCGCCGGCACCGTGCGGCTGGATGGCGCCGACGTCTTCACCTGGCAGCGGGAGGATTTCGGCCGCTACGTCGGCTACCTGCCGCAGGATGTGGAGCTGTTCGACGGCACGATAATGAAGAACATCAGCCGGATGCGGGAGGAACCGCCGGAGACGGTGTTCGAGGCCGCGCGGCTGGCCGGGTGCCACGAGATGATCCTGCGCCTGCCGCAGGGCTACGACACCGAGATCGGCGATGGCGGCCAGCACCTGTCGGGCGGCCAGCGCCAGCTCATCGGCCTGGCGCGGGCCATGTTCGGCAATCCGCGCTTCGTCGTGCTGGACGAGCCGAACTCCAACCTGGACGGCGACGCCGAGCAGGCGCTGATCCGGGGGCTGGAGGCGCTGAAGGCGAACGGCACCACCGTCATCCTGGTCTCCCACCGCCCGACCCTGGTGCAGGGCGTCGACAAGGTGCTGCTGCTGCGCGACGGCGCGGCAGAGGCCTTCGGCCCGCGCGCCGAGGTGCTGAAGCGCCTGGCCCAGGGCAACCGCCCGCAGGAAATCGTCCAGCAGGCCCGCACGGCCGGAGGCGAGCGATGAGCAGCAGCATCCCGATCGGCCAGATCGCCCCGGTTCCGGCACCGGTTCCGGCACCGGCGCCCGCGCCCAAGGGCCAGGCCCTGGCACCGCGGGCCGCCGGCGGCCCGCCCGCCCTCTGGCAGCCGCCCGAGGATGAGCTGATCCTGGACGCGCCGCGGCCACGCACCGGCGTGCCGATGACGCTCGGCTATTTCATCACCTTCGTCTTCGTCATCGGCCTCGGCCTCTGGGCCAGCCTGCTGCCGCTGGCCGAGGCTTCCATCGCCCCCGGCCTGCTGAAGGTGGAGGGCACCCGCCGTACCGTGCAGCATTTCGAAGGTGGCATCGTGCGCGACATCCTGGTGCGCGACGGCGACGTGGTCACCGCCGGGCAGGTGCTGATGCGCCTCGACCAGCCGCAGGCGGCGCAGACCACCGAAACCCTGCGCAGCCAGCGCTGGGCACTGCTGGCGCAGGATGCGCGGCTGGCCGCCGAACTCGACGGTGCGCGCGAGATCGCCTTTCCCGCGGACCTGCTCGCCTCGCGCGATCCGCGGGCGGTGGAGGTCGTCACCGGCCAGCGCGCGCTGTTCCAGGCGCGCAGCCAGGCGCTGGAAAGCCAGATGCAGGTGCTGCATTCGCGCATCGACCAGCACCGCGCCACCATCGCCTCCGCCGAGGGCCAGATGGACGCCCAGCGCCGCATGCTGGTGCTGCTGCGGGCGGAGGAGACCAATACCGCGCAACTGCTGCGCCAGGGCCTCGCGCGCCTGCCGCAGTTGCTGGCGCTGCAACGCCAGGTCGCCTCGGTCGACGGCAACATCGCGGACATCACCAACCAGATGGTCCGGTCCCGTGCCCAGATCGAGGAATCCGAGCGCGAGATGGAGCGCATCACCACCCAGCGCACCCAGGAAGCCTCCACCGAACTGCGGGAGGTCCGCGTCCGCCTCTCCGAGACCGACGAGCGGCTGCGCGCCGCGCAGGATGTCTCCACCCGCCTCGAGATCACGGCCCCCGAGGCCGGCACGGTGCTGAACCTGCGCGTCTTCACCGTCGGCGCCGTGCTGCGCCCCGGCGACCCGGTGCTGGACCTGGTGCCGACGCGCGACCGCATCATCGCGGAGGTGCATGTCCAGCCGAACGACATCGACGTGGTGCATAACGGCCTGCAGGCGGAGGTGCGCCTGCCCGCCTTCAAGCAGCGCCTGGTTCCCTTCCTGCACGGCCAGGTCACCTACGTCGCCTCCGACGTGACGGAGGATGAGCGTCGCGGCACCAGCTACTACCGCGTGCAGATCCAGCTCGACGAGGACCAGATCCGTGCGGTCGAGGGCATCACCCTGCGGGCCGGCATGGCGGTGGAGGCGCAGATCCAGACCGGCGAGCGCACCTTCGCCCGCTACATGCTGCAACCGCTGATCGACAGCTTCCACCGCGCGTTCCGGGAGCAGTAGTGATGTCGTTGCGCAACCGTTAGACTGCCGCCGAGACTTCCCAGGAGAGACACCATGACCGGCATTCCCACCGTCTTCGGCGACGGCATCATCGACGTCCATGTCGCCAGCGGCGTCGCCCGCATCACGCTCGGCGCGCAGACCGGCGCCACCAAGGACGGCAAGCCGGACCCCTCCGCCCTGGTGGTGGTGCCGGTCCTGCAACTGCCGAACCTGGCCCGGGTGCTGGTGGAGGTGACGCGCCAGCTCGAGGCCCGTGCCAAGGAAGCCGCGGCGGCCGCCGCCCCGGCGGAGCAGTCCAGCCAGCCCGACCAGGTGTCCGGCGCCTTCCGCTTCAACGGCTGACGGCATGCGGCGGCTCATCCTGGGGTCGCTGCTTGCCCTCCTCGTCGCGCCGCTGCCCGCCCTTGGGCTGGAGGCCCCGCTGGCCCGGGCCGCGGACTGGGCCGCCCCACCGCGCCCCACCCCGGGCCCGGCACGCAGCATCGGCACCACCAACCTCGGCTGCCTCGCCGGTGCCCTCGCCCTGCCGCCGGAGGGCCCTGGCTGGCAGGCGATCCGCACCTCGCGCAACCGCCACTGGGGCCACCCCGAGACCATTGCCCTGGTCGCGCACATCGCCGGCCGGGCGCGTGCCGCAGGCCTGCCCGATTTGTGGATCGGCGACCTGTCGCAGCCCCGCGGCGGGCCGATGCCCTGGGGTCATGCCAGCCACCAGTCGGGGCTGGATGCCGATATCTGGCTGGACCTGCGGCCGAAGCCGCGCGTGCCGGCGGCGCAGCGGGAGGACCTCAGCATCCCCTCCCTGGTCCGCGCCGATGGGCTGGATGTGGACCCGGCCCGCTGGACCGCCCGCCACGCCACCCTGATCCGCATTGCCGCCGAGGCGCCGGGCCTCGACCGGCTGCTGGTGAACCCGGCCATCAAGCGCCGGCTCTGTGCCGATCACCGCGGCGCCGCCTGGTTGCGCCAGGTCCGGCCCTGGCGTGGCCATGACAGCCACATGCATCTGCGGCTGCGCTGCCCAGCCGGCGAGGCCGAATGCCGGGGCATCGCGCCGCCGCCGCCCGGCGATGGCTGCGACGCCTCGCTCGACTGGTGGTTCTCGGAGGAAGCCCGCAACCCGCCCCGCCGGCCACCCGCGCGCCCGACCCCGCCACCACGGCTGCCCCTGGCCTGCGCCGCGGTCCTGGCCTCCCCCTGACCGAACCGGCGGCAGCCTGCCTGATTCCGCAGCAGCTTTCGCCTTGGAACGTCCGACAACCCACCCGCGACGCCGCCTGGCTGCTTGCGCCGGAGCCTTGCTCTGTCGCACACAGGACCGTGCGCAACAGGCCCGCCGGTGGCGGGTCCGGGGAATCCGAATGGAACGACCTTTCGTCGAAATCAGCGGCGTCGCCATGCGCTATGGCGGCATGGAGGGTACGCTCGCGCTACAGGGGGCGACGCTTTCTGTGGGCAAGGGCGAGTTCATCGCCGTCGTTGGACCCTCCGGCTGCGGCAAGTCGACCCTCATGCGCCTGGTCACCGGCCTGTGGCCCGCCAGCGCCGGCACGCTGCTGGTGGCGGGGCAGGAAGTGGATGGTCCGCTGTCCATCGCCGGCATGGCCTTCCAGAACCCCACTTTGCTGCCCTGGCGCAACATCATCGACAACGTGATGCTGCCGCTGGAGGTGGTGGAGCCGCATCGCCGCCTGCTGCGCGGCCAGCGCAGCATGTATGAGCAGAAGGCGCAGGACCTGCTGAAGCTCGTCGGCCTCGGCGGCTTCGACAAGAAATTCCCCTACGAGCTTTCGGGCGGCATGCAGCAGCGCGCCAGCCTGTGCCGCGCGCTGATCCACGAACCGGCCCTTCTGATGCTGGACGAGCCCTTCGCCGCGCTCGATATCTTCACGCGGGAGGATCTGTGGGCGGTGCTCCAGGGCGTCTGGATGGCGCGGAAGCCGACGGTGATCCTGGTGACGCATGACCTGCGGGAGGCCGCCTACCTGGCGGACCGCGTGCTGGTCATGTCCTCCCGCCCCGGCCGCATCATCGCGGAGCGCGTGGTGGATTTGCCGCGGCCGCGCACGCTGGAGACCACCTACACGCCGGATTTCGTCGGCCTGGTGCATGATCTGCGGGAACACATCAGCGCGGCCCGCAAGGGCGAGGAGGTTGTCCATGGCCAGTGACGTCGCAATCCCGGCGCCCGCCACGGCGAAACCCGCCCCGGCCCGTGCCGACGCCACGATGTCGCCGGAGGCGATGCGCCGCCTGCAGGCCATGGCGCTGGCCCAGCGACGCCGCCGCCGGCTCCAGGCCTGGCTGCCCTGGCTGGTCATCATCGGCATGTTCGTCGTGTGGGAAGCCGGGGTGAAGGCGTTCAACGTGCAGCAATTCGTGCTGCCGGCGCCGACCGACATCGCCGCCAGCATGGTAAAGTGGTGGGTGCCGCTGCTGGACAATTCCTGGCAGACGCTGATGACGACGCTGATCGGCTTCGGGCTGGCCGTGGTGTTCGGCCTGCTGCTCGGCGTCGCCATCGGCAGTTCGTCGCTGCTCTACCATGGCCTCTATCCGCTGCTGATCGGCTTCAACTCCGTCCCCAAGGTCGCCGTGGTGCCGATCCTGGTGATCTGGTTCGGCATCGGCACGGTTCCGGCCGTCATCACCGCCTTCATGATCAGCTTCTTCCCGATCGTGGTGAACGTCGCCACCGGCATCGCGACGGTGGAGCCGGAGCTGCGCGACGTGCTGCGCGCGCTCGGCGCAAAGCCCTCCGACATCATCCGCAAGGTCGGCCTGCCGCGGGCGATGCCGTATTTCTTCGCCTCGCTGAAGATCGCCATCACCGTCGCCTTCGTCGGCTCCATCATCGCGGAGACGGTGGCCGCCAACAAAGGCATTGGCCACCTGATGATCCTGGCCTCGTCGCGCTTCGACGTGCCTCTGGTCTTCGCCGGGCTGATCGTCACCGCGATCATGGGCGTCGCGATGTATGTCGCCGCCGTGGCCATCGAGAACCGCACGACGGGCTGGGCGATGCGCGGCCAGAACGACCAGCAGATCACCGTGGCCGGCGTCTGACCGCCGCCCCCCTTGCCTGGGAACCGCCGCGGGCGCATGCCCTCGGCGGGATGAAACGCGGGGCCGGGCAATGATCGGAGTCGATTGGGGCACCACCAGCCTGCGTGCCTACCGCATCGGCACGCCGGACCGCATCGACCGGCCGGCTGGTATCCTCACCGTTTCACCCGGCGGCTTCCCAGCCGCGCTGCGGGACGCCATCGGACCCTGGCTCGATGACGGCGAGACCCACGTCCTGCTTTGCGGCATGGTCGGCAGCCGCCAGGGCTGGCTGGAAGCGCCCTACCTCCGCTGCCCCGCCGGCCCGGCCGAGATCGCGTCTGCCACCGTCCCGGTGCCCTTCGAAGGTGCCGAGTGCCGCCTGGTCCCCGGCCTCGCGACGGAGGATTCCGCCGGCATCCCCGACGTGATGCGCGGCGAGGAGACCAAGCTGGTTGCGCTCGCCGATACCGTCGGCACCGGCCTCGCCTGCCTGCCCGGCACCCATAGCAAATGGGCGCGGCTGGACTCCGGCCGCGTCACCGGCTTCACCACCCACATGACCGGCGAGACCTTCGCCGCCCTGTCGCAGCACACCATCCTGGCCCGCACCAGCGAGGACGGCCCCGACCAGCCAGCGGCCTTCGCCCGCGGCGTCGACCGCGCCCGCCAGCCGGGCGGCCTGCTGCACCATCTGTTCGGCGCCCGGACCCTGCACCTGATGGATCGGCTGGCGGCGGCGGAAACCCGCAGCTTCCTCTCCGGCCTGCTGATCGGCCACGAGATCGCGGCCGCGGCAGATGGCGTCACCGCCGTCCACCTCGCCGGCGCCGCGCATCTCTCGGATCTGTACGAGGCGGCGCTGGTCCGGCGCGGCATCACGGTGACGCGGCACGACCCGGACCTGGTCGCGTCCGGCCTCACCCATATCGGCAGGAGCCTCGGATGGGTCTGAAGGACTGGCTCGCGGCCTGCCCGCTGGTCGCGATCCTGCGCGGGTTGAAGCCGGAGGAAGCCATTGGCGTTGGCGAGGCGCTGGTCGCCGCCGGCATCACCGTGCTGGAAGTGCCGCTGAACTCGCCCAACCCGCTGGAGAGCATCCGCCTGCTGGCGACCCGCTTCGGCGAGGATGCGCTGATCGGCGCCGGCACCGTGACCGACCCGGCCGACTGCGCCCGCATCGCCGCCGTCGGCGGGCGCCTGGTGGTCACGCCGCACGCCGACCCGGCCGTGGTCCGCGCCGCCAAGGCCGAGGGCATGATCGCCATCCCCGGCTTCTTCACGCCGGGCGAGGCCTTCGCGCTGCTGAAGGCCGGCGCCGATGGCCTGAAGCTGTTTCCGGCGGAGGCCGGCTCGCCCGCCATGCTGAAGGCGATGCTGGCCGTCCTGCCCCCCGGCACCCGCATCCTGCCCGTCGGCGGCATCGATGCCGGCAACATCCCGGCCTGGCGCGCCGCCGGCGCGGCCGGATTCGGCATCGGCAGCGCCATCTACCGGCCGGGCGACAGCGCCGCCGCCGTCGCCGCCAAGGCCGCCACGCTGCGCCTTGCCTGAGCCACCCGGGCAGGGCATCCTTCTGTCCTATAACAATTTGCCGCGACCAGGGCGCGGACCGAAAGGGGGGCTGCCACCATGACCATCCAACGCCGCCATCTGGCCCGGCTCGGCGCCGGCCTGCTCGCCGCACCGGCCTTGATCCGCAGCGCCAGCGCGCAGGAGTTGACGCTCCGCCTGCACCACTTCCTGCCGCCGGTCGCCAACGTACACCGCCACTTCCTGATGCCCTGGGCGCAGAAGGTCGCGGCCGAGTCCAACAACCGCCTGCGCATCCAGATCTTCCCCTCGATGCAGTTGGGCGGCGCCCCGCCGCAGCTGTTCGACCAGGCGCGCGACGGCGTGGTGGACATCGTCTGGACCCTGCCCGGCAACACCCCCGGCCGCTTCCCGCGGATCGAGGTGTTCGAACTGCCCTTCATCGCCCACCCGCAGGCCGCGCCGAACGCCAAGGCGTGCTGGGAATTCTTCGAAAGCCATCTCCGGCAGGAATTCAGCGACGTCCACACCATCGTCGCCTGGGCGCATGATGGCGGGGTCATCCACGCCAACCGCCCGGTCACGAAGCTGGAGGACCTGCGCGGCCTGAAGCTGCGCTTCCCGACCCGCCAGGCCGGGGAGGCGTTGCGCGCCCTCGGCGCCGCCCCCATCGGCCTGCCGATCCCGCAGGTGCCGGAAGCCCTGTCCCAGCGCGTGATCGACGGCGCCGTGGTGCCGTGGGAGGTGGTGCCCTCCATCCGGCTGCAGGAACTGGTGACGAACCACACCGAGATCCTCGGCAACCCCACCTTCTATTCGGCGACCTTCGTGCTGGCCATGAACAAGGCGAAGTACGAGGCGATGCCGGCCGACCTGCGCACGGTACTGGACGCCAATTCCGGCATGGTCGCCGCCGAGATGGCCGCCAAGCCCTGGGACGAGCAGGGCCCCGTGGTGCGCGCCACGGTCGAGCGCCGCCGCCAGAACACCATCGTGCAGCTTTCCGCCGAGGAGAAGCAGCGCTGGGTCGAGGCGACGAAGCCGGTGATCGACAGCTGGGTCGCCGCCTCCGCCGAGCGAGGCTTCGACGGTGCGGCGCTGCTGGCCGATGCCCGCCGCCTGATCGCCAAGCACAGCACCTGACCCTGAAGCCCTCTCCCCCTTCAAGGGGGAGAGGGTGGGGTGAGGGGGCCGCGCAGACCTCGCCCATCACGGCAGCCCCTCCCCCACCCAGGACCGCCGGCCCATGTCCAATGTCGAAGCCCCCCCCGGTGGCCCCATCCCGTTCATAGCCCGTGCGCTGGCCTTCCTCGGCGGCATCGCGCTGCTGACGGCCGCCAGCATCACCAGCATCAGCGTGGTCCTGCGCTTCTTCACCAGCCAGCCGATCCGCGGCGATTTCGAGATGGTCTCCATCGCCGCCGGCGTCGCCGTCTTCGGCTTCCTCGCCTATGGCACGCTGATGCGCGCCAACATCCTGGTGGACAGCTTCACGGGCTGGCTGCCCGCCTCCGTGACGTCGCGCATCGATGGGTTCTGGATGCTGGTCTGGGCCGCCGTCACCCTGTTCCTGGCGGAACGCATGAGCCTCGGGGCCATCGAGACGCTGCGCAACGGCATGCGCACCATCGGCCTGCTCGCCCTGCCCTACTGGTGGGCCGTCGCCATCGGCGCCTTCGCCTTCGCGGTCACGGGCCTTGTCGCCCTGCTGTGGTCCTGGCGTTTTCTCTCCGGGCGAGCGTCGGGCGGTCGCGCCTGATGGCACCGGAATTCGCCCTGGCGCTGACCGGCTTCGCCGTGCTGCTGGCCCTCATCGCGCTCCGCGCCCCGGTCGGCCTCGCGATGCTGCTGGTGGGTGTCGGCGGCTACGTCCACGTCCTGGATTGGGCGGCGCTCGGCAACTACATGAAGACGACGCCCTACCACCTGTTCGCGAACTACACGCTGTCGGTCATCCCGCTGTTCATCCTGATGGGCGCGCTGGCGGAACGTGGCGGCCTGGCGCGGGACCTGTTCGCGGCGGCCAATGCACTGATCGGCCGCAAGCCCGGCGGCCTGGCGATGGGCGTCATCGGCGCCTGCGCCTGCTTCGGCGCGGTCTGCGGCAGCTCCGTCGCCACCACCGCCACCTTTGCACGCGCGGCCCTGCCGGAGTTGCGGCGCTTCGGCTACGACCCGGGCTTCTCCACCGGCACCATCGCCGTCGGCGGAACGCTCGGCATCCTGATCCCTCCCAGCGTCATCCTGGTGATCTATGCGATCAGCACGGAACAGAACATCGCCAAGCTGTTCATGGCCGCGCTGGTCCCGGGCCTGATCGCGATGACGCTGTATATCATCGCCATCATGATCGTGGTGAAGCGGAACCCGAAGCTTGGCCCGCCGGCGGACGCGCCGAGCCCGGCGGAGCGCCGCCGCGCCTTCCTCAATGTCATCCCGGTGCTGTCGATTGCCGTCATCGTCGTCGGCGGCATCTATGGCGGCGTCTTCACCCCCACCGAATCCGCCGCCATCGGCTGCATCGCGACCCTGGCCGTCGGCTTGTTGCGCCGTACGCTCGGCCCGCGCCAGATCCGCGAAAGCCTGTTCGCCACCGCCGAGACCACGGCGATGATTTTTGCGATCCTGCTGGGCGCCGAGATCTTCAACGCCTTCCTGGCGCTGTCGCAGGCGCCGGACCTGCTGGGCCTCTGGATCTCGGAGCAGAATTTTCCTCCCTATGTCATCCTGGGAATTCTGCTGCTGGTCTACATCATCCTCGGCGCGGTCATGGACGAGCTGGCCATGATGCTGCTGACCCTGCCGGTGTTCTTCCCCGTCGTCACCGCACTGGATTTCGGCCTGACGACGGAGGAAACCGCCATCTGGTTCGGCATCCTGGTGCTGGTCGTCGTCGGCATCGGGCTGACGGCACCCCCCATCGGCCTCAACGTCTTCGTCGTCTCCGGCCTGGCGCGCGACGTGCCGATGACGCGCATCTACCGCGGCGTGCTGCCCTTCCTGGCGATGGATGTCCTGCGTCTCGGCCTGCTGGTCGCCTTCCCGGTGCTGAGCCTGTGGCTGGTGAACCTGCTGAGTTGACGCGGGCGCCTGCCGGGGCCACGAACGGCACAAAGCTTGAGGGAAACCCGACCATGGCCGACGCCTTCATCTGCGACGCCGCCCGCACCCCGATCGGCCGCTACGCCGGCGCCCTGAAGGATGTCCGGCCGGACGACCTCGGCGCCGTGCCGCTCCGCGCCCTGATGGCCCGCCACCCCGACCTCGACTGGTCCGCGGTGGAGGACGTGATCTTCGGCTGCGCCAACCAGGCCGGAGAGGACAACCGCAACGTCGCCCGCATGTCCACCCTGCTCGCCGGCCTGCCGGAATCGATCCCCGGCAGCACGGTCAACCGCCTCTGCGGTTCCGGCATGGACGCCGTCGGCATCGCCGCCCGCGCCATCAAGGCGGGCGATGCCGAGTTCATGCTGGCCGGCGGCGTCGAGAGCATGACCCGCGCGCCCTTCGTCATGGGCAAGTCCGCCGAGGCCTTCAGCCGCAGCGCCGAGATCTACGACACCACCATCGGCTGGCGCTTCGTCAACCCGAAGATGAAGTCGGCCCACGGCATCGATTCGATGCCGGAGACGGCAGAGAACGTCGCGCAGGATTTCCAGATCTCACGGGCTGACCAGGACGCCTTCGCCTGGCGCTCGCAGCAGCGCGCCGGCAAGGCGATCGCCTCCGGCCGCTTCGCCCAGGAGATCGTCCCGGTCTCCATCGCCCGCCGCAAGGGCGATCCCATCGTGGTGGACACCGACGAACATCCCCGCCCGGACACCACGATGGAGGCGCTGGGCAAGCTGGGCACGCCGTTCCGCAAGGAAGGCGGCAGCGTCACCGCCGGCAACGCCTCCGGCGTCAATGATGGCGCCTGCGCTATCCTGGTCGCCAGCGAATCCGCCGCAGGCCGCCATGGCCTGACGCCGCGCGCCCGCGTCGTCTCCGTCGCCACCGCCGGCGTCGCGCCGCGCATCATGGGCTTCGGCCCCGCGCCGGCGGTGAAGCGCGTGCTCGCCAAGGCCGGCCTCACGCTCGGCGACATCGACGTGATCGAGCTGAACGAGGCCTTCGCCGCCCAGGCGCTCGCCGTCACCCGCGATCTCGGCCTGCCCGACGATGCGGAGCACGTGAACCCCAACGGCGGCGCCATCGCCCTCGGCCACCCGCTCGGCATGTCCGGCGCCCGGCTGGTGCAGACCGCGGTGCAGGAATTGCACAACCGAAAGGCGCGCTATGCCCTGGTCACCATGTGCATCGGCGTCGGCCAGGGCATCGCGATGATTCTGGAACGCGCCTGACCCAGCCACCCGCCTTCACGCACCGCGCTTACGGGTGATACAAACACCGCAGCCGCGTGGGGAGCCGGGATGTTTCTGAAGCTGGGCGACATCGTCGTGCATGCCACGGTGGAGGGGCCGGAGGAGGCGCCTCCCCTGCTGATGCTGCATTCCATCGGCACATCGATGCATGTCTTCGCGCCGCAGGTCGAAACCCTGTGCCGCACGCACCGCGTCATCCGCATGGACCTGCGCGGCCACGGCCTGTCCGGCGTGACCGATGGCGACTACTCGATGGAATTGCACGCCGACGATGCGCTGGCGCTGCTGGATGCGCTGGGGGTCCGCAGGGCGCATGTGCTCGGCCTGTCCATCGGCGGGCGCATCGCCATGCAGGTCGCCGCCCAGGCACCGGACCGCGTGCTGTCGCTGATCCTGATGGACACCGCGCTGGAATTCCTGCCGCCCAAGGCCTGGCAGGACCGCATCGAGGCGGTGATGGAGATCGGCACCCAGGCGCTGGTGGAGGTGGTGATGCCGCGCTGGGTCGCCGACCCTGATCTGCCCTCCTCGCAAGGCCTGCGCCAGATGCTGCTGCGCACGGACCGCCGCGGCTATGCCGGCTCCGCCGCCGCGCTGCGCGATGCCCGTGCGGCGCAGGTCGCCGGCCACATCACCTGCCCCACCACCGTCCTGGTCGGCACCGTCGATATTGCGACGCCGCCCGAGGTCGCCCGCGACGTCCAGGCGGCCATCCCCGGCAGCCGCTACGCCGAGATCGACGGCGCCGGCCACCTGCCCACCCTGGAATTCCCCGAGGCCAGCACAGCCGCAATCCTGGCCCATTTTGCCGCGCTGGCGCCACCGGCGGGCCGCGAAGCCGGCCTGGCGGTCCGCAAGGCGGTGCTGGGGGAGGCGCATGTCGCCCGCGCCTCCGGCAACGTCACGCCGCTGGACGCGCCGTTCCAGGACTGGATCACCGCCAATGTCTGGGGCGGCATCTGGACCCGGCCGGGCCTGACGCGCCACACCCGCAGCCTGCTCAGCATCGCCATGATGGCGGCGCTGGCCCGGCATGAGGAGCTGGAACTGCACATCCGCGCGACACGCAACACCGGCGTGACTCCGGAGGAGATCGGCGAGGTATTGCTCCAGGTCGGCGCCTATGCCGGCGTGCCCGCCGCCAACGCCGCGCTGAAGATTGCCAAGGCCGTGTTGAAGGAAACGCCATGAGCGACCCGGCACCCTACCGCCACCCCATCCCCGGCACCCAGCCGCCCTACGACGCGCCGGCCTATGGCAGCACGCACAAGCGCCACCCGAGGCAGCCCCTGGTCCACATCCCGACCACGCTGACGGAGGCGAGCGCCCCGCATTTCGACCCGGCGGTCTTCACGCCGCAGGCCGACATGTCCCAGCTCGGCGGCCGCAGCGCGATGGGTGAGCGCATCATCGTCGCCGGCCGCGTGATGGACGAGAACGGCCGCCCGCTGCGCGGCGCCATGGTGGAGGTCTGGCAGGCCAATTCCAGCGGCCGCTACCACCATGCCCGCGACCAGCACGACGCGCCGCTCGACCCGAATTTCGAAGGTCGCGCCCGTGTCTTTACCGACGAGAACGGCAACTACAGCTTCGTCAGCATCAAGCCGGGCGCCTATCCCTGGCGCAACCACGCCAATGCCTGGCGCCCCATCCACATCCATTTCGGCCTGCACGGCGCCGGCTTCGCGCAGCGCATGATCACCCAGATGTATTTCCCCGGCGATCCGCTGCTGCCGCTCGACCCGGTGTTCAACAGCACGGCGGACGAGGTCGCCCGGCACCGCCTCATCTCCGTCTTCGACCTGGAGGTGACGAAGCCCGAATGGGCGCTGGGCTACCGCTTCGACATCACCCTCCGCGGCCAGGCCGCCACCCCCTTCGAGAACGCCTGAGATGACCGCCGCCACAGCCAGCCAGACCGCCGGCCCCTACTGGCACATGATCGATTTTCCCGAGTGGGCGGACCTGCTGCGCGCCAGCGGCCCGAATGCGGGCGCGGAGGGCGAGCGCATCACCCTGACCGGCCGCATCACCGATGGCGACGGCGCCGCCTGCGCCGATGCGCTGGTGGAGATCTGGCAGGCCGGCCCGGATGGGCGCTACGGCCCCGGCTTCCACGGCTTCGGCCGCTGCGCCAGCGACGCGGACGGGCAGTTCCGCTTCACCACGCTCAAGCCCGGCCCCGTGCCTGGCCCCGGCAACGCCACCCAGGCGCCGCACATCGCGCTCACCATCTTCGCCCGCGGCCTGATGAAGCACGTCACCACCCGCGTGTACTTCGCAGACGAACCCCGCAACGCCGAGGACCCGATCCTGAACCTGGTTCCCGCGGAACGCCGCGTCACCCTGCTCGCCCGACCGGAAGCCCCCGGCACCTGGCGCCTCGACATCCGGTTGCAGGGCGCGGACGAAACCGTCTTCCTCGACCTGTGACCGTCTCCCCCGCCGACGGCCCCGTCTTCGGCGCCGTCTTCGGCACCGATGCGATGCGCGCCGCCATCGGCGAGCGCGCCTTCCTCCAGGCCATGCTGGACGTCGAGGCCGCGCTCGCCCGGGCGCAGGCCCGCCTCGGCCTGATCCCCGCCGAGGCCGCCGTCGCCATCACCGCCGTCGCGCGGTACGAGATGCTGGACATCCCGGCCCTCGCCCTCGCCACCCGCAACACCGGCTTTCCGGTCGTCGGTCTGGTCAAGCAGCTCTCCGCCGCCGCCGGCGCCGAGGCCGGCCGCTGGACCCATTGGGGCGCCACCACCCAGGACATCACGGACAGCGCCTTCGTGCTGCAGATGCGCCAGGCCTTCACCCTGATCGCCACCGACCTCGACCGCCTGATCGAGGCCCTCGCCCGCCTCGCCCACACCCACCGCCATACCGTGATGCCCGGCCGCACCCATGCGCAGCAGGCCCTGCCCACCACCTTCGGCCACAAGGCCGCCACCTGGCTCGACCCGCTTATCACCATGCGCGACCGCCTGGCCCAGGCGCTGCCGCGCATCCTGCGGCTGCAATTCGGCGGCGCCGTCGGCACGCTGGCCTCGCTCGGCGAGCACGGCCCCGCGGTGCAGCGCGAGTTGGCGCGCGAACTCGATCTCGCCCTGCCCGCCATCCCCTGGCACGTCGCCCGCGACGGCATGGCGGAAGCCGCCTGCTGGCTGGCGATGCTGTGCGGCACGCTGGCGAAGCCGGCCACCGATATCCTGCTGCTGATGCAATCCGAGGTCGCGGAAGCCGCCGAGCCCAGCGCGCCCGGTCGCGGCGGCAGTTCAACCATGCCGCAGAAGCGCAACCCGATCGCCTGCGAATACGTCATCGCCCAGGCCCGCGCCGCGCAGACCCTGCTGCCCCAGGTGCTCGGGGCCATGGCGCATGAGCATGAGCGCGGCGCCGGCGGCCAGCAGGTCGAACAACTCGCCTTGCCGCAGATCTTCCTCTACACGCATGGTGCCCTGGCCCAGGCGGTGTTCCTGGCGGAGGGCGTCACCGTCGATGCCGCCCGCATGCGCCGCAACCTGGACGAATCGGGCGGCCTGATGATGGCGGAGGCGGTGATGATGGGCCTCGCCCCACTGCTCGGCCGCAACCGGGCGCATGACGCCGTGCACCATGCCTGCGACGCGGCGATGGCGGAGCGCATCCCACTGGCCGAGGCGCTCGCCCGTGACCCCGGCGTCACGCTCGATGCCGCCGGCCTTGCGAAACTGACCGACCCCGCCGGCTACCTCGGCGCCACCCAGATCTTCATCGACGCGGTGCTGGCCCGGCGTTAACCCCTGACGAGCTTCACCCACAGGATGGACGCCGTCAGCGGCACCGTCACCAGATTGGCCGCGACCAGGCCCGCCGACCCCACCAGCGCGCCATAGGCCAGCCACAGCGAATTGCCGACGACCAGCAGCACCAGCAGCGCCAGGCTGAAATCCCGCGCTGAGCGCGTCCGCCAGGTCTTCCACGCCTGCGGCACGAAGGCCGCCGTCGTCATCGCTCCGGCCAGCAGTCCCATCGCCTCGACGTCCACGACTGCGCTCTTTCCCGCCAGCATCCGGCCCCCTATGCATCGCGGCATGGCGGAAATCCACCTGAGCTTCGAGACCCTGTCCGGCCCCGCGCTGCACCCGCTGCTGCCCGCCCTCGCCGGCCTGCGCATCGCCGTGTTCCGCGAGTGGCCCTACCTGTATGAGGGCGACGCGGAGTATGAGCAGGGCTACCTGCGCGCCTATGCCGAAAGCCCCGGTGCCGCCATCGTCGTGTGCCACGATGGCGACACGGTGGTCGGCGCCGCCACCTGCCAGCCCATGCCGCAGAGCCACCCCCCGGTCCCCGCCGCCTTCCGCGCCGCCGGCCTGGACCCCGCCCGCTTCTGCTATTTTGGCGAGTCGGTCCTGTTGCCGTCCTACCGCGGCCAGGGTGCCGGCGTGCGCTTCTTCCTGGACCGCGAGGCGCATGCCCGCTCGCTGGGTCTGCCCGAAGCCGCCTTCTGCGCCGTGATCCGCGACCCGGCCGACCCGCGCCGCCCGCCCGGCTATACCGCGCTCGACGCCTTCTGGCGCAAGCGGGGCTACGCGCCGGACCCGGACCTGAACGTGAGCTTCGCCTGGAAGGAAGTTGGCGAAACCACTGAAATCGCCCACGACCTCGCATTCTGGACCAAGTCGCTTTGAGCCCGCTGCGCCTCGGCCTGCTCGCCTGGCCCATCGAGCGCCCCGCTTCCGTCGCCGCCTTCAGGACCAAGCTGGACCATTGGCTGGACCAGGCGCGCGGCCAGGCCGACCTCTGCGTGCTGCCCGAATATGCCTGCGTCGAACTCGGCGCCGCCCTCGCCGGCGGGGCGCCGGATGAGGCCACCGAACTCGCCGCCATGGTCGCCCATGCCGACGCCATCCTGGCCGGGATGCGCGCCGCCGCCCGCCGCGCCGGCCTCTGGCTGCTGCCCGGAACCCTGCCCATGCGCGCCCCCGGCGGCCGCGTCATCAACCGCGCGCCGCTGATCGATCCGGAGGGCCGCCTCGCCTTCCAGGACAAGCAGGCGATGACCCGCTTCGAGGCGGAGCGCTGGGGCGTCGCCTCCGGCGCCCCGCCGGCGGTGTTCGACACGCCCTGGGGCCGCATCGGCATCTCCATCTGCTACGACGTGGAATTCCCGAAGCATGTCCGCGCCCAGGTCGAGGCCGGCGCCTGGCTGATCCTCGCCCCCTCCTGCACCGACAGCCTGCACGGCTTTGCCCGGGTCCGCATCGGCGCCGCGGCGCGGGCGCTGGAGAACCAGTGCTTCGTCGCCATCACGCCCACGGTCGGCCTCGCCCCCTGGTCCGTGGCACTCGATGAGAACCACGGCCACGCCGCCATCTTCGCCCCGCCGGATCGCGGCTTCCCCGAATCCGGTGTTGTCGCGGCGGGCGAGATGGACGCGCCCGGCTGGCTGTTCCACACGCTGGACCCGGCCCTGATCACCCAGGTCCGGGACCACGGCGCCGTCCGCAACCATCGCGACTGGCCCCGCCGCCCGGTCCCGCCGCCGCAGCCGGCGCATTTCGCATGACGCTGATCTACCTCGTGGCCGGCGAGGCCTCCGGCGACGTGCTCGGCGCCCGCCTGATCGCCGCGCTGCGCGCCCGCGACCCCTCCCTCACCTTTGCCGGCATCGGCGGCGACCGCATGGCCGAGCAGGGTTTCGCCACCCTGTTCCCGATGCGCGAACTCGCCCTGATGGGCCTGATCGAGGTGCTGCCCAACATCCTCCGCCTCGCCCGCCGCCTGCGCGAGACGGAGGCCGACATCACCGCCCGCCGCCCCGCCGTCATCGTCACCATCGACAGCCCCGGCTTCACCCTGCGACTGGCAGAGCGCACGAAGCCGCTCGGCATCCCGCTGATCCACTACGTCGCCCCGCAGATCTGGGCCTGGCGCCCCGGCCGCGTCGCCAAGATCCGCGCGCGGGTCGACCGCATCCTGTGCCTGCTGCCCTTCGAGCCGGTGATCTTCGAGGCCGCAGGCATCCCCGCCAGCTTCGTCGGCCACCCGGTGCTGGAATCCGGCGTCGATGCCGGCGACGCCGCCCGCTTCCGCGCGGCCCACGCCCTGTCGCCCGAATCGCGCATCCTGGTGGTCATGCCCGGCAGCCGCCGGATCGAGGTGCGCCGCCTGCTGCCGGTGTTCGGCGCCACCCTCCGCCTGCTGGCGCAGCGCGTCCCCAACCTCGTCGCCGCCCTGCCGGTCTCGCCGGTGGTGGCGGAGGCGGTGCGCGCCGGCACGGCGGATTGGCCGGTGAGGCCCATCCTCATCACCGACAATTCAGGCAAGCACGATGCCTTCGCGGCGGCGGACGCCGGCCTGATCAAATCCGGCACCTCCAGCCTGGAGATGGCGACGGCCGGCGTGCCGCACCTGGTCGCCTACAAGGTCAACCCGATCACCGCCGCCATCGTCCGCCGCCTGGTCCGCGTGCCCTTCGCCAGCCTGGTGAACCTTCTGGCGGAGCGCGCCGTCGTGCCCGAGTACCTGCAGCAGGATGCGACGCCGGAGGCGCTGTCCGACGCCCTTGCCACCCTGTTGACCAGCGCCGATGCCGCCGCAACCCAACGCGCGGCGTTCGAGGATGTCCTGGCCCGGCTGCGCCCGCCCGAGGGCCTGCCCAGCGCCGCCGCTGCCGCCATCATCCTGCAAGCCATCGAGGATCACCCATGAGCGTCGGCCTGATTGCCCTGCTGGACGATATCGCGGCGCTCGCCAAGGTCGCCGCCGCCTCGCTGGACGACATCGGCGCGCAGGCGATGAAGGCCGGCGCCAAGGCGGCCGGCGTGGTCATCGACGATGCCGCCGTCACGCCGCGCTACGTCGTCGGCTTTGCCGCGGCGCGCGAGTTGCCCATCGTGGGCCGCATCGCCTGGGGGTCGCTGAAGAACAAGCTTATTTTCCTGCTGCCGGGAGCGCTGGCGCTGAGCCTGCTCGCCCCCTGGGCGATCACGCCGCTGCTGATGCTGGGCGGCGCCTATCTGTGCTTCGAGGGTGCCGAGAAGGTCATCGAGGCGATCCTGCCGCACCACGGGATGACCATTTCGCAATCCCCTGGCCTTGCGGAGGGCGACCGGACGCTGGAGGACCAGAAGGTCGCCAGCGCCATCCAGACAGACTTCATCCTCTCCGCCGAGATCATGGCGATCACTCTTGCGACGGTGCCGGAGGCGACGTTCTTCGGCCAGGCCGCGGTGCTCGCCGTGGTCGGCATCGGAATCACCATCGTGGTCTACGGCGCCGTCGCGCTGATCGTGAAGGCCGACGATGCGGGCATCGCCCTGGCGCAGACCAGCAGCGCCCCGGTGCGTGCGCTGGGGCGCGGCATCGTGCTCGGCATGCCCTATCTGTTGCAGGGGCTGGCCATCGTCGGCACCGCCGCCATGGTCTGGGTCGGCGGCGGCATCATCCTGCACGGGCTGGAGGAATACGGCATCACCGGCCCGGCGCATGCGCTCCATGTGGCCAGCGATGCGGCCGCCGCCGCGATGCCCGCCATCGGCGGACTTGCCGGCTGGTTCGTCACCGCGCTCGGCTCCGGCATCCTCGGCCTGATCCTCGGCGCGGCGCTTGTGCCGGTGGTGGAGAAGGCGCTGATCCCGGCCTGGCGGCGGCTGCGGCCGGCGCGCTGATCAAATCGTAGGCACGAAGGCTGCACCTTCGTGCCCCTGAAACGCCGGGCGGGCCGCATCCGCGTCCCTTGGCTTCGCGGCATAAGCCGCGGCGGCCATCCGGCCGCTCGGCGCACCGCGCCGCGGGTCGGAGTTCGGCGCGCCCGACCTCAGGCAATCGCCGCCTCCACCGCCAGCGCCACCGCCAGCGCGGCCCGTCCCTCCGGCGCGCCCACTTCCGGCGCCACGCCATCCAGGCAGGCCGCCGCGAAGCCGGCCTGTTCCGCTTCCAGGCTGTCATGGTCGGTCCAGCCGGCCCGCTCGATGCCGTAGCCCGGCATCGTCGCCACCGCCTCCGCCCCGCCACGCCGCAGCACCGCCAGGCTGCGGCCGAGGAAATCCACGTTCATCTCCCCCTCGCTGCCCAGCACCCGCAGCCGCCGCTCCATCGCCAGGGAGACGCGCGACGCGGTGATGGTCGCCGCGCGCCCGCCCGAGAACCCCAGCCGCGCCACCGCGAAATCCGCATGCTCCGAGGCAACGCGCCCGCCCACCGCCTCGATCGTCTCCGGCACGTCGCCGGCCAGCTTCAGCACCAGGTCGATGTCGTGGATCATCAGGTCGAGCACCACCGAGACATCCAGCGAGCGCGGCCGGAAGGGTGCCACCCGCAGCGCCTCCCAATGCACCGCCCGCGCGCCGTCCTGCGCCGCGACAACCGCCCGGAACGCCGCCGAGAACCGCTCGATATGGCCCACCTGCAGCACCAGTCCGCGCTCCGCGGCCAGCCGGGCCAGCTCGTCAGCCTCGACGAGTGTCGCCGCGATCGGCTTCTCCATGAACAGGTGCCGCCCGGCCCGAAGCACCTGCCGGCCCAACGCCGCATGGAAGCGCGTCGGCGCCGCGACGATCACGGCCTGCGCCGCCTCGATCGCCTCGGCCGCGCCCAGCGCCGGCACGCCGCACTCTGCGGCGACCACTTCGGCCCGCGCCGGATCGGCATCGTGCAGCGCCACCAGCCGCAGGCGCCCGCCGCCGCGGGCGGCCTTCAACGCGTGGAACCGACCGAAATGCCCCGCGCCGAGCACCGCCACCCGCAATTCCATCGCGCAAAACCCTTTCCACCAGCCGCCGATTGATACGCCGCCTCGCGCGGGCTTGCATCAGGGGGGGCCGCGCCGCATCTTCCGGCCGGGCGGCGCCGCACCCGGATGGGTTCCGGCGGCCGCCCCATCACGATTCCCATCACTTTCGGGGCCGGTCCGCGTCCATGATGTATTTCGCTCGCTGGAAGGTGCTCGCCATCATCGGCGTCTGCCTCCTCGGCATCCTGGTATCCCTGCCCAACTTCTTCCCGCGCAGCGTGCTGCCGGACTGGGCGCGCCAGATCAGCCTCGGCCTCGACCTGCGCGGCGGCAGCTACCTGCTGCTCGAGGTCGATACCTCCGCCATGGTGCGCGAACGCCTGGAAGCGCTGGTGGACACCACCCGCCGCGGCGCCGCCACCGCCACCCCGCGCATCCTCTACACCGGCCTCGCCGCCAACCCGGCCGAGCGTCGCGTCTCCGTCCGCGCCTCCGACCCCGCCCGCGCCGAGGACCTGGCCCGCATCCTGCGCGAGGCCGCCATCGTGGTGCCCGCCGGCGCCGGCGCGCAGCAGCCGGATATCGAGGTCACCACCTCCTCCGATGGCGTCGTCTCCGCCACGCTGACCGAGGTCGCGCTGCGCGCCAAGGCCGGCAACGCGGTGGAGCAGTCGCTGGAGATCGTGCGCCGCCGCGTGGACGAGACCGGCGTGGCCGAGGCGCTGATCGCCCGCCAGGGTGCCAACCGCATCCTGGTCCAGTTGCCCGGCGTCGAAGACCCGGCCCGCATCAAGGATCTCCTCGGCCAGACCGCCCGCATGACCTTCCACCTGCTCGACGAATCGGCGAACCTGCAGGCGCCGACGCCGCCGCCCGGCACGATGTTCCTGCCCGGCGACCGGTTCCAGGACCGCTACGCGGTGCGCCGCCGGGTCGAGGTCGATGGCGCCAACCTGACCGATGCGCGTGCCGGCCAGGACAGCACCGGGCAGTGGGTGGTGAACTTCACCTTCGACAGCATCGGCACCCGCCGCTTCGCCGATGTCACCCGCCAGAATGTCGGGCGCCCCTTCGCCATCGTGCTGGATGAGCGGGTCATCACCGCACCCAACATCCGCGAGCCGATCACCGGCGGCCGCGGCCAGATCTCCGGCAGCTTCACCGTGCAGGGCGCCAACGACCTGGCCGTGCTGCTGCGCGCCGGCGCCCTGCCGGCGCCGCTGACGGTGGTGGAGGAACGAACCGTCGGGCCGGAACTCGGGGCGGATGCGATCCGCGCCGGCATCATCTCGCTCGCGGTCGGCGCCAGCTTCGTCTTTCTCTACATGGGCCTCGCCTACGGCTTCTTCGGCTGGCTCGCCAACATCGCGCTGCTGGCCAACCTTGTCATCATGATCGGCATTCTGTCGGTCATGGGCGCGACGCTGACCCTGCCCGGCATTGCCGGCATCGTGCTGACGCTGGGCACCGCGCTCGACGCCAACATCCTGATCAACGAGCGAATACGGGAGGAAGTGCGCAACGGCCGCACGCCGATCTCGGCGCTGGAGCTCGGCTTCACCAAGGCCTCCGGCACCATCATGGACAGCAACCTGACCAACCTGATCGCCATGGCCTGCCTGTACGGATTCGGCAGCGGCCCGATCAAGGGTTTCGCCGTCACGGTCGCCGTCGGCACCGTGGTGCAGATGTGGACGGCGACGGTGGTGGTGCGATTGATGGTGGCCACCTGGTACCGCCGCCGCCGCCCGCAGACTCTCCCGGTCTGAGGATCGAAGAAAATGTTCCGCCTGCTTTCGCGTCCGCTGTTCCGCCTCTTTCCGGATGATTCCCGCATCCCCTTCATGAAGGGCGCGGTGTTCGGACTGGTGCTCTCGGCCATCCTGTCCACCGCCTCCGTCATCCTGGCCTTCTATCCGGGTCTCGCCCGCGGCATCGACTTCCAGGGCGGCATCGTCATGGAGGTCCGCACGCCCGGCGAGGCCGATCTCGCCACGCTGCGCAGCGCCGCCTCCGCCCTGAACATAGGCGAGGTCGGCGTGCAGCAGTTCGGTGCGCCCGATGCCGTGCTGATCCGCCTGCCCGTCCAGGGCGACGAGGCCGGCACCCAGCGTGCCGTCGCCGCCGTCCGCGCCGCACTGGAGGCCGCCAGCCCCGGCACCCGGGTGGTGCGGGTCGAGGCGGTTGGCGAGCGCGTCTCGAGCGAACTGTTCCGGGGCGGCCTGATCGCGCTCGGCATCAGCCTGGTCGCGATGCTGTTCTACATCTGGTTCCGCTTCGAATGGCAGTTCGGCATCGCCGCCATCATCACGCTGATCCTGGACACCACCAAGGCCATCGGCTTCCTCGCCGTCACGCAGATCGAGTTCAACCTGCAGACCATCGCTGCCATCCTGACCATCGTCGGCTTCTCGGTGAACGACAAGGTCGTCGTGTTTGACCGGATGCGGGAGAATCTGCGCAAGTTCAAGCAGATGCCGCTGCGGGACGTGGTCGATCTTTCGATCAACGAGACGATGAACCGCACGCTTGGTACCTCGGTCACGTTGTTTCTTTCGGCCCTGCCGCTGGCGCTGTTCGGCGGCGATGCGCTGTCGGGCTTCGCCTGGACCATGCTGTTCGGCATCCTGCTCAGCACGATGTCGTCCATCTTCATCAGCGCGCCGGTGGTGCTGTTCACCGGCGCCAAGTCGCTTCGCCCGAAGGAAGCCGTGCCCGCTGGCCAGGCCCAGGCGACGTGACCGCCGCCCGGCTGCCGCGCCGCACCGCCCTCGCCGCGCTGGCCGGGCTTGCCACGCCGTCCCTGGCGCGGGCGGACCGCCGCAACCCGGCGGAGCTTCTGGTCGGCGCCCGGCCCGGCTCCCCGGTCGACCAATGGGCACGCGGCGTCGCGCCCTTCCTGGAACGCGCCCTGCCGCGCCTGACCCTGGCGGTGCGCAACCTGCCCGGCCAGCACGGGCTGGACATGGTCAGCCACCTTGAGCAGGCCGACACGTCCCAGCGTCTGATCGGCGTCATCACCGCGCCGCTGTTGCTGGCCCGTGCCGTGGAACTCGGCCAGCCCTTTCCCGCCACCCGCATCGCGCCACTTGCCGCCGTGACCACCGAGAGCATGATCCTCGTCGGCGCCCCGGGCGGGCCGGAGAACGTCGCGGCGCTGCGGGCATTGGCGGACCGTGGCACGCTCGGCACCCCCGCACCGGGCAGCGCCGGGCACTATGCCGCCTCTCGCCTCGATGGCCGGCTCGACCTGCCGCGCTTTGCCTTTCCCTCCGCCGCCGCCGCGCGGCAGGCCGCGCATTCCGGGCATGTGGCCGCCGCCATGCTGCCGTTGCCGGATGCCATTGCCTGGCTACGGGAGGGCAAGCTGCACGGCATCGGTCTCGCCGCCGCGCTGCGCAGCCCGTTGCTGCCGGAGGTGCCGACCCTGCGTGAACAGGAGCTGGACCTGGTGGCGTCGGCCCAACGCGGCTTTGCCCTGAACCGGACAGCACCGGAGGGCTTCCGCGCCGCCCTTCTGCGGGGCCTGGAAGCCGTCGCCACCGACCCGGATTTCGCCGAACGGTCCGCCGCACTTGGCCAGGCCGCGCGCTTCCTCGGTCCGGAAGCCTGGGGCGGAGTTCTGGGCCGTGCCGATGCGGAACTGCGGCGTCGATGGGATGAGGAACCCTGGTTGCCTCGCCGGGCATGACAGCGCATCCGGCAGTTGCGAGTCCCGCGGCCTGGGGTCATCATAACGTCGCAATGTTGGTTCACTTATCTCGTTTATGTGATACGCATCGTCGGATCGCCCTACAGGGTGGCGATCCGGCCGGGAGGATGTTCGACTGATGCTCCGGCGCACCGGAAGCGCGCGCACGGAACCGGGGACGGTGCTGCTGGTTGCCAGTGATCCGCTGGTGATCGCCGCCACGCGGGATGCTGCGCGCCGTTTGGCCGGCCTTCCACCCGTGCTCGTCACCACCTCCGCCGAGGCGTTGAGCCGCATGGTCGGACCCGGAACCGCACCAAGCCACCTCGTGGTCGAAAGCGGCGCCGGCAGCCTGGCCTTGATGACCGCGGCACGGGACCCCTTCAACGGCACGGATGTGGTGATCGTCACCCGGCCAGGTCAGGAGCCGCCATACGGCCTGCGCCAGGCACCCGCCGAGGGCGCGCGTCTCGCCGCGGCCCTGGCCGGTCGGCTTCCCGACAATGATTCGCCGGCCAGCGATGCCGCCGCCCTCGCCGCAGGACTGGCCCGCGGCGAGATCACCGTCCGCTTCCAGCCCATGGTGCGCCTGTCCGATCGCCGGCCGGTGATGGTCGAGGCGCTGGCCCGCTGGGAACGCCCGACCGCCGCCCTCGGCGCCGCCGATTTCATCCCGATGGCCGAATGCGCCGGGTTGGCGCGCGCCCTGACCCAGGCCGTCGCCAGGCGTGCCGTGACGGAACTGCTGGCGCAGCGCCAGGGGCGGCACATTCGCCTGTCCTTCAACATCCCGCTGTCCGAATTGCTGAAACCCGACCTGCCCGTCTGGCTGAGCCGGCTTGCGGCACAATCCGGACTGCCACCTGCCGACCTGCTGCTGGAACTGACGGAAAGCACCCATGTCCGCGACCGCGCCCTGCTGCGCCGCGCCCTGCTGCGGTTGCGCGATGCCGGCTTCGGGGTGCTGGTGGACGACCTCGCGCTCCATGACGGCCGCCGCTTCCTGCTCGACCTGCCCTTCGTCGGCGTGAAGCTGGACCGCAAGCTGGTCGTCGCCATGCCGACCAGTCGCCGCGCCCGGGCGGAGGTGGAACAGGTGGTCCGCCACGCCCGCCGTCGCGGCATGGTCGTGATCGCCGAAGGCGTGACCGATACGCAGATCTGGCGCGCCATCGCCGCCGCCGGCTGCGACCTGGCGCAGGGCTTCGGCGTCGGCCGCCCGCTGCCGCCCACCGCGCTGCGCGCCTGGATCGCGGCGTGGAGCGCGGCGGCGGTGCCCGAGCCTCAGCCGGAATAGGTCTGCCGGTACAGCGCCTCGATCTCCGTCGCGTCGGGGACCCGCGGATTGTTGCCCGGGCTGCCGGAGGCCAGCGCCTGCCGCGCCATCGTCGGCAGCAGCCCGTCCCACTTCGCGGCATCGATGCCCCACTTCGCCGGGCTCGGAACCTCCAGGTCGCGGTTCAGCGCCCGCAATTCCTCCACCAGCCGCCGCGCAGCCGCCTGGTCGCCCTCCTCCGCCGAGGCCACGCCCATCACCCGCGCTGCCTCCGCATAGCGGCCGCGCGCCGCCTCCAGCCCGAACTCGGTCACCGCCGGCAGCAGCATGGCGTTGGACAGGCCGTGCGGAACGTGGAAATGCGCGCCAATCGGCCGGCTCATGCCATGCACCAGCGCCACGCTGGCATTGCTGAAGGCGAGGCCGGCCAGGGTCGCGCCCCGCATCATCGCCTCCCGCGCCGCGTCATCCTGCGGGTTGGCCCAGACCTTCCGAAGATTGGGCGCGATCAGGCGCATCGCAGCGCGCGCGTATTCGTCGGACACCGGATTCGCCTTGGCCGAGACGAAGGCCTCCAGCGCATGGGTCAGGCTGTCGATGCCGGTATCCGCCGTGATGCGCGCCGGCAGGCCGAAGGTCAGCTCATGGTCCACCACGGCGGCGAGCGGCAGGGCGCCGAGGCCGGCGATGAGCATCTTCTCATCGGTCTCGGTGTCCGTGATCACGGTGAAGCGCGTCGCCTCGCTGCCCGTGCCGGCCGTGGTCGGCACGCAGATGATCGGCACCGCGCCGACATTCGCCGCCGCCGGCACCTTGAAGTCGCGCATCTTCCCAAGCGGTGGCGCGGCCGCGAGGATGGCGATGGCCTTTGCCGTATCCATCGGGCTGCCGCCGCCGAAGCCAACAAGACAGTCGAACCGCCCGGCCCGGAACGCCTCGACCCCCGCCGCGATCACCGTATCCGTCGGGTCCGGGACGGTGTCGGAGAACACCACCGGGGCCATGCCCGCCGCCCGCAGCGGCGCCAGGGCGCGTTCCAGCAGGCCGGAAGACACCATGAAGGGGTCCGTCACCACCAGCGGGTGCGCCAGGCCGAGCTGGCCCAGCACCTCCCCCAGCCTCGCCACCGCGCCGCCACCCATCACCATCAGCCGCGGTGCCACCAGCGACACGATCATGCGCGTTTCCCCCTGCCTGTCCGGCCGGAGGCTACGGTGCCGCGGCCCTGCTGTCAGCCCGCCGCGCCTTCGCCGCCGCATACAGCGCGAGCCGCTGCGATGCGACCGCGGACATGCCGCCCTGGTCCACGCCGACATGCGGCGGCAGGACCTCGGCGAAGTGGCAGGCGACGGTGTGGCCCGGCGCGAGTTCGCGCAGCGCCGGCATCTCCGCCGAACAGCGCGGCTGGGCATGCGGGCAGCGCGTGTGGAAGCGGCAGCCGGAGGGTGGGTTCATCGGGCTCGGCACGTCGCCACCGATCGGCTTCACCATGCCGCGCCGCCGCGGGTCCGGATGCGGGATCGCCGCCAGCAGCGCCCGCGTATAGGGGTGCAGCGGCGCATCGAAGATCGCCCGCTTCGGCGCGCTCTCCACGATCTGCCCGAGATACATCACCGCCACCCGGTCGGCCATGTGATGCACCACCGCCAGGTCATGCGCGATGAACAGGTAGGACAGGCCGAAGCGCCGCTGCAGGTCCTTCAGCAGGTTCACCACCTGCGCCTGGATGGAGACATCCAATGCGGAGACAGGTTCGTCGCAGATGATGAGCTCCGGCTGCACCGCCAGCGCGCGGGCGATGCCGATGCGCTGGCGCTGGCCGCCGCTGAACTCGTGCGGGTAGCGCTGCGCGTGGAACGGCGCGAGCCCGACCAGGCCAAGCAGCTCCTTCACCCGGGCCGCGCGGGACGCCGCGGTGCCGATGCCATGCACCTCCATCGGCTCCGCGATGGTATCGGCCACGCGCAGCCGCGGGTTGAGGCTGGCGTAGGGGTCCTGGAACACCACCTGCACCCGCCGCCGCAGCGTGCGCAGCGCGGCGCCCGAAACCTCCTTGCCATCGAAGCGCACCGTGCCGCCGGTCGGCTCGATCAGCCGCAGCACCAGCCGTGCCGTGGTGGATTTGCCGCAACCGGACTCGCCCACGATGGCCAGCGTCTCGCCGCGCTCGATACGGAAGGACACGCCATCCACCGCGCGCACCGTGCCGACCTGCCGCGCCAGCACCAGGCCCTTGCGGACCGGGTAGTGCTTGGTCAGCCCCTCGACCTCGAGCAGCGTCGTCATGCGGCGAGGTCCATGCTGTTCTCGACGGGCGCGCGGATGCAGGCGGCGAAATGGCCCGGCGCCACTTCCTCCAGCGGCGGCGGTGCGCGCGTGCAGGCCTCGATGGCGAAGGGGCAGCGCGGCGCGAAGCGGCAGCCCTTCGGCAGCGCGAAGGGCGGCGGCACCGCGCCTTCGATCGCCAGCAACTCGTCGCGCGTCTCGTCCAGGCGCGGCACGGAGCCGAGCAGGCCGAGGGTGTAGGGGTGCTGCGGGCTGGCGAACAACCCGGCCGCCGATGCGCGTTCCGCGATTCGCCCGGCATACATCACCGCGACCTCATCAGCCATTTCCGCGATGACGCCGAGGTCGTGCGTGATCAGCACGATGGACATGCCCGTTTCGGCCTGGAGGTCCTTCAGCAGGTCCAGGATCTGCGCCTGCACCGTCACGTCCAGCGCGGTCGTCGGCTCATCCGCGATCAGCAGCTTCGGCTGGCACGCCAGTGCCATCGCGATCATCACGCGCTGGCGCATGCCGCCGGAAAGCTGGTGCGGAAACTCCTCGAACCGCCGCGCCGGCGCCGGGATGCGCACGCGGTCGAGCGCCGCAAGCGCACGTTCCTGCAATTCCTTGCCGCCCGCCTTCGTGTCGTGCGCACGCATCGCCTCGACGATCTGCATGCCTATGGGATGCACGGGATTGAGGCTGGTCATCGGCTCCTGGAAGATCATCGCCACCTGGCCGCCGCGCACCTTGCGCATTTCGGACATCGGCAGGTCCAGCAGGTTGGTCCCGTCCAGCAGCACGCGCCCGGCCGCGACGCGACCCGGCCGCGGCACAAGCCGCATCACCGACAGCGACAGCATGGATTTGCCGCAGCCGGATTCGCCGACGATGCCCAGCGTCTTGCCGCGCGGCACTTCCAGATCCACGCCATCCACCGCGGCAATGTCGCCGTTGGAGCTGCGGAACACCGTCCGCAGCCCCTCGATCTTGAGAAGAGGATTCATGACCACCGGAACGTGGGCGGGGAGGACTGGTCCACCGGCCGATGCGCCCAATCCTGCGACGGCGCCTTGTCGATGATGCGCTTCTGCGCCTCGTGCAGATGCGCGGCGGCGCCGTGGTAGTCCATGGTGGTGACCTTGCCGTCGGCAACCACCTTGTTGCCGTCGACATACACGTCGCGCACCGCGCGATCGCCGGCCGCGTAGACCAGGCTTCGCACCGGATCACGCCCCGGCCGCATCATCGGATGCGTCACGTCGACCAGCACGAAGTCCGCCTTCGCGCCGGCCGCGAGCCGCCCGATATCCTCGCGCCCCAGCGCGGTCGCGCCGCCGATCGTCGCCGCGTCGAACAACTCCGTCGTCGTCATGCTGCGTGGGTCGTTCGCCTGGGTGCGCGCGAGGTAGGCCACCAGCCGCATCTCATCGAGCATGTTATGCGGGTAGGTGTCGGTGCCGAGGCCCATGTTGACGCCGGCGCGCTTGTAGCGCCCGAAATGCTTCAGCGTGATGCCGCGCCGCGCGAACACGGTCGGGCAATGCGCGACGGTCGTGCCGGTTTCCGCCAGCCGCTTCATGTCGGTATCCGTCCACCAGCGGGTGGAGGGGTGGTCATCCAGGAAGATGCCGTGCCCGATGATGCTGCGCTCGCTCAGCAGCCCCATGCTGTCGAGCCAGCCGATCGGCGTCTTGCCGGTGCGGCGCGTGATCTCGTGGAACTCCACCACGGATTGCGCCGCGTGGATCTGCCAGGTGACGCCACGCTTTTTGGCTTCCTCGAAGCTCTCCTTCAGCAGCGTGTCGGTGCAGGTGTCGATCTGCGCCGGCACCACCATGCCGAACAGCCGGCCGCTTTCGTGCTGTTCCGCGCGTTCGATGAGGTCCAGCGCCTCCCCCATCGCCTTCTCGCCGGCGGCCTCGTCCCACTCATATTCGACGACATGGCCATTCTTGGTGAACCACTTCGCCGATTTGAACATCGGCGCGATGCAGACCCGCATGCCGGATTCGCCCAGCAGGTCGAGCCAGCCCGGATGCGCCATCGAGAGATCGGCGACGGTCGTCACGCCGGACAGCAGCAGTTCCGACAGCGCGACACGGACGCAACTCGGCACCGCCTCCGAATCCGCCCGAAAGATCGGCATGAACTCGTACAGTGAGGAATTGTACAGGCCGGGCGAGCCGATCTCGTCGATCAGCCCCTTGTTCATCGGCTCGCTTGAGGGATGCGAGTGGATATTCACCAGCCCCGGCATGACCATCAAGCCGCTGCCGCTGATCTCCTCCTCCGCCGGGCCGTCGTAGTTGCGGCCGACGAAGCGCAGCGTGCCGCCTTCGAACGCCACATCGGCGTCGGGAAGGTACACATGCTGCCGCGCCGAGGCATCCCAGGCGACGACGAGATCCGCATTGCGGATGACAGTGATGGCCATGCCGAGATTCTCCCTTACCGCGTCACGCGCATGTCGAGCGCCTTGTAGACACCGATGCCATACAGCCCGTGCGCCCGGACACCGGTCACGCGGTTGGACACGCCGACATACAGGTTCTCACGCGCCGTCGTCAGCCAGGGCGCTTCTTCCGCCAGCTGGCGCTGGATGTTGGCCAGCGCCGTGCGCCGTACTGCCGGGTCCGTCGCGCTGCGGGCCTCGTCCAGCCAGGCATCGGTCTGCGGGTTGTTCCAGTTCATCCGGTTCGGCGTCGGCCGCGCCCGGCTGTGCCAGTACAGGCTCAGCGCATCACCCGCGGAAAAATACGGGTAGGACAGGAACAGCGCATCGAATTCCTGCGTCGCCATGCGGCCCCAGGCGACCGTCGCGTCGAACAACTGGATGCGCATCTCGATGCCGACGCGGCGCAGCGCCTGCTGGATGATCTCGCTCTGGCGCTGGTTCTCCAGCGTGTTGATGCCATAGGTCAGGAACGTCGCCCGCTGCCCGTCCTTCACGCGGACGCCGTCGCCGCCCATGGTCCAGCCGGCTTCATCCAGCGTGCGCTGGGCGGCTGCCGGATCAAACTTCGGCACCATCGTGTCGGACTGCGCGTCGTAGTCCAGCGTGTTCGGGTTGACGATGTTCAGCGCCGGCTGCGCATGGCCGAACCACACCGCGCGGACCAGCGCCGTGCGGTCCACCGCCTGGTGGATGGCGCGGCGCACTGCGCGGTCGTTCATCACCGGCTTGTCCACCTTGAAGCCCAGGTAGAAGTCCCAGAAGTAGTTCGGCTGCGTCAGCACCTGCACCGTCGGCACGCGCTGCAGGCTGCTCAGTGCCACCGCCGGGATGTACTGCGTGATGTCGGCCGCGCCGGTCTGCAACGCCGCCAGCCGCGCGGAGGGTTCCGGCACCACGCGCCAGACCACGCGCTCGACATGCGCCGGCCCCTGGTTCTGGTACATCGGCGGGCCCCAGCGGTAGTTCGGGTGGCGCGTCAGCACCAGCTCGTTCCGAGGGGTCCAGGACTGCCAGCAATATGGCCCGGTGCCGTTGAAGCCCTGGCTGCCGAAGTTCTGGCCGAGCCGGTCGACGGTTTCCTTGTCGATGATGCCGGCGAAGAACAGCGTCAGCTGCGACAGCAGCTCGGAGAACGGCTCGTTCAGCTCATACTCGACGGTATGGGCATCGACGGCGCGGATTTCCTTCACCGGGCCGGCGCGCCAGGCCACGGGGCTGCGCGTCTCGCGCGCGATCCAGCGGTTGATCGAGTACACCACGTCCTGCGCGGTGAACGCCTTGCCATCGCAGAAGGTCACGCCCTGGCGCAGATGGAAGGTGTACAGCTTGCCGTCCGGCGAGACGGTCCAGCGCTCGGCCAGCCCCGGCCGCACGGTCTGGCCGTCGAAATCCATGGTGACCAGCGTGTCGGTCATCATGCCCACCACCTCGCCGGCGCTGCGCGCCGTGCTGCGGTGCAGGTCGTAGCGGTCCGCGTCGATCTCACGCAGGAACACCACCGTGTTGCGCGGCGTCTGTGCCACGGCGGGCAGCGCCGTCACCACCGCCAGCGCGGCGACCAAGGCACCCTTCAGCAAGCTCATCCTGTTCTCCCTGTTCTGCATCACATGCGAAGCCGCGGGTCGAGCGCATCGCGCAGCGCATCCCCCAGCACGTTGAAGGCGAGCACCACCACGAAGATGCCGACCGCCGGAATGACCGAGATATGCGGCGCGAAGAACAGGAAGGTGCGTCCCTGCGCCGCCATCGCACCCAGTTCCGCCACCGGCGGCTGCGCGCCGAGCCCGAGGAAGGACAACGCGGAGCCGAGCAGGATCACCTGCCCGAAGCGCAGCGTCGCGAAGACCAGGATCGGCGAGGCGCAGTTCGGCATCAGGTGCCGCCAGATCAGCCGCGCATCGCCCATGCCCTGCGCCCGCGCCGCCTCGATGTAGTCGAGCCCGAGCACGACCAGCGCGGTGGACCGCGCGATGCGTGCCATCAGCGGCACCGTCGCCACCGCCAGCGCGATCACCACCGCCGTCACGCCCGGTCCGAAGATCGCCGCGATGGCCAGGCCGAACAGGATCGCCGGGAAGGACAGCATGATGTCCGCCAGCCGCATCAGCAGCCCGTCGATCCGCCGGTAATACGCCGCGGCAAAGCCCATCGCCACACCGATGACACCGCCGATGCCGAGGCTCAGCGCACCCATCGCCAGCGTCACCCGCAGCCCGTGCAGCATGCGCGACAGCATGTCCCGCCCGTTCCCATCCGTGCCCAGCAGATAGGCCCCGCCCGGCGGCGCCATCACCGACATCAGGTCGGTCTCATACGGGTCGTAGGGCGCCAGCCAGGGCGCGAAGATCGCCGCCAGGATCAGCAGCACGACCACCACCAGTGACACCGCCGCCGCCGGTTCGCGCAGCAGGATCTTCAACGTGCCCGGCCGCGCCGGCGGCACCACTTCAGCCACGGTCGCGCTCATCCGGCCCGCACCCGCGGGTCGAGCACCCCGTAAAGCAGGTCCACCGTCAGGTTGACCAGGATGAAGCCCATCGACAGCACGATGATGGTGCCCTGCGCCATCGGGAAGTCGGAGGACAAAATCGCGCCCACCGCCAGCCGCCCGACGCCGGGCCAGGAGAACACCGTCTCCGTCACCACCGCGCCGCCCAGCAGGAAGCCGATCTGCAACCCGATCAGCGTCACCACCGGCACCATCGCGTTGCGCAGCGCATGCCGCGTCACCACCAGCCGCTCCGTCAGCCCCTTGGCGCGTGCCGTGCGCACATGGTCCGCGCCCAGCACATCCAGCACCGCCGTCCGCGTCATGCGGGCCACCGGCCCGACGAAGACGCCGCCCAGCGTGATCGCCGGCAGGATAACGGCGCGGAGGCCCTGCCAGGTCCAAAGCGGCCCCTCCCGCCCCGTGAAGGGCAGCCACTGCCATTGAAATCCGACGAACCAGATCAGCACCAGGCCGAGGAAGAACACCGGCACCGAAACGCCCGCCACGCTGAACGCCATCACCACCCGATCGAGCAGCGACCCGCGCCAGTACGCACCGACCGTACCCATCGCGATGCCGAGCGGGATGGACCAGATCAGGCTGGCGAACATCAGCTCCAGCGTCGGCCCGATGGTGGAGGCGAGCTCGCCCGAGACCGGCACGTTGTTGATGATGGAAACGCCGAGATCGCCCTGCACCAGCCGCCCCAGGTACAGGAAGAACTGCACATACAGCGGCGCATCCAGCCCGAGGTCGTTGCGGATCTGCGCGATGACCTCCGCACTCGCATTCGGCCCCGCCCGCACGATCGCGGGGTCGGTCGGCACCACCTGCATCAGCAGGAATCCGACCAGCAGCACGCCGAACATCACCGGCACCGCCAGCATCAGGCGTTGGACGGCGTGCCTCAACATGCGGCGAGCGCCTCGTGCCGGTCGAAGATCACCTCGCCACCGCGCAGCGTCAGGTCCGCCCGCGTGTCACGCAGGATGTCCTCCGGCGCCGCCACGAAGATGTCGCGGGACAGCACGGCGACATCCGCCTGCATCCTGGGCTCCAGCGTGCCGCGGCGGTCCTCCGCGAATTGCGTGTAGGCGCCGCACCAGGTCTGGCAGTGCACCGCCTGTTCCGCCGTCAGCGTCTGGTCGGCACCGAGCACCGTGCCGCGGTTTGTCTTCCGCGTCAGCATGGTGAACAGGTTGCCGAAGGGATCGACCGAGGACACCGGGCAGTCCGAGGACGCCGCCGGATGGTGCCCCTCCTCCAGCCAGGTCCGCATCGGGTAGGACACCTCGCTGCGCGCCAGCCCGAGGTTGCGGATGTAGAGGTCGCCGAATTCGTACAGGAACACCGGCTGCGGCACCGGCAGGATCTGTCGCGCCAGCATCCGCTTGCGCTGATGCGGCGTCAGGAAGCCGCAGTGTTCAATACGGTGGCGCCGGCCGATGAAGGGGTGCTCCGGCGTATCCGCCATCTCCATCCCCACCAGCACCTGCTCGATCGCGGCATCGCCGATGGCGTGGATATCCAACTGCCAGCCCTGCTCGTGGTACAGCTTCAGCAGCGCGTGGATCTTGGCGTCCGGGAAGGTGAAGACGCCCGTTCCCCCTTGCAGGTACGGGTCGAAGAACGCCGCCGTCAGCCCCCCCGCCGAACCATCGGCGAAGACCTTCACCGCGCCCCAGCGCAGCATGTCGTCGCCCTCGTTCGGCCGCAGCCCGGCCTCCCACGCCTTGGCCGCGATGCCTTCCGGGTTGCCCGCCAGCACGTTCCACATCCGCATGGGCGACCGCCCGGCGGCGACGGCGGCGCGGTACGCCGCAACCTCCGCCATGCCCGCCACCATGCCGACATTCATGTCGGTGGCGGAGGCGAAGCCGAGCGAGGCCAGGTGGTTGCCCGCGCGTTCGATCGCCGCGACCAACGCCGCCTCGTCCGGCTCCGGGATCACGTCGCGGATCAGCCGCATGGCGCGCTCCTGGAACAGCCCGGTCAGCGCGCCGCCGCTGCGTTCCACCACGCCACCTTCCGGGTCCGGCGTGTTGTGCCCGACGCCGGCCGCGCGCAGCGCCGCGCTGTTGGCAACGCCCATGTGGCCGCAGGTGCGCACGATGAAGACGGGATTGTCCGGCGAGACTCGGTCCAACTCGGCCGCCGTCGGATGCCGGCCGATATCCAGTTCCGCATGGTCGTAGCCGCGCCCGAGCACCCATTGGCCGGCGGGCGCCGCCCGCGCCGCTGCGCCAATCCGGGCAAGCACCTCGTCCAGGGTGCGTACTTCCTCGGCCCGCAGGTTCACGCCCGCCAGCGCCAGGCCGTAGGGCAGCAGGTGCATGTGCGATTCGTTGAACGCCGGGATCACCACGCGCCCGTCCAGTTCCACACGGCGCGCGCCCGCTGTAACCGCGTCGTTCACATCCGCTGTACGTCCCACCGCCAGCACGTGCCCGTCGCGCAGCGCCAGCGCCTCGGCAAAGCCTGCCGACAGGCCGCGAAACACGCGCCCGCCGGTGAACACCACATCACCCGCCAATCCAGCCATCCCACTCCGACGTGACCAGACTGTCACGCGATGCGGCCGCACCCGTCAACCCGCGCAGCAAGCAAGAGATTGCACGCCGGCCCGCATGCGGAGATGATCCGCCCCTTCCTCAGGCAGGATGCTTCAACATGCGCAGGCGCTGGTTCGGTTTCGCGGCAGCCGCCGCCCTCACACTCGCCGGAACGACCGCCGAGGCGCAGCCCGCGCCCACCGGGACGCTGCGCGTCGTGCTGATCAACGACCTGGCCAGCCTGGACCCGGTGAACTCCACCGCCGCCTTCGTCCGCAACCACGGGTTCATGGTGTACGACCAGCTTTTCGCCCTGGACAGCCAGGGCGTCGCGCGCCCTCAGATGGTGCAGACGCATGAGCCGAGCGCCGATGGCCTGTCCCACCGCTTCACGCTGCGCGACGGCCTGGCCTTCCACGACAACACGCCGGTCCGCGCCGCGGATGCCGTGGCCTCCATCCGCCGCTGGTCGCAGCGCGACATCGTCGGCCGCGCGCTGGCCGCGGCCACCGCATCGATGGAGGTGGTGGACGACAAGACCTTCACCATCCGCCTGTCGCGCCCCTTCGCCCTGGTCACGGAGGCGCTGGCGCGGCCCACCGCCAGCGCCCTGTTCGTGATGCCGGAGCGTATCGCCGCGACGCCCGCCAGCACCGCGATCACGGAGGCGACCGGCAGCGGCCCCTTCATCTTCCAGCCGGGCGAATGGCAGGCCGGCAACCGCGCCGTCTATCTGCGCAACCCTGCCTACCGCCCGCGGCCGGAGCCTGCCGATGGCCTGGCCGGCGGCAAGGTGGTGAACATCGCCCGCCTGGAATGGGTGGCGATGCCAGACCCCGCCACCGCCGCGGCCGCGCTGCAGGCCGGTGAAGTCGACTTCATCGAGCAGCCTTCCCCGGACCTGATCCCGGTGCTGGAGCGCAATCGCAACATCCGGACCTTCGCGCTGAACCCCGTGGGCTTCATGGTCTGGCTGCGCCTGAACCACACCCAGCCACCCTTCGACAAGCCGGAGGCGCGCCGCGCCCTGCTGCACCTGATCAACCAGCAGGACGTGCTGAACGCCATCGGCGTACGCCCGACGGAGCAGGTGCCCTACTGCCCCGCCTTCTTCTTCTGCAACACGCCGCTGCAATCCGATGCCGGCGCGGAGGGCCTGCGTGCCGAGAACCTGGACCGCGCCCGCGCCCTGCTCCGGGAAGCCGGTTACGACAACCGCCGCGTGGTGTTCATGAACGCCGCCGACAGCCCGATCAACAACGCGGCCACGCTGACCATGGCCGCCGCCTTCAGCCGCGCCGGCCTGAACATGGACGTGCCGAGCATGGACTGGGCGACGGTCACCCAGCGCCGCAACCGGCGGGAGCCGGTGGACCAGGGCGGCTGGAACATGTTCGTCACCGTCGCGAACGTGCTGGACGGCCAGAACCCGCTGACCAACCTGTACCTCGCCAGCCCCTGCGAGGGCGGCCTCACCGGCTGGCCCTGCGACCAGCAGCTCGAGGCCCTGCGCCGGTCTTGGTGGGAGGAGAACGACGCCGCGAAGCGGCAGGAAATCCTGCACCAAGTGCATGCGCGTGCCTACGCCGTGCTGCCCTACATCAATGCCGGCCAGTTCCGCACGCTGGCCGCGCATCGCAGCAACGTGGAGGGCCTGCGCCCGACCACGGTCCCGGTGTTCTGGGGTGTCGCCAAAAGGGAGTAGCCCGGGCTACCCACCAGGGATCACGACCGCGGCAGCGTGGAACCCACGTCCGCACACGCATAGGGTGTGCCCCCAACCCGTCCAGGAGGGGCGCACATCATGCAGGCAGGACACGGCAAGCCCCTGCGCGGCCTCACGGCCGGCGCGGAACGCCAGCGTGGCTTCGGTCGCTTCGGGCGCATGTTCCCGAAGCTCGAGGGGCTGGAGGTGGCGGAGGACAGGCTGCGCCAGCTTGCCGAGGCCATGCGCGATGACGGCCAGTCCGGCGACAATGCCAACGTCCCGGCCGGCTATACCTATCTCGGCCAGTTCATCGACCACGACATGACCTTCGACACCTCTGGCCTCGGCGAGAAGGTGAACGACCCGGACGCGCTGCTGAATTTCAGGACGCCGCGCCTCGACCTCGACAGCGTCTATGGCCGCGGCCCGACCGAACAGCCCTTCCTGTATGACCGCGGCGATCCGCGGAAGCTTGCCATCGGTGCCACCGGACCGGGCGGCGAACCGCGCGGCCCCGGCGGCCGCCGCATCCGCGCCGGCCTGCCCAACGACCTGCCCCGATCGCGAGAGGGTGTCGCGCTGATCGGCGACCCGCGCAACGACGAGAACCTGCTGGTCGCGCAGACCCACCTCGCCTTCCTCAAGCTGCACAACAAGGTGGTCGACCAGCTCGGCGCCGGCGGCAGCTTCGAGGAGGCGCGCCGCATCACGCGCTGGCACTACCAGTGGATCGTGCTGCACGATTTCCTCGACCGCCTGGTCGATTTCAACGAGGTGCAGTGGGTGCTGACGCATGGCCGCCAGCATTTCCGCTTCGAGACGCTGAGCCAGTACGAAGACCCCTACATGCCGGTCGAATTCGCCGTCGCCGCCTACCGGCTCGGCCATTCCATGGTGCGGGAGGACTACAGCCACAACCGCGTCTTCCGCCCCGGCGCCGGCCCCGCCACCTTCAGCTTCCTGTTCCATTTCAGCGGATTGTCGGGCGGCATCGTCGGCAGCCGCGTGAGCGATCCCGAAATCCTCACGGCGCTGAAACTGCCGAAGCTGAAGCTGCCCGACGGCACGCTGATCGACCCCTTCCCGCTGCCCGACCTGCCCGGCGACTGGGCCATCGACTGGCACCGCTTCTTCGAGATCGACCGCCCGATCGATGCGCCGCAGGGCGCCGAGCCGCCCGACAACGCCTTCGTGCTCAACCTGTCCCGGCTGATCGACCCCTACCTGGTCCCGGCGCTGCACGATTTGCCCGGCGGCGGCGGCAGCCTGCCGCTGCGCAACCTGCAGCGCGGCGTGAAGATGCAGCTGCCGAGTGGCCAGGCCGTGGCGGAGGCCATGCAGATCACGGCGCTGACGGGGCAGGAGATCGCCGGCAGCGGACCGGACGGCGCCAAGGCGCGGCAACTCGGCCTGCATGAGGCGACCCCGCTGTGGTACTACATCCTGAAGGAAGCGCAGTTGAAGGGCGATGGCGGCAATCGCCTCGGCCCGGTCGGCAGCCGCATCCTGGCGGAGGTCTTCATCGGCCTGCTCGAAGGCGACTGCGAATCCTTTTTCCGGCACGACCGCAACTGGAAGCCGACGCTGCCCTCCCAGCACGCCGGCACCTTCACCATGCCGGACCTGCTGCGCTTCGTCGGCGACCTCAACCCGGCGAACGAGGCGTCGAGCTTCGAATAGCCGCTACAGCGCGTCCCGTACCAGCGGGCTGGTCGAGCAGTGGATGCCGCCGCCGCCCAGCCCGACCTTGTCGTACTGGACCAGCCGGATGGAGATGTTGGCGCGGTCCAGCGCCTCCTGCGTCCGCGGCCCCACCTTGTCGCTCATCAGCATGCGCCCCGGCCGCACCGCGAGGCAGTTGATGGTCCAGGATGGGTCCTCGTGGTTCACCGGAATCAGCTTCACCCCTTCCCGCTTCAGCGCCTCCATGAACACGAAGGGCAGCGTGGAGGGGTTCACGATGGCGGTGTCGTGGTCGATCATCACGAAGGCGCCGTCGATATGCAGCCGGTAGCCCGGGATCTGCACGCGCAGCAGCTTCGTGCCCTGTACCGCAAGCACTTCCTCCAGCTGCCGCGCGCCCTCCTCGTTCACGCGGGATGATACGCCGACCACCGCGAGGTCCGGCCGCACATAGGCGAAGCTGCCGCCTTCCATCAGCCCGGTGCCGTGGATGGTGCGCAGCACCGGCATGCCGAGCGCGCCCAGCGTCTCCGTCACCGGCGCTTCCTCGCCGCGCCGGATGCGCGGACCCATGCGCGTGACGATCGCACCGCCCTTGATGCCGATGCAGGAATCGCGCGTGTAGATGGATTTGTGCCGGCCTTCCGCCACGCGCTTCAGGAACACAACCTCCACGCCTTCCTCGCGCAGCGCCGCCACCAGCGCATCGTGCTGCGCCTGCTGTTCCGCCAGCGTCGGCCGCTCGTCGCCACGCCAGTAGGCGCCGGATTGCGCGTCGCCGAAGGCGCGCAGCTCCGGGATGTAGGGCAGCGTGTCCACCACGCGCATTTCCTCGCCCGGCCGGTGCATCAGCACCACGCGCAGGCGGCCGATATCGGAGTTGCAGCCCCATTCGCGGCCCCAGACGAAGTGCTGTTCCTCGGCGCTTTCGAATCCGGGCTCCGGCTCGCTGGCGAAACGCTCGATGAGCATGTTGTAGCGGTGGTCGAACTCGCTCATCGCGTTGGTCATGCTGCGGTTCCTCGTCGGCGACACGAACGAAACCTCATTCTGCCGCCACGCGACACACGCACGCAATACGGGGACCCTATCTCCCGCGGGAAAGGAGACCTGTCATGCACGTGATCCGCCAGGCCCGCGCGGAAGACCTGCCCGCGCTGCTCGAGATGCAGGCGGCCAGCCTGCTGGCCCTGGGTGCTGCGCATTATCCACGCCCGGTGCTGGATGCGGCGCTGTCCCGCCTGGGAACCATGGATGCGCGGCTCGTCACCGATGGCACCTACCTGGTGCTGGAGGTCACCGGCCGCCTCGCCGGCAGCGCCGGCTGGTCGCTGCATGCGCCGAACTACGCGGCGCTGATGACGGAGCCTTTGCGCTCGCTGCCTGGCCGCACCGGCCTGGTGCGCAGCGTCTATGTCAGCCCGGACTTCGCCCGCCGTGGCCTGGGGCGGCGCCTGATGCAGGCAGTTGAATCGCGACTGGTCGCGCTGCGGGTCCAGACATCGGAGTTGATGGCGACGCTGTCCGGCGCACCGCTCTACGCCACGCTCGGCTACCGCGAATTGTCCACGCATGCGCTGCGGGTGGCGCCAGGCGTGGATTTCGAGGTTCGCCGCATGGCGCGGTGCCTGGACCAGCGCGCGGCACAGGCCGCCTAGGCGTCCCGCCGCCGCCGCAGCGCCAGGTCCAGCAGCAGCAGCCCCGTGGTGAACACCACCAGCAGCACGGCCACCGCGGCCATCGCCGGGTCGAGATTCTCGTTGATCCCGTCCCAGATCCGCCGCGGCAACGTGAACACGTCGCGGGAGGCGATGAACAGCACGATCACCAGCTCATCCCAGCTATGGATGAAGGCGAAGATCGCGCCGGAGACGATGCCTGGCATGATGCGCGGCAGGATCACCCAGCGCAGCGTCTGCCCCAGGCTCGCCCCCATGCCCCGCGCCGCCTGTTCCAGCCGTAGGTCGAACGCCGCGAGCGCCGTGGAGACGGTGATGACAACGTACGGTATCCCCGTGACCCCATGTGCGATGGCAACCCCCAGGAACCGGTCCAGCAGGTCGAGCCCGGCGAAGTAGCGATACAGCCCGATCGCATAGACGATGGAGGGGATGATGATCGGCAGCAGCATCAGCGCCCGCACCAGGTCAGTGGACCGCCGCGCCAGCCGCCAGCAGCCGATGGCGCACAGCGTCCCGGCCACCACCGCGATCACCGTCGCCACGACCGCAATCAGGAAGGACTGCCAGATGGAGCCGAGCCATTCCGGCGAGCTCAACACCGTGGCGTAGTGCCGCAGGGACAGCGCCTCCTTCGGCAGCGACAGGAAGCGCTGGTCGGTCATCGAGACCGGGATGATGATGCTGATCGGCAGCAGCAGGTACAGCGCCACCACCCAGGCCGAGCCCCGCGCGAACCACCCCGGCCGCATCAGCCGCCTCCTCCGAAGACCCGCCGCATGTCGACGATGCGGGAGAACACCGCGAGCGTCGTCAGGATCGCCACCACCAGCATCGTTGCCATCATGGTGCCGAGCCCCCAGCGCAGCAGGTCCAGGATCTGCAGCCCGATCCATTCCGCCACCATCAGCGTCTTGCCGCCGCCGAGGATCGCCGGCGTGATGTAGAAGCCGAGCGAGAAGATGAAGACCAGCACGCCCGAGGCGAGCAGCCCCGGCAGCGACAGCGGCAGGAACACGCGCCGGAAGATCGTGATGCGGCTGGCACCCAGCCCACGCGCCGCGCTCAGCAGCCGCGGATCGATCTCCCGCATGCTCGCCAGGATCGGCAGCACGGCGTAGGGCACCATGTAGTGCACCATGCCGACGATAATGCCGAATTCGTTCCAGACCAGCGCCAGCGGTTCCGCGATGATCCCGGCGCCGAGCAGCGACTCGTTCACCAGCCCCTGCCGCCGCAGCAGCGTCACCCAGGCGAAGGCCCGCACCAGCACCGAAATCCACAGCGGCACCAGCACCGCGAGAATCCACCAGCGCTGCGCCGCAACGCCCGCCAGCGAGATGCGATACGCCAGCACATAGCCCAGCAGCAGCGCGATCGCCGTGGTCAGCACGCAGATGCGCAAGGTGGTGACGATGACGCGCTGCACGCTCTCGCTGGTGAACAGGCGCTCGTAATTGCCGAGACCCGGCGACGGCTCGGTGAAGGAAATCGCCAGCACCTGGGCGATGGGTGCGACGTAGAAGGCCGTCATCAGCAGGAAGGCCGGCAGGATCAGCAGCCACCAGCCGGCATCCTGCCGTCTCATGCGGGGTCGTCCCCGGCAGGGGCGCCAGAGGAATCATCCAGCACGGGAACACTTGCCGAGGCAGACCACCCGAGCCGCACCGCCAGCCCCTCCCGCGGCGCAATCGGCGCATTCCAGGTCGGCAGCGTCACCCGCAGCGTTCCGAAATCCGGCGTCTGCACATTCAGCGCGTAGCCGGCACCGAGGTAGGACCAGCTTGCGATGGTGCCGCCGACAACATTCTCGGCAGTCTCGCCTTCTGCCAGCAGCGCCATCTTCTCCGGCCGCAGGCTCAGCAGCACGCGCGCGCCAAGGTCCGGCTTCACTGCGGACGCCTGCACCACCCGCGTCGCGCCCGCACCGATGGCGAAGCCCTCCGCCAGATGCTCCCGCACCACGCCTTCCAGGAAATTCGACTTGCCGAGGAAATCCGCCACGAAGCGCGTCGCCGGCCGCTCATACAATTCGGCCGGAGCACCCTGCTGGATCAGCTTGCCGTGGTTCAGGATGGCGACGCGGTCGGACAGCGACAGCGCTTCCTCCTGGTCGTGCGTGACGTTGACGAAGGTGCGGCCGACGCGGCGGTGCAGCGCCTTCAACTCATCCTGCAATTCGGCGCGCAGCTTCTTGTCGAGCGCGCTGAGCGGCTCGTCGAGCAGCAGCAGCGCAGGGTCGAACACCAGCGCGCGGGCCAGCGCCACGCGCTGCTGCTGGCCGCCGGACAATTGCCGCGGCAGCCGGTCCCCGAAGGCCGAAAGCTGCACCAGGTCCAGCGCGCCCCGCACCTTCGCCTCCCGCGCCGCCGCGCCCATCTTGCGGACGCGCAGCGGGAAGGCGACGTTCTCCGCCACCGTCATGTGCGGGAACAGCGCGTAGCCCTGGAACACCATGCCGAAGTCGCGGCGCTCCGGCGGCAGCGGCGTGATGTCCCGCCCATCCAGCCGGATCGCGCCCTCGCTCGGCTCCACGAAGCCCGCGATGCACATCAGGATGGTGGTCTTGCCGCTGCCGGATGGCCCCAGAAGGGTCAGGAAGGCGCCCTGTTCCACATCCAGCGAAACCCGCTCCACCGCCGTGAAGCTGCCATACCGCTTGCTCAGCCCCTCCAGCGCCAGCGCGTGGCTCATGCCCGGTAGTCCGGCTGCTCGCGGTCCAGCTTGCGCCGCAGCGCCTGCCACGGCAGCCAGCCCTTGGTCGGGCCGGTGCTGAACTGGGCGCGCGTCCGCTCGACGGTTTCCGCCGAGGCCACCGCCAGCGGCGCGCCGGAGGATTGCGCGGCAAGCTGGATGCGGCAGGACTGCTCCAGGTACCACATCCAGTAGAACGCCTCCGCCACCGTGTGCCCCACCGTCAGCAGCCCGTGGTTGCGCAGGATCATCGCCGGCTTGTCGCCGAGGTCCTGCACCAGCCGCTCGCGCTCCGACAGGTTGTCATCCGCCGCGACGCCCTCGTAGTCGTGCAGTGCCACCTGGCCGATGAACTCCATCATCATCTGGTTCAGCGGCAACAACCCCCCTTGCTGCGCCGCCACCGCCATCCCCGCCAGCGTGTGCGTGTGCATGACGCAATTCGCGTTGTCCCGCCCACGATGCACCGCAGAATGGATGACGAATCCTGCCGGGTTCACCGGCCACGACGTCGGCTGCCGCGGCTCCCCCTCCGCATCCACCAGCACGAGCGAGGAGGCCGTGATCTCCTCGAACAGCAGTCCGTAGGGATTGACCAGGAACCTGTGACCTTCGCCCGGCACCCGCACCGACAGATGCGTGAACACCAGGTCAGTCATGCCGAAATGCGCGATCAGGCGGTAGGCCGCCGCGAGGTCCTCCCGCAGTTCCTGCTCGGTCGGCACATGGTCCGGGTCGGGCCGCACCGGCGGCGGAGGAAGCGTCATTCAGTAGCCCCGTGCATGGTCATAGAGATTCGCCAGCGCCTCGCCCCGCTCATGCGCCGCGATCGCCTTCGCGACATACTGCGCGCGCTCGCGCCGGCTCGGCAGGCTGGCCAGATGCGGTGTCACGATCACCTTCGGATGCGCCCAGGCCGGATGGTCCGCCGGCAGCGGCTCCGTCTCGAACACGTCGATCACCGCGCCGCCCAGATGCCCGTCATTCAGCGCCGCCAATATGTCCTCGATCTTCTGGTGGCTGCCGCGCCCGACATTCACCAGCCCCGCCCCCTTCGGCAGTTTCCGCAGCAGCGGCGCGCTGATGATGCCGCGAGTCTCCGCCGTCGCCGGCAGCAGGCACACCAGGATCTTCGTCCGTTCCAGGAACGCATCCCGCTCCGCATCGCCGGCGAAGCAGGTCACGCCGGGTAGCGACTTGCGCGTCCGTGACCAACCGACCACCGGAAAGCCGATTCCGGAAAGCATCTCCGCCGCGCGGCCGCCCATGTTGCCGAGGCCCATGATGCCCACGGTGGTCTCGGTGGCAGTGTATTCCGGCTCGAAATAGTCCCACTTCGCCGCCGCCTGGTTCAGCGCGATCCGTCGCGCGCCCTTCAGCAGCGACAGCGCCGCCCAGCAGACGAATTCCCCCATCCGCTGCGTGGCCCCGGCCGGCGCCATGCGCATCAACGGCACGTGCCGCGGCAACGCAGGATCGCCGGCGATGAAATCCACCCCCGCCCCGCTGCCAAAGATCACCCGCAGGTTGGGCATCGTGCCCAGCCTGCCGGCCTCCGGGTCCCACACCAGCACGTAGTCGACCGCGGCCGGCGGGACGCTCGCATCGTCCCACCACCGCACGTCGAGCCCGGGCGCAAACTCGGAAAAATGCGCCCGCCACTCCGGCATGGCATCCTCGCCACCGGACTTCACCAACAGGATAGCCATGCGCAGCCAGAATCCTCAGCCCGTGACCATGTCGATGTAGTCCGCATTCGCCTGCGCGTAGTTCTGCCCCCACCAGCGGCCATCCTGCGCCACCTGCACCCGCGCATTCGCCGGGTCGGTCGGGTTGAAGCGCTTGAACTCTGCCGGCACCAGCGCTGCCGCGCGTGGGTTGGTCGGACCGTTGCCGAGGAACTTCAGCAGTTCCACCTGCGGTTCCGCATTCGCCAGCATGGAAGCCAGCAGCTTCTGCACCAGGTCGCCGCCCGGATTGCCACGCGGGCTGACGAAGATGCCTGGCTGCAGGATGCCCTGGTTCCAGATGAACTTGAACCTTCCGTTGCTCTCCTGCTCCAGCACCTTGGCGCGGGTGTGCCAGATCATGCCCATCACCGCCTCGCCGGTGCGGATGAACTGCTCCGACTCGGACCCGCTGGTCCAGAAAACCAGGCTGCGGCGGATCTCCCGCACCTTCGCCAGGCAGGCGCGGATATCCAGCGGGTAGAGGTTCGCGATGTCCTTCCCGAGCGCCATCTGCGCGCCATCCAGCGCGCCGGCGGCGTCGCGCCGCAGCAGCCGCGTGCCGGGGAATTTCTGCAGGTCCCAGAAATCCGCCCAGCCGGTCGGCGCACCATTCGGGAACTTGGTGCTGTCATAGACCAGCACGTTGCTGAAGGAATACGGGGCCGCGCCGTGTTCCAGCGCGAAGGTCGGGCCAATGACGTTGCTGCGATCGACCACCGAATAGTCGACCTTGTTCAGCAGGTTCATCCCGCCGAGCAGATAGGACGAGGTCGCCGAGCTGTCGCACAAATCCCACGTCACCCGCCCGCTCTCGACCATGGACCGGATGCGCCCGGCGGACGGCCCGGTGCTGTCCTGCACCACGGTGACACCCGGATTCGCCGCGCTGAACGGCGCGCCGTAGAAATTGCCAAATCCCTGGTTCGCCACGCCGCCCCAGTTCACCATGACGAGTTGCCGCGCCGCTTGCGCCTGCGCCCCCTCGCCCACCGCGACGCCGAGCGCCGCCAGACCGGCCATCAGCCCGCGCCGGCTGATCTCGCCGCGCTGGAACTTCCGAAAAGCCAGCTCGACGCAATCCTGCTGGAAGCTTTGCATACGAAATCCCCTTTTTCTGTGAAGCTCCCGGTGGTGCCCTTGATCCGGAGCCCGTCCGGCAGGAACCTTGCCCGTACGAGTGAACAGCGGGACGCGCGCCACGGCAATGTCTGATCTTCATCCGCTTTTCGCGCCCGGCTTCAAGGCCCGTCCCTGGTGGTGGGAAGCCGCCGAGCCGGCGGCGCGCGACAACACCCTGCCGGACCACACCGCGGTCGCCATCGTCGGCGGCGGCTATGCCGGCCTTTCGGCCGCGCTGACGCTGCGCCGCCTGGGCCATGAGGTGACGGTGCTGGATGCCGAGCGCATCGGCTGGGGCGCCTCCTCTCGCAACGGCGGCATGGTCTCGGGCGGCCTCAAGGTCGCCTCCACCGGTCTCGCCGAGACCTATGGCGAGGACGGCGCGCGCCGCATCACCGAAGCCGCCGCCGCCTCCTTCCCCTTCATCGAGGACACCATCGCGCGGGAGGGTATCGACTGCGACTACGTCCGCTGCGGCCGCTACCTCGGCGCCTGGTCGCCCGGTCACTACAAGGCGATCGCGGCCCGGGCGGAGTGGATCGCCAACGTCACCGGCCTGCCGACCGAAATGATCCCGAAATCCCGCCAGCGGGAATTCCTCGGCAGCGACCACTACCATGGTGGCATGGCCGCCGCCGCGACCGGCAGCCTGCACCCCGGCAAATACGCCCGCGGCCTGTCCGCCGCCGCCGAGAAGGCCGGTGCACGCCTGGTCGACGGCGTGCGAGTCGCCGGCGTGAAGCAGGAAGGCTCCAGCTTCCGGCTGGCCACCGACAAGGGCGAGTTGCGCGCCGATGCCGTGCTCGTCGCCACCAACGGCTATTCCAAGGATGCGCGCGGCACCGCCCTGCCCTGGCTGGCGAAGCGCCTGATCCCCCTGAACTCCTACATCATCGCGACGGAGGAACTGCCGCAGGAGACGATGGACCGCCTGTTCCCGGGCCGCCGCATGATCAGCGACAGCAAGCGCGTGCTGAACTACTTCCGGCCCTCGCCGGACGGCAAGCGCGTCCTGTGGGGCGGCCGCGCCAGTTTCCGGGCCGCGACGGCCGAACAATCCGCGCCGACGCTGCATGGCTACATGACGGCCACGTTTCCGGAACTGGCGAAGACGCGCATCACGCATGCCTGGACCGGTTATGTCGCCTTCACCTTCGACTACCTGCCGCATATCGGCGTGCAGGACGGCGTGCATTTCGCCGCCGGCTGCCAGGGCAGCGGTGTCGCCATGGCAACCTGGCTCGGCCACAACGTCGCGCTCAAGCTGGCCGGCGCCGCCAATGAGCGTTTCGCGCTGGACGGCCTGAACTTCCCGACCCGCCCCACCTACACCGGCACGCCCTGGTTCCTGCCCTTCGTCGGCGGCTGGTACCGGCTGCGCGACCACATCGACCGGATCGCCGCATGAGCCCCGATTTTCTCCTGCTCAACGGCCGCATCGCGACCATGGACGCGGCCGGCAGCCAGCACACCGCCCTCGCAGCCCATGACGGCCGCATCGTCGCCCTCGGCACCGACGACCTGCGCAGCCTCGCCGGCCCACGGACAAAAATCCTCAACGCCGAGGGTCGCCGCGTGCTGCCCGGCATCGTCGACAGCCATGCCCATCCGGATGCCTACGCGCTCCGCCTGCGCGGCTGGACGCTGGTCTCGCCGGACCTCGTGCAGACCCGCGACGCGCTGCTGTCGCGCATCCGCGCCCGCTGCGCCGCCGCCGCGCCAGGCCAGTGGTGCGCCTTCTACCGGCTGAACGAACGCGCTTCCGGCGGCTATCCGACGCTGGCGGAACTGGACGCCGCCAGCCTCGGCCGGCCGATCTTCATCCTGCGCACCGATGGCCATCTCGGCCTCGCCAACGCCGCCGCCTTCGCCGCCTGCGGCGTCACCGCGGACACGCCCGACCCGCCCTTCGGCCGCTTCGACCGCCTGCCGGGCGGCGCCTTCACCGGCCTGGTAAGGGAGACCGCGGCGCATGTCTTCCTCAACGCCGTGCACGGCCAGGATTCCGAGGCCGACATCGCGGAGGGCATGGAACAGGTGCAGGACCAGTGCCTCGCCGCCGGCATCACCTCCGTTGCCAACTCGCTCACCCCGAGCAAAGCGATCCGTGCCTACCAGAAGATGCAGCGGGAGGGGCGCTGGCGGATGCGCATGGGCATCATCGCCTCCGGCCGCGACGAACCGCTGATCCCAGCCCTGATCGCCGCCGGCCTCCAATCCGGATTCGGCAACGACACGCTGCGGCTGATCGGCGTCGAATGGTGCCCGGATTGCTCCACCTCCGGCCGCACCGCCGCCTACTGGGACCCCTACCAGGGCGCTCCGATCCCGGGCGAGCCGGTGCCCAACACCGGCATGCTGCTGTACGAGCGGGAGGACCTTACCGCCCGCGCCACCGCCGCCCATGCCGCCGGGCTGCAGGTGATGATCGAGGGCGTCGGCGACCGCGGCATCGACTTCGCGCTGGATGTCATGGAAGCCGCGCTGGCCGCGCATCCCGTGGCCGACCACCGCATGCGGGTCGAGCATTGCTGCTACGTCACGCCGCCCATCCTGGCGCGGCTCAAGCGGGGCGGCTTCGTGGACAGTTCCGCGACCGGCTTCATGGACGAACTCGGCGAAGCCTACGTCGCCAACCGTGGCCAGGACGCGATGCGCCACATGTGGCCGCATCGCAGCCTGATCGATGCCGGCATCCCCGCCCCTGGCCATTCCGATTTCGCCGTTTGCCGGGTCTCGCCCTGGACCGCCCTCGCCGCCATGGTCACCCGCCGCACCACCACCGGCGCCGACCTCGACATGCGGGAGGCGATCACGCCGCTGGAGGCACTGCACGCCTACACCACCCTCGGCGCCTGGGCGCAGCGGGAGGAAGCGGACAAGGGCAGCCTGGAGATCGGCAAGCTCGCCGACCTCATCGTGCTGGACCGGGACGTGCTGAACGGCGAGGACATCGCCAACACCTGCGTCCTGGCCACCATCGTCGGCGGCGAACTCCGCCATCAGGCTTGATCACCCCAATCCCCTCTCCCGTAGTGCGGGAGAGGAAGGGGCCCACCCGCAGGGTGGGAGGGTGAGGGCCGCACCCACCCGACTCACCCCCGCCGACACCATCCTTCTGCTGGTCCTCTGCGCCGCCTGGGGCTTCGCCCAGGTGGCAATGAAGCTGGGTGGAGAGGGAATATCCCCCCTCGTCCAGGCGGGCCTGCGATCCGCCCTTGCCATCCCACCCCTGTTGGCCTGGTGCTGGCTTCGGAAGGTCCAAATCTTCCGCCGCGATGGCTCGCTGCCGCCCGGCCTGCTCTGCGGCGCGCTGTTCGCGCTGGAGTTCTGGGCGATCTTCGCCGCGCTGCAACACACCACCGCCGCCCGCGTCGCCGTGCTGGTCTACACAGCGCCCTTCTTCGCCACCATCGCCACCCATTTCCTGCTGCCCGACGACCGCCTTACCCCGCGCAAGCTCACCGGGCTGCTGCTGGCCCTCGCCGGGCCGCCAATCCTGTTCGCCGACCGCCTCGGCGAGGCGCAGTTGTACGGCGATGCCCTCGCCCTGCTCGCCGGCTGCGCCTGGGGCGGCACCATCGCCACCATCAAGGCCAGCCGCCTGACCCGCATCGCGCCGGAGCGCACCCTGCTGTACCAGCCTGCCGTCTCGGCCTTCCTGGTGCCGCTCGGCTACGCCCTGGGCGAGCCCGGCATCTTCGCGCCCACCCCCGTCGTCTGGCTGGCGCTGGCCTACCAGGTGCTGGGCGTCGCGGTGGTCAGCTATGTGGCATGGTTCTGGATGGTCTCCCGCCACCCGGCCTCCCGCCTCGCGCCCTTCCTGTTCCTGACGCCGGCCTTCGGCGTGGTCTTCGCGGCAGCGATCCTGGGCGAGCCGATCACGGCTGGCCTGCTGCTCGCCCTCGCCCTGGTCGGCGCCGGCATCTTCGTGGTGAACCGGGGATGAGCGGCAAGTCCTTCCGCGAACGCCTCGGCGCGCTGCGCAATCTCGCCCCGTTCCTCGCCATGGTCTGGCGCACCAGCCCGTGGCTCACCGCCTGTGCGCTGCTGCTGCGCCTGGGACGCGCTCTGCTGCCGGTGGCAGCGTTGTTCGTCGGCAAGCTGATCATCGACGACGTTGTGCTGCTGCTGGGCGAGCAGCCGCGCCCCACCCCGGCCGAATGGCTGGAATCCGGCCGGCTGGACTGGCTCGCCTGGCTGATCGCCGCCGAATTCGCGCTCGCCATCCTCGGCGACGTGCTCGGCCGCGTCGTCTCCCTGGTCGACACGCTGCTGGGGGAGCGTGTCGCCAACGCCGCCTCCATCCGCCTGATGCGCCACGCCGCCACGCTGGACCTCGAGGATTTCGAGGATGCCGCCTTCCAGGACCGGCTGGACCGCGCCCGCCGCCAGACCAGCGGGCGGATGAGCCTGATGGGCCTGCTGTTCAACCAGGTGCAGGACATGGTGACGGTGGCCAGCTTCGCCGCCGGCCTGCTGTTCTACGCGCCCTGGCTGATCGTGCTGCTGCTGGTGGCGCTGGTCCCGGCCTTCCTCGGCGAATCGCACTTCAACGCCCAGGGCTACGCGCTGGACTACGGCCGCACGCCGGAACGCCGCGAACTCGACTACGTCCGCGCCACCGCCGCGAGCGCGGAGACGGCGAAGGAGGTGAAGGTCTTCGGCCTGAACGGCTTCCTGATCGACCGCTTCGCCCAGCTTTCCGCCGCCTTCTACGCCGGCAACCGGCGCCTGGCGTTGCGGCGCGCCGGCTGGGGCGGCGCCTTCACCGCGATCGGAACCGTGGGCTACTACGCCGCCTTCGCCTTCATCGTCTGGCGCACGCTGGAAGGCGCCTTCAGCGTCGGCGACCTGACGTTCCTCGCAGGCTCCTTCCGCCGCCTGCGCAGCCTGCTGGAGGGCCTGCTCTCCGGCTTCTCCACAACCGCAAGCCAGGCGCTGTACCTCGACGACCTGTTCAGCTTCTTCGAGGTGAAGCCGGAGATCCTCTCGCCGGCCAACCCGCTGCCCATCCCATCGCCGATCCGCCAGGGCTTCGTCTTCGAGGATGTGGGCTTCCGCTACCCCGGTGCGGAGCGCTGGGCCGTCCGCCACCTGTCCTTCACCCTGAACGCCGGCGAAGTGGTCGCCCTGGTCGGTGAGAACGGCGCCGGCAAGACGACGCTGGTGAAGCTGCTGACCCGCCTCTACGACCCGGATGAGGGCCGCATCCTGCTCGATGACCAGGATCTGCGCGCCTACGACGTCGATGCGCTGCGCGCGAGCATGGGCGTCATCTTCCAGGATTTCGTGCGCTACAACCTGACCGCCGGCGACAACATCGCCGTCGGGCGCATCTCGGCGCGCGAGGACGCGGCCCGCATCACCCGCGCCGCGCAGCGCAGCCAGGCGGATGCCGTCATCGCCCGGCTGCCCGCGGGCCTGGAGCAGATGATCGGCAAGCGCTTCAAGAACGGCGTCGAGCTGTCCGGCGGCGAATGGCAGAAGATCGCCATCGCCCGCGCCTACATGCGGGAGGCCGAGGTGCTGATCCTGGACGAGCCCACCGCGGCACTCGACGCCCGCGCGGAATACGAGGTGTTCGCGCGCTTCAAGGAACTCAGCCAGGGCCGGACGGCGGTGCTGATCTCGCACCGGTTTTCAAGCGTCCGCATGGCCGACCGCATCCTGGTCCTCGCGGACGGCAAGGTGGAGGCGCAGGGCACGCACGAGGCGCTGCTGGCCGCGGGTGGGCGCTATGCCGAGCTGTTCGAGTTGCAGGCCGCCGGCTACCGCTGACTCACCCGCGCCGCAGCGCCAGCCGCTGCGCAGGTTCCGCCACCCGCATCCGCGCGAAGATTGTCAGGACATCCTCCGGCCAGGCCGCCACCCGCCGCGTCGCCAGATCGACGCAGAGAAACAGCACCTCGTTCTCCGCCGAGAGGAACCCCTCCTCCGCGTGGTACAACCGGTGCCGCAGCAGCAGGCGCTTGGCGTCGAAGGCCAGCAGCGCGGTCTCCGCCGCCAACGGCGCATCCAGCACCACCTCGCGCCGGTAGCCCTGCCAGGATTCGACGGCGAAGGTGCCCAGCCCCCGCGCCCGCAGCCCCGGCCCGAGGCCCCATTCCGGCCAGACCTCATCCGTCGCCAGGTCGAAGACCACCAGGTAGTAGGCCAGGTTCATGTGGCCGTAGTGGTCCACCCACTCCGGGCGAACCCGGCCCAGCGGTCGCCTCGTCTGCATCAATCCGGCTCCCGACAGTCTTGTCATCTCGCGTGCTTTTTAATACGATAACGAAATAAGATGGTTCGAGGAATTCCCGCGGCATGTCCAGGGTCGAATTGCTGTTGGCCGGCGCCTCGAAGACCTCGCGCATCCTGGAGATCGGCCCGAGCCATGCGCCCATGGCGCCCCGCAGCCGCGGCTGGAACACCACCATTGTCGACCACGCCTCGCGCGACGGCCTGATTGCGAAGTACCGCGACGATCGCAGTGTCGATACCTCCCGCATCGAGGAGGTGGACGTGGTCTGGCACGACGGCCCGCTGCATGCCGCCATTCCCGCCGAACACCACGGCAGCTTCGACCTGCTGATTGCCAGCCATGTCATCGAGCACTTCCCGGACCCCATCGGCATCCTGCGCTCGGCCGAGCATCTCCTGCATCCGACGCGCGGCCGCATCAGCCTCGCAGTACCGGACAAGCGCAGCTGCTTCGACTTCTTCCGCCCCCCGAGCAGCACGGGCAAGCTGCTGGCCGCGCATCACGCACAGCGGATCCGGCACAGCCCTGGCGACATCTTCGACACGACGGCCTATTTCGCGACGCTGAACGGCGCCTCCGGCTGGGCGGTGCAGCCGAGCCACGCGGCCCTTGTCAGCAACAGCCTCGACCATGCCTGGCGCGCCTTCCAGGACACCAGGGAGCAACCGGATTCGGCCTATCAGGACTGCCATGCCTGGGTCATGACGCCGGCCAGCTTCGAGTTGATGATCCTGGAGGTCGCCCGTACCGGTCTGATCGACTGGCACATTGAAAGCGTTGCACCGCAGGCCGGGGTGGAGTTCCTGGTGCAGATGCACCGAGGGCGGGAGCAATTCGCCTCGACCGAAGCCTTCGAGGCAAGACGCCTCGCCCTGCTGCGCCGCTGCGTCGCGGACCTGCATGAATGGACCACCGCCATGCTCGGCGAGACGGCCCTGCCCCTGCCCCTGCCTCGACAGGGGACGCTGGCACAGCAGGTCTGGCGCCGCTTCGTCCCGGTTCCGGTTCGCGCCGCCGTCGCGCGTGCCCGCGGCCTGGGATAGGGAGGGCGCGACCGCCGGACCATCTCATTCACCCCACCAGGCTGTCCGGCACCTTCGCCGCCAGTACCGCCGCGCGCTGGCGTTCCGCCACCGCGGCTTCGGAATGGTCGTGCACCAGTTCCATGAACAGCCGGTGCCAGTTCGCCTTCGCGCGCAACCGGAAGAACACGCTGCCCAGGCCGATCGCGGCGCGGTCCATCAGCGGGAATTCGCGCGGGATCTTCACCCCACCCGTCCGCTTCAGCCCCTCATGCACCGTCTGCGCCACCTTGCGGCCGTAGCTCGGATCCTCGCTCGGCGTGATGGAGCGGACCTTGTCCTCGACCAGCGGCTCGTACAGGAACCGCGCCCAGAGGTTCAGGACCTCCATGGTTTCCTTCGACAGGTTGCGGAAACCCCAGATGCGGTAGGCCTCCGCCGCCTTCTCCCGGTCGTCGTCGCGCACCGCCTCGTACAGCATCACCACGCCGGTGACGAAGCTCGCCGGGAAGATGCGGATGACGCCGAAATCGAGCAGGTTCACGCCATGCCCCACCTCGGCATCCTCGCGCACCTGGTAGTTGCCGAGATGCGGGTCGCCGTGGATCACGCCGTAGCGGTAGAACGGCACGTACCAGGCGCGGAACAGCGCGGTGGCATAGGCGTTGCGCTCTTCCTCGGGCGGGTCTTCCTCCAGCCGGCGGAGAATCGGCCGGCCTTCCAGCCAGCTCATCGTCAGCAGACGCTTCGTGGTCAACTCCGGCACGGCAACCGGCACCGCGACGCCCGGCGTGCCCGCCAGCATGGCGCCGTACAGGCGCATGTGGCTGGCCTCGCGCTCGTAATCCAACTCCTCCCGCAGCCGTGCCGAAAGCTCCTGGTAGGCCTCGGCATTGTCGAGCGTGCTGTCCATCCGCCGGTACAGGTTCAGCGCCACCTTCAACTGGCGCAGGTCCGCCTCGACGATGCTCGGCATGTCCGGGTATTGCAGCTTGCAGGCCACCTCGCGGCCATCCGGCAGCGTGCCGCGATGCACCTGCCCCAGGCTCGCCGCCGCGACCGCCTCCTGGCTGAAGGTCTTGAAGCGGGACTGCCAGGCCGGGCCCAGCTCACCCTGCATCCGCCGGCGCACGAAGGACCAGCCCATCGGTGGCGCGTTGGATTGCAGCGTGGCCAGTTCCTGCGCGTATTCCTCCGGCAGCGCCTCCGGCACCGTCGACAGGAACTGCGCCACCTTCATCAGCGGGCCCTTCAGCCCGCCGAGGATCTGCTTCAGATCCTCCGCATGCGCCATCTTGTCGGTCTTGATGCCGAGGAAGCGCTGCCCCGCCACCCGCGCGGCGATTCCTCCCACGGCGCCCGAAGTGCGCACCATGCGCCGCATCTCGCCGAACAGCGTCGACTGGTTCCGATCCAGGGGCCGGTCATCGGGCATGGGCTCAGGCCGTCCTTTCCAGCGCGTCGGCCGCGGAAACCCGCTCCAACTCGTCGATGAAGCCGGAGATGACGTCGAGGCCCTTGTTCCAGAAGGCGGGATCGGACGCATCCAGGCCGAAGGGTGCCAGCAGTTCGCGGTGACGCTTGGTGCCGCCGGCGCGCAGCATCTCCAGGTACTTTTCCTGGAACCGCGGATGCCCGTCGCGGAACACGCCGTACAGCGCGTTCACCAGGCAGTCGCCGAAGGCATAGGCGTAGACGTAGAACGGCGTGTGCACGAAATGCGGGATGTAGGCCCAGTAGACGCTGTAGTCCGGCGTGAAGTCGAAGGCCGGGCCGAGGCTTTCGGTCTGGATCTGCATCCAGATCTCGCCGATCCGCTCATGCGAGAGCTCGCCCTTGCGGCGCTCGTCATGCAGCAGGGTCTCGAACCGGTAGAAGGCGATCTGGCGGACAACGGTGTTCAGCATGTCCTCGACCTTGCCGGCCAGCAGCGTGCGCCGCTTCCGGGGATCGGCTTCCGCATCCAGCACGGCGCGGAAGGTCAGCATCTCGCCGAATACGCTGGCCGTCTCCGCCAGCGTCAGCGGCGTGGAGGACATGAGATAACCCTGCTGCGCCGCCAGCACCTGGTGCACGCCATGGCCGAGTTCATGTGCCAGCGTCATCACGTCCCGCGCGCGGCCGTGGTAGTTCAGCAGCAGGTAGGGGTGCGCGGAGGGCACGGTGGGGTGCGCGAAGGCCCCCGAAGCCTTGCCCGGCCGCAGCGCCGCGTCGATCCACGGCTTCTCGAAGAACGGCGCCGCGATGCGCTCCAACTCCGGGCTGAAGGCGCCATAGGCGGCGCGCACGCGGGTCACCGCCTCCGGCCAGGGGATGGTGCTGTCGCTGTCTTCCGGCAGCGGCGCGTTGCGGTCCCAATGCATCAGCTTGGGCAGGCCGAGCCACTTCGCCTTCATCAGGTAGTAGCGATGCGACAGCCGCGGCAGGCTTTTCCACACCGCCGAGACCAGCGCGTCCACCACCTCGTCCTCGACCATGTTGGCGCGGTTGCGGGCACTGGTCGGGCGCGGGTACTGGCGCCAGCCGTCGATGATCTCCTTGTCCTTCGCCAGGGTGTTGGTGATCAGCGAGAACAGCCGCACCCGCTCCCCGAACGCCGCCGAGACCCCCTTCGCCGCCGCGGCGCGCACCGACCGGTCGGCCGAGGAAAGGTTATTCAGCGCCGCCGAGACGGTCAGCTCCTCCCCCGCCACATCGACGCGCATGCTGGCGGTGGTTTCGTCGAACAGGCGGTTCCATGCGGAACGGCCGGTGACCTCCTTCTCATGCAGCAGCTTCTCCAGCTCGTCCGAAAGCTGGTGCGGCCGGAACACGCGCAGGTCGCGCAGCCAGGGGCGGAAGCGGGTGAGCGCCGCGGATTGCCGGCATTTCGGCTCCAGCGCCGCATCGTCCAGCCGGTTCAGCTCCAGCGTCAGGAACAGCAGGTGGCTGCTGATCGCCGTCACCCGTTCCTGCACCGTCTGGTAGAAGCGGCCATTTTCCGCCGATTGCGCATCGCCGGAGAAGACCAGCTGGGCATAGGACATCGCCCGGCCGAGCACCTCCTCGATCCGCTCATAGGTCGAGATCGCGGTGGCCAGCGCGTCGCCGGACAGGCCGATCAGCCGGCCGGCATGGCTGGCGTTGAACGCCTTGGCCTCGTTCTCGGCCCGGTCGAGGTCGGCGTTCAGGCGCGGGTCGTCCGGCGCCGCGTACAGATCCGAAAGGTCCCAGGTGGGCAGGCTCTCGGCGGAGGAATCCTGGCTAATCGTCACGGTGTCCCTTGTGTCCGGCGGCTGTTGCCCCTGGATATAGACGTGCGACGGTCAAGGCCAAGCCGTGGCGTGCCAAACGGCCGATGGGGGGATCAAGAGGGTGACCAAAACCGGCGCTTCGGACTGGACCAGCCTGCCGCACATGATGCTGGACCTGGCGCGCGGCTGGCACGCCAGGCCGATGCTGCGGCATTGGCAGGGCGGCGCCTCGACCGGCGCCTGGCACGCGATCACCTGGGGCGAGTACGCCCACCGCGTCGCCGCCATGGCCGCCCTCCTGCGCGCGAGGGGCGTCTCGCCCGGCGACCGCATCCTGCTGGTCTCGGAGAACCGGCCCGAATTTCCCATCGCCGATACCGCCACCATGGCGATCGGCGCCGTCACCGTGCCGACCTACGTCACCAACACCGTGGGCGACCACGCCCATATCCTGCGCGACAGCGGCGCCACCGTCGCCATCGTCTCGACCCACCGGCTGGCCGAACGGGTGGCGGAAGCCGCCGTCCAGGCCGGCCGCACGCTCGACCTGACGATCTGCATGGAACCCGGGGCGCCGGGCTGCCTTGACTGGGCGGAGGCCATCGCGACGCCCGCCGACCCGGCGATGCTGCTGGCCGAGGCCGAGTTGATCCCGCCCGGCCGCCTCGCCTGCCTGGTCTATACCAGCGGCACCGGCGGCCTGCCCAAGGGCGTAATGCTGCCGCACCGCGCCATGCTGGCGAACCGGGAAGGCGTGGCCCGCATCGCCAACCGCCTGCACCTGGACGGCACGCCCTACCTGTCCTTCCTGCCGCTGTCGCACAGCTACGAACACACGGTGGGTGGCTTCCTGCTGCCCTCGCTGGGCCTGGAGGTGGTCTATTCCCGCGGTGCGGACCGCCTGGCCGCGGAATTGAAGGAGATCCAGCCCACCGTCATCACCGCCGTCCCCCGCCTGTTCGAAGTGCTGCGCGGGCGGATCGAGGCGCAGGTGGAGAAGGACGGGGGCTTCAAGGAAAAGCTGTTCCGCCAGGCCCTGGCACTCGGCCTGCGCCGGCTGGACGGCCCGCCCTTGTCGATGCTTGAGAAGATCCAGGACGCCGTGCTGGACCGCCTGGTTCGCGCCAAGGTGCGCGAGCGCTTCGGCGGCAAGCTGCTGGCCCTGGTCTCCGGCGGCGCCCGTCTCGATCCGGACCTCTCGGGCTTCTTCCTGGCCATGGGCCTGCCCGTCATCCAGGGCTACGGCCAGACCGAAGCCGGCCCCGTCATCAGCGTCAACCCGCCCTGGGCCAACCACCGCAGCACCGTCGGCCCGCCCCTGCCGGGCGTCGAGGCCCGCATCGCCGAGGACGGTGAGTTGTGCGTGCGCGGCGACCTGGTGATGGACGGCTACTGGAACGACCCGGACAGCACCGCCCGCGCCCTGATCGATGGCTGGCTGCACACCGGCGATGTCGGCGAAATCACCGATGGCTATATCCGCATCACCGACCGCAAGCGGGACTTCATCAAGACCCTGGGCGGCGACATGGTCAGCCCCGCCAAGCTCGAGAGCCTGCTGATGGCCGAGCCCGAGATCACCCAGGCCGTCGTCGCCGGCGAGGGGCGGCCTGCGATCGTGGCGCTGGTGGTGCCGGCGGACGGCATGGCCGACAAAGTCCAGGCCGCCATCGCCCGCGTGAACGGCCGCCTATCCAACATCGAGCGCATCCGCGGGAGCACCGTGGTCGAGCCCTTCACGGTGGAGAACGGCCTGCTGACTCCCACGATGAAGGTCAAGCGCCGCCTGGTCCTGGAACGCCACGCCGCGGCGGTGGAGGGCCTGGCGAAGCGCGGCTGATCGTCTCACCGCCCGCGCAACATCGCGCAATCCTGGATCATGCATGATGTGACACCGTTCCGTCTCCGATCGGACGTGCCGCCCGGCACGCTTCGCGTCATGAGGTGGAACAGATGTCCTGGCATGTCGGCTTCACGCGCTTCGCCAGCGTGCACATGGTCAAGAAGCAGGACCAGGTGAATTCCTGCGGCATCGCCTGCGTCCTGATGGTCAACTTCAAGATCAGGAAGGGCCTGATGGCGCAGGGCGTCTCGACCGGCAGCCGGGTTTCCGCCTCGGGCCTGCCCGGCGGCAGCCAGATCGGCGCCGGGCTGGCCCGGGCCGCGATCGAGTGGGCGGTGAAGTCGGAGCCGGAAATCTACTGCATCTACGGCCGGGTGACCGGCTCGGTCTATGACGGCACCACCTACACCCACGGGATGCGGCACCCCGCCGTGCTGGAACGGCTCGGCCTCGGGCGCTGGGAATTCGTCGATGTGGGGGAGGCCGGCGTCCCGGCCGCCCTCACCCGCGCCATCCGCCGCGGCCATCCCTGCATCGCCCATGTCACATGGAATGCGGGCGGCGGCCATTTCGTCGTGGTGGACGACGTCTTCAAGCCGCAGCAGAGCACCTTCGTCATCGCCAACGACCCGGCCGATGGCGAGGTGGTGGTGACCAAGGTGACCGGCGACGGCGCGCTGACCTACCGCAACAACACCGGCAGGTTCAGCGGCTGCATTGTCCGCCGGGCGTAGCCTTCAGACGTGCCGCGTCAGCCCGCCATCGACGCGCAGGCTCTGCCCCGTGACGTAGGAGGCCTGGTCGGACAGCAGGTACGCCACCGCCGCCGCGATCTCCTCCGCCCGCGCATAGCGCCCCATCGGGATGCGGGCGCGGCGGCTTTCCTTCTCCGGCAGGCTGTCGACGAAGCCCGGCAGCACCGCGTTCACCCGGATGCCGGCCGGGGCCAGTTCATCCGCCGCCAGCTTGGTCCAGGCCCCCAGCGCCGCGCGCAGGGTCGTCGCCGGAAAGTCCGCCTCCGGCTCCAGCGCCGCGTAGGAGGAGAGGTTGACCACGGCGCCCGCGCCTTGCGCCCGCATCGCCGGCAGCACCAGCCGCAGGGCGCGGATGGCCGAGAGCATCACCATGTCGAAGGCGGCATGCCACTGCGCATCGGACAGGTCCAGCAGCGGCGCCTTCGGCGGGTGGCCGGCATTGTTCACCAGCGCGTCGATCCTGCCGAAACGCTCCAGCGTCGCGCCCACCAGCCGCTCCAGGTCGGCCGGCTCGGTGACGGATCCGGTGACGCCCAGCGCATCCGGCAGCGTCGCCGCCAGCTTTTCGGCGGCGCCGGAGGGCGACATGACCGCGACCTGCCAGCCATCCCCGGCCAGGCGCTGCGCCACCGCCGCCCCGATGCCACGCCCGGCCGCGGTGACGATGGCGACCCTTGGCGCGCCGTTCACGTCCGGTCGCTCGTCGTCGTGGTGAAGACGCCGCCATCGGTCGGCCGCAGCGCCTCGAACATCTCCGTCACCTGGGCGTAGTCGCGGTAGCCGCAGCGGGCGATGGATTGCGCCGCGACGGCATCGAAGCGGCCTTCGATGATGTACCGCTCGTCGATGTGGATGCCGACGACCTGGCCGATGATCATGAAGCCGTCGGTCGGCTTGCCGTCCAGGTCGTGCAGTTCCATCCACTGCAGCACCTTGCATTCCATGCTCGCCGGGCTTTCGGCGACGCGCGGCGCGCGCACCATGTGGCAGGGCGCCATGGTCAGCCCGGCCGCATCGAACTCGTTCTCGCCTTCCGGCAGCGCGCCGGAGGAGGTGTTCATCGCGTCGAACAGCGGCCGCGTCGCCAGGTTGAAGACGAATTCCCCGGTCGCCACGGCATTCGCCGCGCTGTGCTTCAGGCCCTCGCTGCCGAACACCATGATGGGCGGGTAGCCCTGCACCAGGTTGAAGAAGCTGTAGGGCGCCAGGTTCGGCCGCCCGGCCGCGTCGAGCGTCGACATCCAGCCGATCGGCCGGGGCGCGACGATGGCCTTCAGCGGGTCGAAGGGCAGTCCATGGGCCTTCCTGCCGTCGCCGGGCTTGTAGAACATGCGCTTGGGTCCTGCCTCTGGGTTCGCCGCAACCCACCATATTTTCCCCGAACCCGCCACTGCCGGACCGGCATCCGCGGCGCTATGAGTCCGGAACGAACCGGAAGGATGCCGTGTGCCCCCATTGCAGCAGGCTTCCGCGCATGAGGCACTGGCCCGCAGCCTGACGCGGCGTGGCGCCCTGCATGCCGCGCTGCTGCAATGGCAGGCGCTGCTGCGGCTCGACCCGGCGCATCCCGATGCGCTGCTGGAAAGCGCCCTGCTGCTGCGCCGCCTGTCGCGCCCGCGGCAGGCGCTGGAGGCCTTCGCCGCGGCCAGCGCGCGCGCACCCGGCGACCCGCAGATCCTGGCCGCGCTGGCCATCGCCCAGGCGGAAGCCGCCCAGCCCGACGCCGCCATCGCCAGCTTCCGCCGGTCCATTGCCGCCGATCCCGGCAATCCGCACCTGCGCCACCAGCTGCGCCGCCTGACCAGCTCCCTCGTGCCGTTCTGGCACATCCCCATGCTGAACGACGCCGCCCGCAACGATGCCTTCGAGGCCGCCATCCTCCAGGCCCTGGCGGCCGAGGGTCCCGACGCGCGCGTGCTCGATATCGGCACCGGCAGCGGCCTGTTGTCCCTGATGGCGGCCCGCGCCGGCGCGACCGGCATCGTCACCTGCGAGGCGGTTCCGCTGATCGCCGAGACGGCGCGCCAGATCATCGCGCTCAACGGCCACGAGGGCGCGATCACGGTGGTACCAAAGCCCTCCACCGCCCTGGTCCTCGGCGACGACCTGCCGGCCCGTGCCGACATCCTGGTCTCCGAAATCCTGTCGAGCGACCTGCTGGCGGAAGGCGTCCTCGACACCTTCGAGGATGCGCAGCGCCGGCTGCTGCGTCCCGGCGCGCACATTATCCCGCGCGCCGCCGCCGCCATGGGCTGCCTGATCGAAAGCCCGGTGCTGGCGAACTACGCCGGCGTCAGCCGTGCCGCGGGCTTCGACGTCTCGCCCTTCGCCGCGCTCGCGCCGCCGCGCCTGCCGGTGCATGGCCGCATGGGCCAGTGCCGCCGCCTTTCGCCCGACCTGGAACTGCTCCGCCTCGACCTGACGGCGCCGACGCATGATCCCGTCCTGGCGCCGCTCTCCGTCCCGGTGCTGGCGGATGGGCTGGCGCTCGGCGTGCTGCAATGGATGCAGCTCGACCTGGCGGAGGGCGTCGGCTTCCACAACCACCCCGAGACCGCGGCCGATGGAGGCTGGATGCCCATCCTGCACGCCTTTCCCCAGCCGGTCCCGGTCACGGCCGGCAGCACGCTGGCGCTCCTGGCCGGCCACGACCGCAGCAGCCTCATCCTCCTCCCGGCCGAGTGAGTCTCAGGCGGCCTGCTTCATCTCCGCATGCGCCTCGGCCAGGATGCCGAAGGACCGCAGCCGCGCCGCCGGGTCGTGGATCTGCGCCGTCACCATCAGCTCATCCGCGCCGGTGCGCTCGACGAAGTCGCGCAGGCCCTGCCGCACCGTCTCCGGCCCACCGACGATGGAGCAGGACAGCGCATTGTCCAGCATCGCCTGCGCGCGTGGGTCCAGCCGCTCCGCGAAGCCCTCGCTCGGGGCCGGCAGCTTGCCGGCGCGCCCGGTGCGCAAATTCACGAAGGCCTGCTGCAGCGAGGTGAACAGAAGCCGCGCCTCCGCATCGGTCGGCGCCGCGAACACGTTCACCCCCAGCATCACATGCGGCGCGGCCAGCCGGGCGGAGGGGCGGAAGCGCTGCCGGTACACCGCCGCGGCCTCCCGCATATGCGCCGGCGCGAAGTGGGAGGCGAAGGCGTAGGGCAGCCCGAGCATCGCGGCCAGATGCGCGCCGAAGGTGCTGGAGCCCAGGATCCAGGCCTCCACCTGCAAGCCCGCGCCCGGCACCGCCTGCACCGCCTGGCCGGGCTGCACCGGCTCGAAATAGGCCAGCAGTTCCATGACATCGCGCGGGAACTCGTCCGGGTCGGCATGCAGGTTGCGCCGCAACGCCTGCGCCGCGTGCTGGTCCGTGCCCGGCGCGCGGCCCAGCCCGAGGTCGATCCGCCCGGGATGCAGCGCCGCCAGCGTGCCGAACTGCTCCGCCACCACCAGCGGCGCGTGGTTCGGCAGCATGATGCCGCCGGCCCCGATCCTGATCCGGCTGGTGCCGGCCGCGACATGCGCCAGCGCCACCGCGGTCGCGGCGCTGGCGATGCCGGGCATGTTGTGGTGTTCGGCCATCCAGAAGCGCCGGTAGCCCAGCGCCTCCGCATGGCGGGCCAGTTCGGCGGAGTTGCGCAGCGCCTGCCCGGCGTCGCTGCCTTCGGGGATCGGGGAGAGGTCGAGGACGGAGAGTTCGATCATGCGCGATATATGGGCACATCAGGCCGCCGATGAACCCCGGCTGGCGGCCCGGCCCTCCCGCCACGGCACAACACACGCAAAGGTTGTGGCAACCCGGCGCACATTTATGTTCCAGGCTGCCTCGGCAGGCGGCCGGTGGTGGACGTGGCGGCACGCCGTCTGACAGTGTGACAGGTGACTGGCGGGTGGAACCTCCCGGGCGACATGGCGCAAAGGATCTCATGAACGTCGAGCGTAGCCAGGGGCCTGCGGCGCCCGTTCCCGCGACGTCTCCCGGCGAATGGTCTGTGACACTGGATGCCGGACCGACGCAGCCGACAACGGCTCCGAGGCATGCGGCTCCCGGTCTGCGCCGGCAATTGTTCGGCCTGGTCCTGGCCACGCTGCTGCCCGCCCTCGCCTTCGGTGCCGCGGCGTCCTGGGAAGCCCTGCGCCGGCACGGGCAGGCCGCCGAGACCCGGCTGCTGGACACGGCCGGCGCCCTGGCCGCCGCGGTAGACAGTCACGTGGCCAGCCGGATTGCCGCCCTCACCGTGCTCGCCGCGGCCCCCGACACGGTGCGGGAGGACACGCCGCAGGCCTTTGCCGCCCTGGCCCGCAGCACCGGCGCCGCCTTCGGCGCCTGGGTCGTCCTCTATGCCGCGGACGGGACCATGATCCTGAACACATCGATCCCGGATGCGGCGCCGATGCCGCCGCGCGGCGGTGGAATGGTGCAGCGCGTGCTGGAAGCCGGGGTGCCGATGGTCAGCAACCTCACGCTCGGCCGTGTCAGCGGCCGGCAGGTTGCCATGGTCCTGGTGCCGGTGCGGCGCGACGGCGCGCCCTGGCGCGTCGCCGGCATGCCGCTGCTGCCGGAACGCCTGCACGCGCTGCTCGCCGGCCAGGCCGCCGGCGGTCGCGGCGCCATTGCCGTCACCGATGCCATCGGCGTGCTGGTGGCGCATTCCTCCGGCCCGGCCCGGCTGGTGGGCCAGCAGCGTCCGCCGCGCCCGGACGACGGCCAGCTTGGACGCACCGGCGTGCTGCGGGGCCAGAGCCTGGCGGATGGCGCGGCGATCCGCACCGCCTACCATGTCATTCCCTCCGCCCCTGGCTGGAAGGTCTGGGTGAACGAACCCGAGGCCTCCTTCCTCGAGGCACAGCGTGGCCCGCTGCTGGCGCTGGCCGGCGGCGGCCTGCTGGCGCTCACCATCGGCCTGTCGCTCGCCGCCGCGCTCAGCCGCCGCCTGCTGCGCCCGGTCGCGGCGCTGGTCGCCCATGCCGAGGCGGTTGCCGGCCGCGACACCTGGCACGACGCCCCGCGGCATCCCGTGCCCCCTGCCAGGATCCGGGAGTTCGAGCGCCTGCGGCTCGCGCTCGCCGCCTCCGAGGCCGCGCTGCGGGAGGCAGAGGCGAAGTATCGCCGGGTCCAGCGCATCGGCCGCGTCGGCGGCTTCATGATCGACCTGCGCTCCGGCTCGATCGACCGCTCGCCGGAATACATCGACCTGTACGGGCGCGCGCCGAGCCCGAGCGAGGCCAGCCACGAGGCCTGGCTGCAGCGCCTGCATCCCGCGGATCGCGAGCGCGCAGACCGGACCTTCCGCGAAGCGGTGGCCGATGGCGCGCCGCACACGGAATATGCGCAGGACTACCGGATCATCGATCCGGATGGCGAGATCCGCTGGATCTCCGCCCGTGCGCAGATCGAGCGCGACGCCTCCGGCCGCGCGCTGCGCATGATCGGCGCGCATGTGGACGTCACCGCCCTGAAGCGCGCCGAAGCGGCGATGCGGGACGGCGAGGAACGGTTGCGCCAGGCGCTGGAGGCCGCCGAGCTCGGTGCCTGGGAAATCGACCTGCGCCAGGGCCGCGCCATGCGCACCGCCCGCACGCTGGAGATCTTCGGCTATGGGTCGGAGGCGCAGTTCGGCGAATACCCGGCCTGGCGCGACCGCGTGCACCCGGAGGACCGCGCCGCGCTGACGACGGCCGTCGATTCGGTGCGGCTCGGGCGGGCCGAGCGCTACCGCGTCGCCTACCGCTTCCTGCGCCCGGACGGCGCCTGGCGCTGGGTCGAAAGCCAGGGCCACGCCGCCGAACGCGACCCGGCGACCGGCGAGGCCATCCGCATGATCGGCACCACGCAGGACATCACCGCGCGGCGGGAGGCGGAGGACCGCCAGGCGCTGCTGTCGCGCGAGCTGGACCACCGCGCCAAGAACGCGCTGGCCATCGTCCAGGCGGCGCTGCGCCTGACACCGCGTGAGGATGCCGCCGCCTTCGCCAGCACCGTCGAGGGCCGCGTCGCCTCCCTCGCCCGCGCCCACACCCTGCTGGCGCAGGGGCGTTGGGTGGGTGCCGACCTGCGGGCGGTGGTGATGGGGGAGATCAAGCCCTTCCTCGGCAGCCCCGGCTTCCTCGGCGGCCAGGGGCCGGAGGGCCCGCATGCGACGCTGGAAGGGCCGCCCGTGCCGGTCCTGCCGGCCGCGGTGCAGGCGCTGTCCATGGCGTTCCACGAACTTGCCACCAATGCCGCGAAGTACGGCGCCTTGTCGGCGACGGAGGGCCACCTCGCCGTCACCTGGTCGCTGCGCGAAATCGAGGATGTCTGGACGCTGCATCTGAGCTGGCACGAGACGGGCGGCCCCGGCACCGTGGCCCCGATCCGCCGCGGCTTCGGCTCCACCCTGGTGGAGGCGACCATCCGCCGGCAGTTGGGGGGCCGGCTCGAACTGGATTGGCGGACGGAGGGGCTGCACTGGCAGGCCTGGGTGCCGCTCGCGCGCCTGGCCGCGGAAGCCGCGCCACGCGCCGATCCCTGATGGCGGGCGCCCGACGGGTCGCCATCCACACCTTGGGCACGCGCGGCGACGTGCAGCCCTTCGTGGCGCTTGGCCGTGGGCTGCGCCAGGCGGGCTTCGAGCCCTGCCTCGCCACCGCGCCACGCTTCGCCGACGTCGTCCGCGACCACGGCCTGCACTTCGCGCCGCTGCCCGGCGAGATGCTGGACCTGATCGAGACGCCCAGCGGCCGCGCCGCCCTCGGCGGCCGGCATGCGCTGGCGGCGAAAGGGCGGCTGCTGCGCGCGGCCCGGCCGATGTTCCGCCGGCTGCTGGATGCGCAGTGGCAGGCGGCCCAGGGCGCCGGGATCATCGTCGCGCACCCGAAGGCGCTCGGCGGCATGTCGATTGCGGAGGCGCTCGGCATTCCCGGTCTCGTCGCCCTGCCGCTGCCGGGGCTGACGCCGACCGCCGCCTTCCCGAGCCCATTGCTGCCCTTCGCCGACCTCGGCCCGCTGAACCGCGCGAGCCACGCCCTGATGCGCCGCGGCGGAGACCTGGTGGCCGGCCGTGCGCTGCGGCGCTGGCGGGCGGAGGTGCTGGGCCTGCCGCCAGGCGCCTCGCTTGACCTGCGCGGCCGGGCTGCACCGGTGCTCTACGCCTACAGCCCCAGCCTGGTGCCGGTGCCCGAGGACTGGCCGGCGGAGGTGATCGTGACCGGAAGCTGGGTGCTGGAGGAGCCGGGATGGGTGCCGCCGGCGGCCTTGCTGTCCTTCCTCGCCGCCGGCCCGCCGCCCGTCTACATCGGCTTCGGCAGCCTGCCCGCGGAAGATGCGCCGCATCTGGCGGACCTGGCCATGGCCGCCGTGGCGCAGGCCGGGCAGCGGGCGGTGCTGGCGACTGGCTGGGGTGGCCTGGACCCGGGGCAGACTCCCGCCAGTATCCACGTCCTGCACGCCGCACCGCATGGCTGGCTGTTCCCGCGCATGGCGGCCGTGGTCCACCATGGCGGCGCCGGCACCACCGCGGCAGGATTGCGGGCGGGACGCCCCACGGTGATCTGCCCCTTCTTCGGCGACCAGCCCTTCTGGGGCCGCCGGATCCACGCCCTCGGCGTCGGCCCGCCACCGATCCCGCGTCGCGCCCTGACGGAGGGCCGGCTCGCCCAGGCTATCCGCCTCGCGGTCAGCGACCCCGGGATGCGCCGGAACGCTGAGTGCCTCGGCGCGGCGATGGCGGCCGAGGACGGTGTCGGCCACGCCGTTGCCGTGATCGAACTGGCGTGGTCACAACGAAGATAGCCGCACAACCGTGCATCCAATCCGGCGCCATCGCCGTATATCCTGAAAGACAGGAGCGGTGCCGATGTCCTTCCAGGCTCATCTCGACAGCATCCACGCCCGCACGGGCAAGCGCCCGGAGGATTTCCGCCGGCTTGCGGCCAGCAAGGGATTTCTCGAAGGCGGGGCGCTCAAGCCGGGCGTGAAGGCGACCCAGGTCACGGCCTGGCTCAAGGCCGAGTACAACCTCGGTCGCGGCCAGGCGACGACGGTCCTGGCCCTGCTCGGCGGCCTGTCCCGCCTGCCGCGCTGCCCGGACGGTGCCTGAGGGCCCCGTCCGCAAGTCCGGCTCAGCCCGCCGCCGCGCGACGCCCGCCGGCATTGGCCGGCCCCGGCAGGTCGATCTCGATCGCCAGCGTGGACATGTCCCCGCCGCGGTCGAGCGAGACATTCACCCGGCCCGGATCGATGGCGACGTAGCGCGCCACCACGGCCACGATCTCCATCTGCAGCTTCGGCAGGAAATCCTCCCGCGTCCGCCCGATGCGCTCATGCGCCAGGACGATCTGCAGGCGCTCCTTCGCATGCGACGCGGTCGGCGGTGCTTCCACCTTCCGCGCCTTGAACAGATCGGCGAGCCAGCTCATGCCGCCCTCCCCCCGAACAGCCGTGAGAACAAGCCCTTCTTCGCGGGCTCCAGGAACCGGTGGTCGATCTTCTCCCCAAGGAAGCGCCCCACCGCATCCTTGTAGGCCATGCCGGCGGCGCTTTCCTGGTCCATGATCACCGGGTTGCCGGTGTTCGACGCCTTCAGCACGCTTTCGCTTTCCGGGATCACGCCGAGCAGCGGGATCGCCAGGATTTCCCGGATATCCTCCAGCTTCAGCATCTCGCCGCGCTCGACCCGGTTCGGGTCGTAGCGCGTCACCAGCAGGTGTTCCTTGACTGGCTCGCGCTTGTCCTCGGCGCGCTTCGACTTCGATTGCAGCACGCCCAGGATGCGGTCGCTGTCGCGGACGGAGGACACTTCCGGGTTCGTCACCACGATCGCCTGGTCGGCAAAGTAAAGCGCCAGCAGCGCGCCCTTCTCGATCCCGGCGGGGCTGTCGCAGACGATGAAGTCGTGGTCCTTCGACAATTCCTCGATGATCTTGCCGACGCCTTCCTTGGTCAGCGCGTCCTTGTCCCGGGTCTGGCTGGCCGGCAGGATCGACAGCGTGTCGACGCGCTTGTCGCGGATCAGCGCCTGGTTCAGCCGCGCCTCGCCGCTGATGACGTTGACGATGTCGAACACCACCCGGCGCTCCACGCCCATGATGAGGTCGAGGTTGCGCAGCCCGACATCGAAGTCGATGACCACGGTGCGCTTGCCGCGCTGCGCCAGGCCGGTCGCGATGGCGGCGGAGGATGTGGTCTTGCCCACGCCCCCCTTGCCCGATGTGACGACGATGATTTCCGCCATGCTCAACCCCCGAAAAGCCGGTACCCGATAGTCCTGGTGGCGCGCCCGGCGGGCCGTGCCACCCTCATTCCCTGACGCCCCGCCGGCCTCAGCCGACCGGGTCGAACCGCATGTGCTCGCCCACCAGGCGTGCCTGCACAGTCTTGCCGATCGGCGCATCCCCAAGCCCTTCCCGCACCGCGTAGTAGCCGGCGATGGAGACCAGTTCGGGGTCGAAATGCAGCGCGAAGACGCGCGCTTCCGCATTGTCCTGCCCGCCGGCGATGGCCCGGCCGAGCAGCCGGCCATAGACGTGGATGTTGCCATCCGCCAGCACCTCCGCGCCGCGGTTCACCGTGCCGACGATGATCAGGTCCGTGCCCTGCGCCCAGATGCGCTGCCCCGCCCGCACCGGCTGGTCCACGACCATGGCGGAGGGCCGCGGCGCGGCGGGCGGCGGCGGTGGCTCCACCACCGGCATCGGCTGCGGCATCGCCATGGCCGGCGGTGCGGCGGCCAGCGCCACGTCTTCTTCGCGCCCACCCGCCTGGCGCAGCGGCGGCAGGCCGGCGCCCTGGGCGGCGTGGCGCATCTCCGGCGTGCCGCCGGTGGTGCCGATCGGCACGATCTCGATGGCGCGCAGCCCCTGCACCAGGCCGTTGAAATCGACATCCTCCGGCCGCGCCGGAATGTCATCGAGGCCGATCACCACCGGCGCGAAGCGCAGGAAGCCCGGCGCACGACGGAACTGGTCGCCGAGCGCCGGGACCAGGGCCTCCACCCGATGGTCGAGCAGCCGCATCACCAGCAGGTTGAAATTCGCCCCCCGCAGCCGGAAGGGTTCGAGGCGCGGGGGGTGCGGGCTGGACGCAGCGGACATCGCGTAAGGGGATTTCCCGGCCGGAGGTAAAGCAGGAGGGGCAGAGTGATCGTGCTCTATAGCCGCGCCGCGCCCGCGAGCGAAGCCTCCTTACGCAGGCATGATGCTTTGCAGGGACTTGGCCCGCAAACCTTCCATGGCATCCCAGGGCCGAATCGAGACGGTTGCCCCGCCCGGCACCGGATCAGGCACTCTCCCGGAATATTTCGCGGCCGATCAAAAGGCGTCTGATCTCGCTGGTCCCGGCGCCGATCTCGTACAGCTTGGCGTCGCGCAGCAGGCGTCCGGCCGGGTAGTCGTTGATGTAGCCGTTGCCGCCGAGGATCTGGATCGCGTCCAGCGAAGCCTTCGTCGCCGCCTCCGCCGCGAACAGGATGGCCCCGGCCGCGTCCTTGCGGCTGGCATGCCCCCGGTCGCAGGCGCGCGCCACCGCATAGACATAGGCGCGGCAGGCGTTCAGCGCCGTGTACATGTCGGCGACCTTGCCCTGGATGAACTGGAACTCCCCGATCGCCTGGCCGAACTGCCGGCGTTCGTGGATGTAGGGCACCACCAGGTCGAGGCAGGCCTGCAGGATGCCGATGGGGCCGGCGGCCAGCACCGCGCGTTCGTAGTCCAGCCCTGACATCAACACCCGCACGCCGCCGCCGACGGTACCGAGCACGTTTTCCGCCGGCACCTCGCAATCCTCGAACACCAGTTCGCTCGTCGGGCTGCCGCGCATGCCGAGCTTGTCCAGCTTCTGCGCCGGGCGGAATCCCTTGAAGCCCTTCTCGATGAGGAAGGCGGTGATTCCCTTCGGACCGGCCTCGGGATCGGTCTTGGCATAGACCACCAGGGTCTCGGCATAATGCGCGTTGGTGATCCACAGCTTGGTGCCGTTCAGCACCCAACGGTCGCCGCGCTTCTCCGCGCGCAGCTTCATGGACACGACGTCTGACCCCGCCCCCGGCTCGCTCATCGCCAGGGCGCCGAGATGCTCGCCGGTGATCAGCTTCGGCAGGTAGCGCTGCTTCTGGTCCGCGTTGCCGTTGCGGCGGATCTGGTTGATGCAGAGGTTCGAATGCGCGCCGTAGCTGAGGCCGACGGAGGCGCTGGCGCGGGAGACTTCCTCCATCGCCACGCAATGCGCCAGGTAGCCCATGCCGGCGCCACCGTGTTCCTCCTCCACCGTGATCCCGTGCAGGCCGAGCGCGCCCATCTCCGGCCACAGGTAGCGCGGGAATTCATCCGTCCGGTCGATCTCGGCGGCGATGGGCGCGACGCGGTCCTCGGAGAAGGCGCGCACGCTGTCGCGCAGCGCGTCCACCTCGTCGCCGAGGTCGAAATCCAGCATCGGCAGTTGGTTCGCGGCCATGATCCTCAATCCCCTTCCGCGTAGCGGCGGCGCAGCACGCCGCGCATGATCTTGCCGGTGGCGGTCTGCGGAAGTTCCGCCACGAATTCCACCTGGCGCGGATACAGATGCGCCGCCAGCCGCGTGCGCACGTAGTCCTGCAACGCCGTGGCCAGGGCCGGCCCCGTCTCGACCCCTGGCCTGGCGACGATGATGGCGGCCACCCGTTCCGTCCGCAGCGCATCCGGCAGGCCGATCACCGCGGCGGCGGCGACGGCGGGGTGGGTCAGCAGGAAGTCCTCGATTTCGCCTGGACCGATGCGGTAGCCGGCGGAGGTGATCACGTCGTCGTCGCGGCCGACATAGGTGAAATAGCCCTCCTCGTCGCGCCGCGCCCGGTCGCCGGTCAGCAGCCAGTCGCCGCGATACTTGCGCGCCGTCGCCTCCGGCTGGTTCCAGTAGCGCAGGAACATCACCGGGTCGGGCGCGCGCACCGCCAACTCGCCCTCCGCCTCCGGCGGCAACGGCTGGCCCTCGGCGTCGAGGATGGCCAGGTCATGCCCCGGCACCGCGCGTCCCATGCTGCCCGGGCGCACCGGAAAGATGCGGCTGGAATTGGCGACGATCAGGTTGCATTCGGTCTGGCCGTAGAACTCGTTGATGGTGAGGCCGAAGGCGCCGCGGCCCCAGTCCAGCATCTCCGCCCCCAGCGTCTCGCCACCCGAGCCGACGCTGCGCAGCCGATGCCCGAATCGCGCGGGGTCCGGCACCGCGCGCAGCATCCGCAGCGCGGTCGGCGGCAGGAAGGCATTGCGCACGCCGTGTTCCGCCATCAGCCGAAAGGCGAACTCAGGATCGAATTTCTGCATGCGGTGCGCCAGCACCGGCACGCCGTGGAACAGGCTCGGCAGCAGCACGTCGAGCAGCCCGCCGATCCAGGCCCAGTCGGCCGGCGTCCAGAACAGGTCGCCCGGCTGCGGGAAGCCATCCTGCGGCCATTCCACCCCCGGCAGATGCCCGCGCAGCACCCGGTGCCCGTGCAGCGCGCCCTTGGGGCTGCCGGTGGTGCCGCTGGTGTAGATGATCAGCGCGGGGTCGTCCGGCCCCGTCGCGACGCAGGCGTGGCCGTCCCGCGCCCGCGCCATCTCCGCCGCCAGGTCCAGCGCGCCGGGGCCACCGCCGACGGCGAAGATTCTTGCCAACTCCGGCAAGCGATCACGGATGGCGGTGACCTTGGCCAGACCGCCACCATCGGTCACCAGACCCGCCGCGCCGCAGTCGCCGAGCCGAAAGGCCAGCGCATCCTCGCCGAACAGCAGGAACAGCGGCACGGCGATGGCGCCGATCCGGTAGGCAGCGAGATGCGCCACCGCCGCCTCCGGCCCCTGCGGCAGCAGCACGCCGATGCGGTCGCCGCGCTGCAGACCATGTGCCAGAAAGGCGTTTGCCAGGCGGCAGGCGCGGCGGTGCAGATCGTCGAAGCTGATCCGCTCGACCGCGCCGCTTTCGTGCAGGTGCAGCAGCGCCATTTGGCCGCTGCCATCGGCCCAGCGATCGCAGGCCTCCTGGGCGATGTTGCAGCGCGCCGGAATGTCCCAGCGGAATGTCATGCCGGGCGGGTGTCGTCGATCACCTTGCCGTCGTTCGGCAGGGCGCCGGGTTCCAGCAACTCCACCACCCCGCGCAGCCGCGTCACCGCGTTCAGCGAGGCCGCGAGGCTCTCGGCCAGCGCCGCATCGCGCACCGGCGTCTCGACGCGCAGCACCATGGTGTCCCGCGTCCCGTCCAGGCCGACGACCAGCCGCGCCCGCCCCAGCCCCGGATGCGCGCGCATCACCTCCGCCACCTGTTCCGGCCGCACGAACATGCCGCGCACTTTGGTCGCCTGGTCGGCACGGCCCATCCAGCCGCGGATGCGCATGTTGGTGCGCCCGCAGGGCGAGGCGCCGGGCAGCACGGCGGACAAATCGCCGGTGGCGAAGCGGACCAACGGATAGGTGGCGCAGAAGGAGGTCACCAGAACCTCCCCCACCTCGCCATCCGGCAGCGGCTCCCCGGTGCCGGGACGGACGATCTCGACCAGCACATCCTCGTCGCAGATGAGGCCCTCCCCGGCCTCGGATTCGTAGGCGATCAGGCCGACATCGGCGGTGCCGTAGCTCTGCCGCACCACCAGGCCGCGATCCGCATAGAAGCGCCGCAGCGCCGGCAGGTAGGCGCCGCCGGTGACATGGCCGAGCTTCAGCGCGGACAGGTCGAGGCCGAGTGCATCCCCGGCTTCCAGGATCGACTTCAGGAAATCCGGCGTCCCGCTGTAGCACTGCGCGGAAAAATGCGCCGCGGCGCGCGCCTGGCTCTCGGTGTTGCCGGGGCCGGCCGGGAACACCGGGCATTCCAGCGCCCGCGCGCCCTCCTCCAGCATCATGCCCGCCGGGGTGAAGTGGTAGGCGAAGCAGTTGTGCAGCAGCATCCCGCGCCGCAGCCCGGTGGCGTACAGGGCGCGGGCGTAGCGCCAGGGGTCGGTGCCGACGCCCTGCGGCTCATGGATCGGCCCGGGCGAGGCGAAGACGCGCGGCACCTGCGCCAGGCCCAGCGCCGTGAAGCCGCCGAAGGGCGCGGTTTCGGCCTGCGCCGTGATGAGGTCCGACTTGCGCGTCACCGGCAGCGTTGCCAGCGCCGCACGGTCCGTCACCGCCCGCGGTTCCAGGTCCGCCAGCAGCGCCGCATAGGCCGGCGCGTATTGCTTCGCGTGGCCGATCTGCCGCGGCAGCGCATCGGCCAGCGCTTCCTCCCGCTGGTCCGCCGTCTGCGTCTCGCGGTCGTCGTAGTGATCGGTCACAGCCACCGCTTCCGTCGCTTGTAGGATTTCAGGTTGCGGAAGGATTTGCGGTCCGCGCCGTGACCGCCGAGGTAGAATTCCTTCACGTCCTCATTGTTCGCCAGTTCCTCCGCGCTGCCATCCAGCACCACCTTGCCCTGTTCCATGACGTAGCCATGCGATGCCACGGACAGCGCCATGCGGGCGTTCTGCTCGACCAGCAGGATGGTGATGCCGAGGTCGCGGTTGAGCTGGCGGATGATGCCGAACACCTCCTTCACCAGCAGCGGGCTGAGCCCCATCGAGGGTTCGTCCATCAGGATCAGCTTCGGCCGCGCCATCAGCGCGCGCCCGATCGCCAGCATCTGCTGTTCGCCGCCCGAGAGGTAGCCGGCCAGCCCCGTGCGTTCCTTCAGCCGCGGGAAATAGCCATAGACCATCTCGATGTCGCGCCGGATCTCCGCATTGTCGCTACGCGTGAAGGCCCCGAGGCGGAGGTTCTCCAGGCAGGTCATGTCGCTGATGATGCGGCGGCCTTCCATCACCTGGAAGATGCCCCGCCGGACGATCTCATGCGCCTCGATCCCGTTCAGGCGCTGGCCGGCGAATTTGATGTCGCCGCGCGTGATCTCGCCATCCTCGGATTTCAGCAGGCCGGAGATCGCCTTCAGCGTGGTGGATTTCCCGGCGCCATTGGCGCCGAGCAGCGCCACGATCTTGCCCTGTGGCACGGCCAGGGACAGGCCGCGCAGCACCAGGATGACGTCGTTGTAGACGACCTCGATGTTGTTCACTTCCAGAAGCAACGCCTCCGCCGGTGTTGCCACCGGCGCAGGCCTCGCCGTTTCGTTGGAAAGGCTCACCAGCCCAGCCAGTCGGCGCGGCGATCCAGCTCGATCGTCGCGATGTTCTCGATCTTCATCGTGCCCGCCCGCATCAGGTCGGTGACGCTGCCCTGCGAGGTGTCGCCGCTGACGTTGGCGCGGTACAGCGCGACGCGCAGCGTGCCGCGATGATCCTCACGCGTGAAGGTGGAGGGGTTGCAGACACCCTCGAAGCCGCGCGGCACCCAGTTCTGGCGGGCGTAGAAGCCATCGCGGATGCGCTCCCCGGTGATCTCGCCGCCCTGCCCCGCACTCTCCATCGCCTCCACCATCAGCATGGCGGAGCAGATGCCGGAGATGTAGTGGACCGGGCGATACGCCGTGCCGGCCGCATCCGAAACCCGGCTGATCTCCCGCACCTGCGCCATGCCGGGCGCATCACCGCCCCACACCGCGCCGGTGCGCACCGGGAACACCACGCCATTCGCCGCCGCGCCCGCCGCCTTCATCGCATTCTCGTCCATCCCCCAGACATTGCCGAGGAACTGGACCTGCACGCCGGCCGTCTGGCAGGCGCGCAGGACGGAGATGTTGGAGCCCGCCGTGTTGCCGAGATAGGCGTAGTTCGCACCGCCATTCCGCAGGCCGAGGCACTGCGCGGTGTAGTCACCTGGCGTGAGCGCGAACTGGATCGCCGGCAGCACGTCGAAGCCAAGCTCCGCGGCCAGCGCCTCGCCCGCCGCCTTGGGCGAATTCGGATAGGGGTGGTTGGCGCCCATGTGGACGTATTTCGGCCGGCCCTGCTGGCCGCGATCCTTCCAGTCCTGCGCCGCCCATTGCAGCATGGCGCGGAGGCCGTCCGAATAGCTCGGGCCGTAGAAGAAGTTGTACGGCGCCGCCTCCACGCCCTGGCGCCCGGACCGGCCGGCGGCATCGGTCAGCGCGGCGGAGTAGGAGGCGCTGATGTAGGGGATGCGGTCGCGCGTCACGAAGCGCACCAGCGCCTCGGTATCCGCCGTGCCCCAGCCCTGGATGGCGACGACGCGGCTGCGGCCGGTCCAGGCCTGGTACTGGCTGACGGCACGCGGCGCGGCGTAGCCATAGTCGAAGCCGGAGACGTTGAGCTGCCGGCCGGCCACGCCGTTGCGGCTGCGGTTCACCCAGGCCAGCGCATCCGCCACGCCCTGCCCATAGGGCTGGCCGACATCGCTGGTCGCGCCCGAATTGTCCATCAGATGGCCGACGGGAATGGGCTGCGCCGCCAGCGGCAGCGACGCCGCCATCGCCACACCGAAAGCCAGGGCCTGCATCTTCATCTTGTCGTTCCTCCCCAGAGCTAATGCGAATACGGGTAGAGTTTCCAATACGCCTTGATCAGGCGCCACCGCCTTGCGAGCCCATCGGGCTCGAAGATCAGGAACAGGATGATGGCGGCACCGACCACCATTTCCCGCAGGAAGGATATACTGGCGCCGAGGCGCAGCGCGCGATCGATCGCACCGCCCGCCAGCGCATCCGCGCCCCATTGCGTGACCTCCGGCAGCATCACCATGAAGGCCGCGCCCATCAGGCTGCCCATCACGGAGCCCAGGCCACCGATGATGACCATGCCGAGGAACTGGATGGAGAACAGGATGTTGAAGGCCTCGACGCTGACGAAAAGCAGGTAGTGCGCGTACAGCGCGCCGCCGATGCCGGCATAGAGCGACGCGATGCCGAAGCTCAGCGTGCGGTAGTAGGCCAGGTTGATGCCCATCATCTCCGCGGACAGGTAATGGTCCCGCACCGCCACCAGCGCGCGTCCGTCGCGCGAGCGCATCAGGTTCGCCGCGCCCAGGAACATGATGACGACGTAGAACAGCGTCAGGTAGAAATAGGTCTCGTCGCGGTCGAAGGCGAAGCCGAACAGCGTCGGGCTTTCCGTCATCCGCCCTGCCACGCCACCCGTGAACCACTGCGCGCGGGCGAAAAAATCCTCCAGGATGAACTGCGCCGCCAGCGTCGCGATGGCCAGGTACAGGCCCTTGAGCCGCGCCGCCGGCGCGCCGAACACCAGCCCCACCAGGGCGGTGAGGATGCCGGCCAATGGAATGCACAGCATCACCGGCACGTGGTAGCGCTCGTGCAGATAGGCCGAGATGAAGGCACCGAGGCCGAAGAAGGCGGCGTGGCCGATGCTGATCTGCCCGGTGAAGCCCACCAGGATGTTCAGCCCCAGGGCTGCGATGCCGAGGAAGCCGATGTTGATCAGCAGCGAAAGCTCGTATCGCCCGAACACCAGCGGCGCCAGGCACAGGATGGCAATCCCGATGGTCACGGCGATTCGGCTGTTGCGCGTCGGGAAGATGGTGGTGTCGGCGCGGTAGCTGGCGCGCCAATCGCCGCAGGGGGTGAGCGCGGTCATCTCAGACGCGCTCGATGTTTTTCGTGCCGAACAGCCCGTAGGGCTTGATCAGCAGGATCAGCACCAGCGCGTAGAACGGCGCGATCTGGAACATGTTGCCCCAGTTCAGCCACTGGCTGTCGATGTAGTGCGCCCAGTTCTCCAACAGGCCGACGATGACGCCGCCGAGCACGGCGCCCAGGATGGAATCCAGCCCGCCCAGGATCACCGCCGGGAACACCTTGATGCCGTAGAAGGACAGCGCGCTCGACACCCCGTTGACCACGCCCACCACCACGCCCGCCACCGCGGACACCACCGCCGATATGGCCCAGGACATCGCGAACACCTTGGGCACGGAGACGCCGAGCGACTGCGCCACCTGCTGGTCGAAGGCCGTGGCCCGCATCGCGAGACCATGCTTGGACGCTTTGAAGAACCAGCCGAACCCCGCCATGATCAGCAGCGAGACGCCGAGGCTCGCCAGGTACACCGTCTGCACCTCCAGCCCAAGCACCCGCACCTGTTCCATGGCGAAGATCGGCGGGAACGGCTTGGCGAACACGCCAAAGATCCACTTCATCAGCGCCTGGAAGAAGATGCCGAGGCCGATCGTCGCCATGATGACGCTGATCACCGGCTCGCCGATCAATGGCCGCAGCACGACAACCTGCAGCACCAGCCCGAACAGCATCATGAAGACCAGCGTGAACAGGAACCCGGCATAGAACGGCAATTGCCATTCCGTCAGGAACCACCAGCAGACCCAGGCGCCGACCAGCAGGAACTCGCCCTGCGCGAAGTTCACCACCTGCGACGCCTTGTAGATCAGCACGAAGCTCATCGCGACCACGCCATACAGCGCGCCCACGATCAGCCCGTTCAGCGTCAGTTGCAGCAGCAGCGCCCAGTCCATCAGCTTCTCCTAGGCCGCTAAAGCAGGTTCGGGCCGCACCACCGCCAGCGTGGTGCGGATGCGCTGCGTCGTGCCGTCCTGGAAGGCGATCGTCGTGTCCACCGGAATGCTGTCCGCGCCGCCATAGATCGCGGCGATGATGTCGCCGTACTTGCGCGCGATGACGCCGCGCCGGACCTTGCGCGTCCGCGTCAGCTCCTCGTCATCCGCGTCGAGTTCCTTGTACAGCAGCACGAAGTCGCGCAGGCGTTGCGCCGGCGGCAGCGTCTCGTTCACGCGGCGGACTTCCTGCCGCAGCAGGTCCAGCACCTGCGGCCGCGCCGCCAGGTCCGAATAGGTGGTGAAGGCAAGCCGGTTGCGCTCCGCCCATTTGGAGACGATGGGAAAGCGGATGCAGATCATCGCCGCCAGGTGCGACTGCCCGGCGCCCAGCACCACCGCCTCCGCCACATAGGGCGAGAATTTAAGCTTGTTCTCGATGTATTGCGGGCTGAACCGGTCGCCGCCGATGGTCTCCGCAATGTCCTTGATGCGGTCGATCACCACAAGCTGCCCGGCCTTGTCGAAGTACCCGGCATCCCCGGTGTGCAGCCAGCCGTCCCGCATGTCGGCCGGGTCCTCCGCGCCGAGGTAGCCGGAGAACATGTTGGGATGCCGCGTGACGATCTCGCCGACGCCATTCGCGTCCGGCTTGTCGACGCGGATCTCGATGCTCTCGTCGAAGGGCACGCCCACCGTGTCGAAATCCACCTGCCCGGCGCGGTGCAGCGTATAGGCGCCGAGCAGCTCCGTCTGGCCATACAGCTGCCGCATCGGCACGCCCATCGCCTGGAAGAACCGGAACGTCTCCGGCCCCAGCGCCGCGCCACCCGTCGCGGCCGAGGTCAGGTTGGAAAACCCCAGCCGGTCCCGCAGCGCCCGGAACAGCAGCGCATCCGCGGCCGCCGAACGCTTGCCGCCGGCCAGCTTCAGCCCCAGGTCGAACATCCGGCGCTTCAGCGGCGAGGCATCCATCACCCGCGCGCGCACCTCCGCCGCCAGCTGTTCCCAGACGCGCGGCGCGAACAGCACGAAGCTTGGGCCGATTTCGCGGAAATCGGCCATCATCGTCTCCGGCTCCTCGACGAAGTTTACCTTCATCCGGGCGATCAGCCCCCAGCCGAGCACGTAGATCTGCTCCATGATCCAGGGCAGCGGCAGGACCGAGACGTATTCATCCTGCGGCCCCTTGGGGTCGGCCTTGAGATAGGCGCGGCAATGCCGGATCAGCGCGCCAGCCGTCAGCATCGCCAGCTTCGGCCGCGCCGTGGTGCCGGAGGTGGTGCACAGCACCGCGATGGCCTCGCCATCCGTCGCCGCCACCAGCGCATCGTAGGCACCAGGTGCCGCCGCCTCCGCCGCACGGCCGGACTCCAGCAGTGCCTCCAGCGACATCAGCCGCGCATCGTCATGCTTACGCATCCCGCGCGGGTCGGCGTAGATCACGTGCTGCAGCGTTGGCACGCTGTCGAAGACGTTGAGCAGCTTGTCGACCTGCTCCTCATCCTCGGCGAAGACCAGCCGGGCGCCGGCGTGATTCAGCAGGTAGGCCACTTCCTCATCCAGCGCGTCGCGGTACAGGCCAAGGCTGCGCGCCCCCACCGCGTGCGCCGCGATCTCGCCCATCACCCAGTCCGGCCGGTTGTCGCCGATCAGCCCGACCACGTCACCGGCGCCGATGCCGAGCTGCTTCAGGCCCAGCGCCATCGCCGCGGTGCGGGCCTGGTACTCGGCCCAGGTGAAGGACCGCCAGATGCCGAACTGCTTCTCCCGCAGCGCCACCTCCGCGCCATGCTCCGCCGCGTTCCGCGCCAGCAGCTTCGGCAGCGTATCCAGGGTCGGTGCCCTCATGCCGTCACCGACTCCGCCGCCGGCTCGGGCAGGTCCTCGCCGAGATAGGCGCGGCGCACCTCCGGATGGGCCATCACCTCCTCCGGCAGGCCCTCCGCGATCTTGCGGCCGAAATCCAGCACCATGACGCGGTGGGAGATGTCCATCACCACGCCCATGTCGTGCTCGATCATCAGGACGGTCATGCCCCATTCGGCATTCAGGTCGGTGATGAAGCGGGCCATGTCCTCCTTCTCCTCGAGGTTCATCCCCGCCATGGGCTCGTCCAGCAGGATCAGCTTCGGCTTCAGCGCCACGGCGCGCGCCAGTTCCACCCGCTTGCGGAGGCCATAGGGCAGCGTGCCGGCCATGGCCTTGCGCACCGCCTGGATCTCCAGGAAGTCGATGATCTCCTCGACCTCGCGCCGATGCGCCAGTTCTTCCTGCTGTGCGCCACCCAGCCAGTACAGCATGCCGCGGAGAAAGCCCGCCTTCAGCAGGTGGTGGCGGCCGACCATGATGTTGTCGAGCACGCTCATGTGCCCGAACAGCGCCAGGTTCTGGAAGGTGCGCCCGATGCCGAGCCCGGCGCGGCGGTTCGGCCCGAGCCGGGTGATGTCCGCCCCATCGAAGGCGATCCGCCCCTCAGTCGGGCGGTAGCGACCGGAGACGCAATTGACCATGGAGGTCTTGCCGGCACCGTTCGGCCCGATGATGGAGAAGATCTCGCCCGGCCGCACGGCGAAGGACACGTCGGTCAGCGCCCGTACGCCGCCGAACCGCAGGCTCACGCCATCCACCGCCAGGATCGGCGAATCATCACGCAAATGGACGCGCTCCCCAGAACGCCGTTATCGTTGACGGGGAGCTTAGGCGGGCTTCCGGGGCGGCCGCAACGGCCCGTTTCAGCCGCCCCGTTTCAGCCGCCCTGGCGCATCCGGATGGCCAGAGGCGGGTCGTCCGTGGCGAAGATGTCCACGCCCAGGTCCAGCATCCGCCGGATGCTCGGCGCATGATTGCCGCCCCAGGTGCCGATGCCGATGCCGGCGGCACGCAGCCCGGCGACCAGCTCGGCATCGATGGCGCTCTCATGCATGCCGACCTCGGGGAAGCCATAGGCCCGGGCGGTGGCGACAAGGCCCGGAAGGCCCAGGTCGCGCAGGGTGGCGCTCTCCAGCAGCCAGGCGACCCCCGCCAGCCCGCCGGCGGCCTGCGCCTCCGCCATGGTTCCGGCGTGGAAGCCGATGATCCAGGCGCGCCGGCGCTGCCCGGCCGCATCCAGGCCGGCCAAGGTCTTCCCGACGATGCCGGGATAGGGGCGCCCGGCTACATCCGCCTTGATCTCGATGCGCGGTACCACCGGGCTGCCGGCCAGGATCGCGAGATAGTGAGCCAGCGTCGGCGGCGCCTCCCCGGCCGCGCCGCGCACCCGCAGCGCGCCGAATTGCGCCGCCGTCAGCGCGGCAACCGGGCCGCTTGCATCCGTCATGCGGTTCAGCGTGGCGTCGTGCATCACAACGACCTCGCCATCGGCCGTCAGGTGGACGTCGCATTCCGCCTGTTCCAGCGCCAGTTGCGCGCTGTTGCGGAAGGCGGTGGCGCTGTTCTCGGGCCACAGGAACAGGCCGCCGCGATGGGCGGCGATCAGGGTCGGGTTCTGCATGAAGGCGAGCATCGCCGCCGGGCGCGCGCCGCACCAGCCCCGTCCCGGATCGCTGCACCACAAACTTGCATCGGATTGCATGCGATGGCCGCTCGGCGCATAGACGATGCAGAGGGGCGACAGCCCCATGGCTTCGGGGGCGGAGGTTGCAATGACCCTGTCGATCGTCATCCACCGGCCCGAAGGGGCTTCGGACACGCCGGCGGATGCGGCGATGGATGGCATGCGCCTGGCGGTCCGCGATGCGGTCTGGGAGATTGCGGATGCGCATTGGGCGCTCGGCAGCGATGCCATCCTGGTGTCCACCGATTTGTCGCCCGACTACATGTTGAGCCACTTCCAGCGCGCCCTGGCCCGGCGCGGCTATCCCGAATCGGGGTTCCTCCTGGTCTCCAGCGTCGGCCCGAAGGCTGCCTGGTCCGGCCTGCCGGCCGAAGCCGAGGGTTGGCTGCGCGAAGTCCTGCCCTGAGGCACTGGAACATGGTCTTGCGCGAGCGAAATAAACGGGATTTCCTGTGGGCTCACTCGCGTTATGGTTGCTGCAATCGTTAACAGGCTTGCTATAAGGATGCAGTGTGACCCCGGAGGATGCCGGGGAAGTGGCCAGGCTTGAGCCAGGGAGTCCCGCATGCCGACAGCAGTCCGCCACCTTCGCCTACTGCTTGTCGCACTGGCTGTCCTTCTGGCCGGCACCGCCACCGGTATCGCGCAGGACCCGGCGCCGCTCCGGCTGAAGATCGTCGGCGGCTTGGCCAATGTCAGCCAGTATGTCCGGTACGAGGAGCCGTTCTGGCGGTCCCGGATCGGGGAGCTGACGGATGGCCGGGTCCAGGCGGAAATCGCGCCCTTCGACCGCAGCGGCATACGCGGCCAGGAAATGCTGCAGTTGATGCGCCTCGGCGTCGTGCCGTTCGGCACTGCGCTGCTGGCCGTGGTCTCGACGGAGGAGCCGGAGTTCAACGCGGTCGACCTGCCCGCGCTGGCCCCGGACATGGCCAGCCTGCGGCAGACCGTGACCGCCTTCCGCCCGCATATCGAGCAGGTGCTGCGGGAGCGCTACCAGATCGAGCTGCTGGGCATCTACACCTACCCCGCCCAGGTGGTGTTCTGCACCCGGCCCTTTTCCGGCCTGTCGGACCTGTCCGGCCGCCGCATCCGCACCTCCTCCGTCGGCCAGTCGGAGATGGTCCAGGCGCTCGGCGCCACGCCGGTGGTCATCCCCTTCGCAGAGGTGGTGCAGGCGATCCGGGGCGGCGTGGTGGAATGCGCCATCACCGGCACACTGTCCGGCAATGCCGTCGGGCTGCACGAGGTCACCAGCCACGTGCATTCGATGGCGCTGGCCTGGGGCATTTCCATCTTCGGCGCCAGCGGCACCGCCTGGGCCGCTGTGCCGGCCGACATCCAGGCCATCATCCGCCAGGGCGTCAGCGACCTGGAGCTGCAGATCTGGGCGGCGGCGGACCGCGAGACCGGCGAAGGCCTGGCCTGCAACGCCGGCCTGCCCTCCTGCACCGCCGGGCGCCGCGGCAGCATGACGGTGGTGCCGGTCAGCCAGGCGGATGACGAGCGCCGCCGGCAACTGCTGACCGAGGTGGTGCTGCCGCGCTGGGTCAATCGCTGCGGCCTCGACTGCGTCGATGCCTGGAACGAGCACCTGGCGCCGGTTCTCGGCATCCGCGCGCGGCCGGAATAGATGCAGACCGCCCGCCGGCTGCGGCTCGCCGTCCTCGCCGCCGTGATCCTGCTGCTGCTGGCGCAGGTCGTGGCCACGGCGATGCTGCTTGAACGCTCCCGTAGGGCGGCGCTGGGCAATGCCGCGGATACGGCGGAGCGGGTCGGGCGTGCCGTCGAATCCTCGATCAACCGCAGCTTCGTGCAGGTGGATGCCATGCTGGCCGGCCTGCCGGCGATCCTGGCGCCCTACACGCGCGACGGGCGCTTCGATGCCAACGCTGCCGGCCGGGTGATGCGGGAGCTGAACAACCAGAACTTCACCTTCCGCGACGTGCTGCTCGTGCGGGCCGATGGCATGCCCATCGCCACCTCGCTGGCTGTCTCCCGCCGTCGCCCGCTTCCGCTGCCGCTCGGCCCTGCCTTCACCGACGCCACGCCGAATGCCGGCAGCGTCATGATCGGCGGCCCGGTGCAGAACCCGGCCACCGGCGAATGGGCGCTGTTCTTCGCCCGCCCGGTGCTGATGCCGGTGCTCGGCATGGTGACCGCGGTGGCCGAGGTGCCCGTGCCCATGGTCGGCAGCCTGCTCGGCGTCGGCGGCAGCGCGCCTGGCCTGCGCACGACGCTGGAGCGGGAGGACGGCACGCTGCTCGCCGCCCTGCCGCATGACGAGACGCGGATCGGCCGTCGCCTGGCACAGCCGGCCTCCGCCCTGGCGGGGATGCGGGAAGCCCGCAGCCGCTTCAACGACGAGGCTGTGCTGATCTCGGTCCGGCCGACGCTCTACCCCTCGCTCTCCATCGTCACCACCATCGAGATCGACGCCGCGCTGAGCGGCTGGAGCACGGACCGGGAGCGCGCGCTGTTCGTCTCCGGCGCCTTCGCCGCCCTGGTGCTGGCGCTGGCCGCGGCCCTGCTGCTCGGCCTGCGGCAGCGGGAGAAGGTGGAGTCGGAACGGGCACGCTGGCGCTCCACGCTGGAGAACGCGCTGGAGAGCATGTCCGACGGCTTCGTCATGTTCGGCCCGGATGACCGCCTGATCGCCTGCAACCAGCGCTACAAGGAATTCTACGCGATCTCCGCCCCCTTCATCAAAGCCGGGGCGGCGTTCCGCGACATCATGCGCGAAGGCGCGCGGCGCGGGCAGTATCCGCAGGCGGTGGGCGATATCGAGGCCTTCGTGGCTGAGATGGACCAGTGGCGCCATGCCAACAACCCGCCGATCGAACGCCTGCTGCCGGATGGCCGCTGGGTCCTGATCACGGAGCGCAGCACGCCGGATGGCGGCACCGTCGGCATCCGCACCGACATCACGCCGCTGAAGCGCGCGATGGAGGACCTGGCCACCGCCCGCGACAATGCCCGCGCCGCCGGCGAGGCGAAAAGCCAGTTCCTGGCGCGGATGTCGCATGAGTTGCGCACGCCGCTGAACGGGGTGCTCGGCTTCGCCCAGGTGCTGCTGCGCGACCCGGCGCTGACCGAGGAACAGCGCGATCAGGTGCGCACGCTGCACGAGGCGGGCCGCCACCTTCTGGAGCTGGTGAACAGCCTGCTCGACCTGTCCAAGATCGAGGCCGGCAAGCTCGACCTTCACCTGCGCGACGTGGCGGTGCGGCCGCTGCTGGAAGGCTGCGCCGGGCTGCTGGCGCCGGAGGTCGATCGCAAGGGCCTGACCCTGAAGCTGGACATCGCCCCCGGCACGCCGCCGGCGGTGGCGGCGGATGAGCTGCGGGTGCGGCAGATGCTGCTGAACCTGCTGTCCAACGCGGTGAAGTTCACGCCGCCCGGCGGCAAGGTCGACCTGCGCGCGGCGCCGCTCGGCGAAGGCCGGCCCGGCCTGCGGATCGAGGTGCAGGACACCGGGCCGGGCGTGCCGCCGGAGAAGCGCCACCTGCTGTTCGAGGATTTCTCGCAGCTTCTGCCGGCCAATGCGCAGGAAGGCGCCGGCACCGGCCTCGGCCTCGCCATCTCCGCGCGCCTCGCGGCCGCGATGGGCGGGCGGATCGGCTGCGACAGCGAGCCCGGCCAGGGCGCGCGCTTCTGGGTCGACCTGCCGCTGGAGGAGGTGCCGCTGCCGGCCGCCGCCGCCATCGCCGCTGCTCCCACTGTGGAGCCCGCACTCGCGAATCCGGGCCGCAGCCTGCGCATCCTGGTGGCGGACGATGTGGCGGCGAACCGCATGGTCGCCCGCGCCATGCTGGTGGGCGCCGGCCACCGCGTCGACAGCGCGGCCGATGGCGCGGAGGCGCTGGCCGCGGTGGAGCGCGAGGCCTACGACGTGGTGCTGATGGACGTGCAGATGCCGGTGATGGACGGGCTGGAGGCCACCCGCCGCATCCGGGCGCTGGACACCGCCCGGCGCCGCGTGCCGGTCCTGGCCGTCACCGCCTCCGCCCTGCCGGAACAGGTCGCCGCCTGCCACGCCGCCGGGATGGACGGGCACCTGGCCAAGCCGATCGACCGCGAATCGCTGATCGCCGCCGTGGCCCGCCTCGCTGCCGGCGATGCGATGCCGGGCGCTGCCGCGACCCCGGGCGCCGGGGTGCAGCAGCCGCTGCTGGATGAGGCCGTGCTGCGCAACCTGACGGCCGACCTCGGCCCGACCGCCGATGTGGTGGTCAGCGAATTCGTCTCCGAGATCCGCTTCGGCTACGAGACCCTGTCGGCGCCCGGCATCACCCGCGACATCCCGCGCCTGCGCCACGCCTCGCACCGGATGCTGGGCGCGGCCCGCACCCTCGGCGCCCGGCGCCTGGGCGCGGTGACGGAAGCGCTGCAGAAGGACCTGCACGGCGATGACCCGAACACGGCGGGCCTGCGACTGGTGCTCGAGACCGCGGCGGCGACCCTGCCGCTGATCGAGGCGCCGCTGGAACGCCCGGCGCAGGGCGAGGAGGCGAAGCCGCGCTCCGTCAGGTTGGCGCAGGGCGTGGCGGACTGAAGCCTACGGCAGCCGGGCGATCCTCTCGGCCAGCAGCGTGAAGAAGCCGGTGGAGTCCAGGGTCTCCTGCAGCATCAGGTTCGGCGGCCGCCGCAGGCGGTCCCAGCGGTCGATCACCGTGCGCCCGCGCCCCGGGCCGGGGCCGCAATCCACCTCCGCATGCGCATCGCGCGCACCGAACAGCTTCGGCGCCAGCAGCCAGGCGATGGTGCAGGGATCGTGCAGCGGAAAACCCCTGTGGCCCATGCGGCGGGAGGGTGGCAGCGCCCGCAGGATGGCCAGCGTCGCCTGCCAGCAGGCCCCGCCCTGGTGCCGCGCCAGGTCCTCGATCACCTGCGGCGTCACGAGGGCCTGCGCCGTCAGGTCCAGCGTCGCCATGGACCGGCGGCAGCCGAGGCCCAGCAGCATGGCCAGCGCCTCGGGGTCGTTCCAGGCGTTGAATTCGGCGGCGGGGGTGATGTTGCCCTCCGACCAGGCACCGGACATCAGCGCGATCTCGGCGACGCGGTCGACCAGCGCCGGTTCGGTGGCGAAGGCCAGCGCCAGGTTCGTCACCGGCCCAAGCCCGACCACGGTGACGGACCTTGCGGGTGCCGAACGCAACAGGGCGCGGATGGCGTCCGCCGCGATGCCCGGCGCCAAGGGCGGGCCTTCCGGCAGGCGCACGCCGCCCAGCCCGTCATCGCCATGCACCGCCGTCTCCGCCCGGAACGGCGCCATCAGCGACCGCTCGGCCCCGGCCACCACCGGGATGGCGCGCCCGGCGAGCGCCACGATGGCGCGGGCATTGGCGGTGGTGCGGTCCAGCCCGACATTGCCGCCGGCCACCGTCACCAGCCGCACATCCAGCTCCGGCGAGGCCAGCGCCAGCCACAGCGCGATGGCATCGTCCGTGCCCGGGTCGCAATCGATGATGGTCGGGCGCGGCGTCATCCGAGTTCCGCCTCCACCAGGCTGCACCAGAAGGCGGCACCATGCGCAAGGGCGGCGTCCGGGAAGTCGAAATGCGGGTTGTGGTGCCAGCCCTCGGGATGCGCCGGGTCGCCGGTGCCGAGCCAGGCATAGGCGCCGGGGCGGCGCGCCAGGAACTCGGAAAAATCCTCTCCCGCCGTGATCGGCGGGTGGTCGTCGCGTACGGCTTCGGCGGTGCCGGTGGCGGCGGCGACCATCACGGCCGCCTGCGCCGCATGGTTCACCGTGGGGGCGAGGCGGCGGATGTAGCGCGGTGTCGCCTCCAGCCGGTGCAACCCGGCGACGGCGTGGGCGATCGCGGCGAGGCGGGTTTCCAGATGCGTCCGCACCGTCTCCTCCAGCGCGCGGGCGGTGCCGCGCAGGAAGACCGTCGCGGGGATCACGTTCGGCGCCGCCGCGTCGCCCGCCGCCATATGCCCGACGCTGACCACGGCGGTGCCGAGCGGATCGACCTCCCGCGCCGCGATCGCCTGGATGGCGGTGATGAACTGCGCCGCTGCCAACGTCGCGTCGCGGCCGAGATGCGGCTTGGCGCCATGCGTGCCGATGCCGCGGAACGTCACCTCCCAGGTATCGCTGCTGGCCAGCACCGCGCCCTTCGGCACCGCGACGGTGCCCATCGGCAGGCCGGGCAGGTTGTGCAGGCCATAGATCGCCTCCATCGGAAAGCGCTCGAACAGCCCCTCCTCCGCCATCGCCCGCGCGCCGCCGAGCGATTCCTCGGCCGGCTGGAACACCAGTTGCACGGTGCCGGCGAAGCGGTCGCGGTGCGCCGCCAGCCATTGCGCGGCACCCAGCAGCATCGCGGTGTGGCCGTCATGCCCGCAGGCATGCATCCGGCCGGGCGTGGTGCTGGCATAGGGCAGGCCGGTGGATTCCGTCATCGCCAGCGCGTCCATGTCGGCGCGCAGCCCGATGCAGCGATTGCCCGCGCGCGTGCCCCGCAGCGTGCCGACGAGGCCGGTGCGGGCGATGCCCTCCGTCACCTCGATCCCCCAGCCGCGCAGCATTTCGGCGACGCGGGCGCCGGTGCGCAGTTCCTCGAAACCCAGTTCGGGGTGGCGGTGGAAATCCTGCCGCCAGGTGGTCATGGCCGGGATGGCGTCGGCAAAGTCGTCAGGGCGCGGCATGGTCAGCTTCGGCTCCAGATTCCGGACTCGGTGAAGCCGAGTTCGGCGAATTCGGCAGCGCGCAGGGGCGCTTCCTCGGCGGCGTAGAATTCATCCAGTTGCGGCGGCTTCACGCCGGTGCCGGACAGCATGGCATGGGCCTGGCCGCGATGGTGGATCTGGTGCTGGAACAGGTGCAGCAGCAGCCGGTCGCGCCGTTCCACCTGCACGCGGGTGTCGCGGTTCACCCGCACCTCCGCGCCCAGCGCATCCTCGTCCAGCGCCGCGCAATGCGCCACCAGCCGCCGGTCCACCGCCGCCTGTGCCGCGCGCAGGTCGGCCAGCACCGGGCAGGGCACGGGGTTCGCGAAGGCCTTGGGGCCAAGCCAGCCGCCCTCCAGCGCATCGACGTAGAACCAGTCGATGATCAGGATGTGGTTCAGCGTCGCGATCAGGCTCGGGAAGAAGCCGGTGCGCGGCGCGGCCAGGGCTTCCCCATCCAGGGTTCCACAGGCGGTCAGCAACCGGTGATTGGCCCATGCATTGTTGCAGGCCTGGGCGCGGAAGGTCAGGCTCAGGCTGGGTTTCATGCGGACCTGTCCCTTTGCGCAGGTTGCGGATACGGGGCGGAGCGTGCCACGCTGCCCCCTCTCGACAAAGCGGATGGCTGATGCGGTTCTGGCAGCAATTTGGCGCGGCCGGTGGCTCACCGCCGCCCTATCGCGACCATTTTCCCGCTGCCATGCCGGATGGCAGCGTGCTGGACCTGCCGCTGCGTGATTTTGCCGAGTTCGCCGTCGCCGGGCTGATTGTCAACCAGGCCAGCTTCCCCGTGGTGCTGCGCCTGGCGGGCTGGATGACGGAGGCCGCGCGCCCCTTCGCCGCCGATGTGGTGGTGGGCCTGCCCTCGCTCGGACAGGTCTTCGCGCCGCTGGTCGCCGAGGGGCTCGGCCATGCGAACTGGGTCGCACCCGGCTGGTCGCGCAAGCGCTGGTACGAGGACCGGCTCTCCGTCCCCGTCCATTCCATCACCAGCCCGGCCGAGCGCCGGCTGTGGCTCGACCCGCGGCTGCTGGACCGGCTGGCGGGGCGGCGCGTGCTGCTCGTGGACGACGTCATCTCCACCGGCACCTCCGCCCAGGCCGGGCTGGCGCTGCTGGAAGCAGCCGGGGTCGTGCCCGTGGCCTTGCTGGTCGCCATGGTCCAGGGCGACCGCTGGATGCCGGGCTGGCCCGCCGCCGTGCCGGTTCGTGCCGCCTTCGCGACGCCGATCCTCCGTCCCTCGTCCGAGGGCTGGCTGCCGGAAGCCGGCACCGCCCCGCATCGCCTCTGCCCGCTCCGCCCCAAGGACCACGCCGCATGATCCGCTCGCTCCGCGCCGCCCTCCTGGCCTCGGCCATCTTCGCGGCCCCAGTCGCGGCCCCAGCCCTGGCGCAGGACAACATCCGCATCGGCGTGGAGGCCGGGCCCACCAGCCTCGATCCGCATTTCGCCAGCCTGATCACCAACATCGCCTTCGCCCGCCATGTCTTCCAACCGCTGATGGAACAGGATGCGAAGCAGGACCTGCGCCCCGCCATCGCCACGTCGCTGCGCGCGATCGAGCCGCTGGTCTGGGAGGTGAAGCTGGACCCTGCCGCCCGCTTCCACGACGGGCAGCCGGTGACGGCGGAGGATGTCGCCTTCACCCTGTCCCGTGCCGGCGACGTGCCGAATTCCCCCTCCTCCTTCCGCTACGCCACGCGGCCGATCACGCGGGTGGAGGCGGTGGATGCCACCACGCTGCGCCTGCACACCGCGCAGCCGACGCCGCTGCTGCCGAACTTCCTGGCGCTGGTGATGATCGTCTCGAAGAAGCATGGCGAGGGCGCCACCACGGCGGACTACAATGCCGGCCGCGCCATGATCGGCACCGGCCCCTTCCGCCACGTCTCCTGGCAGCCCGGGAGCCCGGTGGTGATGGAGCGCAACCCCGCCTTCCACGGCACCGCCCCCGCCTTCGCACGCGCCGAGTTCCGCCCCATCGCCAATGCCGGCGCCCGCGTCGCGGCGTTGCAGGCCGGCGACGTGGACCTCATCGAGATCGTCCCGCCCGACCATTTCGCCCGCTTCCGCGGGGAGCCCGCGCGGTTCAGCGTCGCCGAAAGCCCCTCCAACCGGCTGATCTTCCTGACGCTGGACAGCGACCGCGTCGAAAGCCCCTTCGTCCGCGCCAAGGATGGCGGCCGCATCGACAATCCGCTGCGCGATGCCCGCGTGCGCCGCGCCCTGTCGCTGGCGATCAACCGGGACGCCATCGTCTCCCGCATCATGCAGGGCCAGGCATTGGCCGCCGGCGACCTCGGGCCGCCGGGCTATTTCGGCACCTCGCCGTCCATGACCCCGCCGCCCTTCGACCTAGACCAGGCGCGCCGCCTGCTGGCCGAGGCCGGGCTGCCGAACGGCTTCTCCATCCAGCTCAACGGCCCGAACGACCGCTACACCAATGACGAACAGGTGGTTCAGGCCATCGCGCAGATGTGGACCCGCCTCGGCATCACCACGACGGTCGAGACCAAGACGCGATCGATGTGGCTCAGCGAGGCGGCGCAGCTGCGCTATTCCGCCAACCTCGCCGGCTTCTCGCCCAACCCGGAGCTGCTCGGGATGCTGGAGACGCAGATCCACACCTGGGACACCACGCTCGGCCTCGGCAGCGCCAATCGTGGCCGGTTCTCCAACCGGGAGATCGACGCCATCATCCAGCGCGCCCGCACCACCATCGACGACGACCAGCGCCGCGCCCTGACGCAGCAGGCAACGCGGATGGCGCTGGTGGACCATACGGCGCTGGTGCCGCTGTATTTCCAGGTGAACACCTGGGCGATGCGGCGCGGCTTCACCTATGCGGCGCGGACGGACGAGATGACGCTGGCTTTCAGCGCCGGGCGCGCGGCGCAATAGCGATCCGCTTGATCGGGCGATCCGCGGCCACCATAGTCTCGGGGCGACACACGAGAGGTGACGCGAAGGGAGGATCGGGTGCGGAAGACGGATTATTTCGGAACCTTCCTCGACACGCTGAACTCCAGCGGCACGGCGCCGCGCGGGCCGCTCATCAAGGGAATGCCGCGCCCGGCCAGTGCCGCTGAACCGGCACCCGCGCTGGAGCTGGAGACGGTCCTCCAGGTGCTGCCCGGCGAACCGGGCGCCGAGATCTCGATCGTCGACCTGGCGCGGACCCTCGGGGTGGGTCTGAACCAGTTGGCCCCGCTGCTGAAGACGGCGGAGACGAACGGGCTGGTCCGCAACAACCGCGGGCAATTCTCCCTGACCGAGATGGGCCGGCAGGCCGCTATCCCAGCCAGCTGAAGCCGGTTGCGGGACGTTCTCGGGCAGCGCTAGGCTCGGCGCGTCGTTCCGCCGCAGCACCGGAGGCGTCCGCCGCATGCCCGACCGGGCCCGCATCGCCCTCGTCGTCCTCGTCCTGGCCGTGCCGCTGGTGCCGCTGGTCGGCGGCCTCGCCGCCGCCGGGACGGTGCGCGACCTGGTGCTGATCGGACTGGTCGCGGTGGTGGCGGGGGCCTTCGTCTTCGTGCTCGCGGGCGATCCGGCGCGTCAGGCCAGGCGCACCACCCCGCAGGCCGCGCGCAGCGTGGCGGTGACGCTGGGCAGCGCCGGCGCGCTCGGCCTGGGGCTGATCCTGTTCGTGCTGTGGCTGCGGGCGGCGCCGGGCGCGGGCATCGGCTGGGACAGGCACGTGCTGGCGCAGTATGGCTCCGTCGCCTTCTTCGCCGGCGCGGTCGGCTTCGGGGAGCTGATCGCGCGCTACCGCGACGATCCTTCCAGCCTGCTCGGGATGCGGCCCTCGGCGGCCTATATCTGCATCAACGTCGCCTCCGGCATCATCGCGCTGGCGCTGGTGCAGCAGTTCCAGGTGATCGACGCCGCCAACCCGAACAGGCTGCTGGTCGAGACGCTGCTGGCCGCCTTCGGCGCCATCGCCTTCTTCCGCACCTCGCTGTTCACCGCCCGGATCGGCGATGCGGATGTCGGCATCGGCCCTTCCACCATGCTGAAGACCTTCCTGGAAGGGTCCGACCGGCTGGTGAACCGCAGCCAGGCGACGGACCGGGCCGATACCGTGGCCAGATGCATGCGGGACATCGATTTCGAGAAGGCCAAGGCCACCCTGCCCGCCTTCTGCCTTGGCCTGGTCGAGGGGTTGAGCGGGGAGGAGCAGCGCGAGCTTGGCGAGCAGATCGCACGGCTGGACCAGGATGCGAAGATCACCCCGGCGGCGAAGACCCATATCCTCGGCGTCTACCTGCTGCGCCAGGTCGGTGGCACGGTGCTGGCGAAGGCGGTGCAGACCCTGGGCGACACCATCAGGTCCACAGGACCACAACTGGTGGAGCCCATGGATGTGCCGGAGTAGGCCTCAGCCGCAACCCGGATAGGCGAGCCAGCCCAGCTCCCGCCCCGCCGGGTCCACCACCCGCCAGGCATCGACGCAGCGCCGGTCCAGCATGAAGGCGCGCAACCCCTCATCCGCCCGCGCTGCGCCGGCAGGCCGCCGGGCGGCGCCGGCGCAATCCTGCCGCGTGCCGTCTGGCAGCAGCAGGCGGGCGACCACGCCGCCAGCCTCCTCCCACGCCGCCACCACCATCGCGCCGGGACGGTCCGCGAGGCAGGTCCGCAGCGCCGGCGCCCATTCCACCACGCGGCTTTCCCAGGCCGTCTCCTGCGCGAGCGCCAGCCCCGGCAGCAGCGCCAGGGCCAGCGCCCACCGCATCAGTGGATCTCGCTGGCCCGGCCGATCGCCTCGGCCAGCTTCGCCGCACTGAAGTCGGGGTCCTTGCACAGGTCGAGGATCACCTTCTCCCGCCGTGCGCCCAGTTCGATCGCGGCCGGGATCAGCCGCACCGCCTCATGCGGGATCACCACGGCGCCGTGGAAGTCGGCATGGATCACGTCCTCATGCTTCACATGCATCCCGTGCACCGCCACTTCCTGCCCGAAGGCCACCATGTGGACGAAGGCGTGGGAGGGGTTCACCACGCCCGCCAGCAGCTGGAAGCCCGGCGCCAGCATATCGAGGTCGCGGATCGAGCCGTTGGTGACGCCGCCCTGCGCGCCGAGTGCCTTGTGCACGGCCGAATGCACCTCGCCCCAGAAGGCACCAACGCCCGGCGTGTCGTCCAAATCCTGCAGCACCACGATGGTGGGCAGGGAGGCACGCTCGACATACTCGTACCAGCCGAGCCGCACCGCGCGGTCCTGTTCGGCCGGACGGCCGGAGGGGGCCGCGGCGCGGATGGTGCCGGTGCGCGCCAGGCCGCAGATCGGCGGCAGCTTGCGGTCGGCGGCCACCAGCGGTCGCACCGTGAAGCCATGGCCGCGGCGGCCCGGCACCACGGTCTCCAGCGCGTTGCAGATGGTGGGCGTGTCCCATTGCCGCAGCGTCTCGAGGTCTTCCAGCGTGAACGGATGCTCGGCCATGGTCGCGTTTCCCTTTCCCGGCAATGTGCCGTGCGCAGGATCGAACCTGCGCCCCGGCCCGTCAAACGGCTGCCTTGAACCGGCGAAGCTTGTTGCCACCCCGCGCCGCCTGTAGCTTGAACCCCAGGTCAAGAAGGCCAAGCCCCCATTCCACCGGACCCGCCCCGAGCCATGACCTTGCAGAAACCCGGCGCCTCCCGCCTCCGCGCCTGGTTCGGCCGTATCGGCGTGCGCGCCGGGCTGATCTCGCTGCTGATGCTGATGGTGGTCGGGCTGCTGTCGGGCGCGGCCCTCATCGTCGTCGCCCGCCAGGTCGTCATCATCGAGCAGCTTGGCCTGCGCGACCGCAACGCCGATGCGGCGGTGGACGATTTGGCGCTCAACGTGGCGGATTTCTCCTCGGCCTTCGCCAGCGTCATCGCCGGCGTCCTGCAGCCCGGGCCGAGCGCGCAGCGCATGGTCCGCAACGGCCAGCTCATCGGCGAATCCTTCGACCGCATGGTGGCGATCCTCGGCCCGCAGATCGACCCGATCGTGCTCGGCGGCGGCGTCGACATGGCGCGCCGGCTGCCGGAGTTCACCGAACAGGTCCGCGCCGCCTTCGCCGGGCGCGAACGCGCGCGGTTCGGACCGCTGCACGAGGAATGGCTCGACTTCGCCTCCGCCTTCAACCGCGTCGCCAGCGTCGCCCGCACCGAGGTGAAGCGCAGTTCCGACGAATCGCTGGAGGCGGCGCGCCAGCTCGAGGTCCAGGCGCGCACCATCGTCCTGGCCGCCGCCGCGGCCGGGCTGGTCGGCTGCGCCCTGGTCTGGGTGGTGCTGGTCCGGCTGCTGGCGCAGCCCCTGTCGCGCCTCGCCATGGCGATGGTCAGCCTGTCCCGCGGCGCGGTGCAGACCGCCGTGCCGGGTGCCGAGCGCACCGACCAGGTGGGCGAGATGGCACGCGCCGTGCTGGTGTTCCGGGAGAACCTGGTCGCCGCGCGCAACCTGACAGAGACGGCACTGGAAAACGCCCGCCGCACCGCCGTCGCCACCACCCAGGCCTCCGACGCCATCGGCCAGGTCTCGGATGGCGCCATGACCCAGCTCGCGGAGCTGCGCCAGGTCGAGGAGGCGCTCGGCCAGACGCAGGATGCGGTGCGGGAGGTCGGCCGTACGACGCAGGACAGCAGCGACCGCGCCGATGAATCGAAGGCCCTGCTGGCCGAGAATTTGGTGAAGCTGCGCAGCCTGATCGAGCTGGTGGATGCCGTCGCCGAGGATACCGAGCGCGTGACGCGCATCGCCGGCACCATCGCCAAGATCGCGACCCAGACCAACATCCTGGCGATCAACGCCGCCATCGAGGCCGCCCGCGCCGGCGAGCACGGCCGTGGCCTGGCCGTGGTGGCGGAGGAGGTCCGCGCGCTGGCCGCCAGCAGCGAGAGCCTGGCGCAGGAGATCGCGGATGTCGTGCTGGTCGCCGGCCGCCGCACCCGAGAAGGCAGCGGCACCGCCGCCGCGGTGGGCGAGGCGATGGACGACCTCGAGAAGTTGGTCACCGAATCCGCCCGCCTCGCCGGCGCCATCGCGGTGGCGATGGAGGAACAGCAAGCGACCGTCACCTCCATCACCGACCGTGTCAGCACCCTGTCCCGCATCGGCCAGTCCAACGCCACCGCCGCGGAGGAGATCACCGTGACCATGATCGACCTGTCGAAGCTCGCGGCGGAGACCCGCAGCGTCGTCGAAGCCATGGCCTCGGACAAGGGCGCACGCGCGTGAGCGAGACGGCAGTTGCGGGTGAGGACGTCTCGATCCTCGTCGTCGACGACAGCAGCTTCAACCGGCTGGTGCTGAAGCGGCGGCTGGCCGAACTTGGCTACCCCAACGTGACGATGGCGGAGGACGGCGTGCAGGGCCTGGCGGCGCTGGAACGCGGCCACTTCGACATCATGCTTCTCGACCTCGAGATGCCGAACCTGGACGGCATCGGCGTGCTGGAGCAACTGCGCGCGGCACGCGGCGCGGCGCCGCCGGTCATCGTCATCTCGGCGCTGACGGAGATGGAGAAGATCGTCCGCTGCATCGAACTGGGTGCCGAGGACTACCTGCCGAAATCCTTCGACCCGCCGCTGCTGCGCGCGCGCCTCGGTGCCGTTCTGGAAAAGAAGCGGCTGCGGGACCTGGCGGATGCGCGGCTGGCGGCGCTGGAGGCGGAGCTGGAATCGGCCCGCGCCGCGCAGCTTTCGCTGGTGCCGCGCGATTTCGCGGCCGCCGCCACGGGAACCTTGACGGTGCACGCCGCCATGGTGCCGGCGCGGCAGGTCGGCGGCGACCTGTATGACTGCCTGCGGCTGGATTCGCGCCACATGCTGTTCGCGGTGGCCGACGTCTCCGGCAAGGGTGCGCCCGCCGGCCTCACCATGGCGCGTACCCTCGGCCTGATGCGCGCGGCGGCGAAGCGGCTTTCGGCGGAGGGCGAAAGCCCCGACCCGGGCGCCATCCTCGCCATGGCGAATGACGACCTGGCCGCCGACAATGAAAGCCAGACCTTCGTCACCGTCGTGCTCGGCATCATCGATGGCACCACCGGCGAAGGTCGCATCGCCGTCGCCGGCCACGACATCCCGCTGCTGGTCGCCCCGGGCGCCGCACCGCGCCTGCTGACCGGCCTGCGCCGCCAGCCGGCGCTCGGCGTGATGGAGGGAATCGGCTACGGCTCCGACCCCTTCCGCGTGGCGGCGGGGGAGGCGCTGTTCTGCTATTCGGACGGCGTGTCAGAGGCCGAGGACGATCGCGGCGGCTTCTTCGGCCGCGATCGGCTGGAAGCGGCGCTGGCCGAGGCCGGCGCCGAACCCGTTGCGCTGGTGGAGACCGTGCTGCGCGCCGTGACCGCCTTCGCCAACGGCGCGCCACAGGCGGACGACATCACCGCCCTGGCGCTACGCTACCAGGGCTGAGACGCTCGCCCTCAAGCGCCGGGCGTGGCCTCCGGCCGCCTGGCTCGTCATGCCGAAGGCATGCCTGCGGCATCACGCATGTGCGGCGGGCGCCATTCGGCGGCTGCAGGCCAGGAACTACGCCGCCCGGTATCAGTTCGGCAGCACCGGCGCGTTGGTGACGTGGAACACGCCATCCGCCGCCAGCACCTCGCCACGGGTGATCGCCACCGGCGGACGTCCGGCCGCCAGGGTCACACCCTCCCGCGCCAGGGTCGCGGTCCGCGAACCGGTCGGCTGAACGGCCAGGCGGGCGCGGTCCCAGGTCACCACCGTGTTGCGCCGCGCCGCGATATCCGCGAAGCGCAGCAGCCCGAAGGCGGCGTTGGCGAAGGCGATGGGCTGCAACAGGGCGCGCTGCGCCTCCGTCGGGCTGGACGGCGGATTGTCCAGCAGCGCCAGGACCGGCGCCGGCAGGCCGTTGAAGCCCTCGTTCACCGGCGCGAACAGCGTCACCGCGCCACTGCGCAGGCCGAGCCGGGTGTTGGCGCCGCTGACCGTCAGCAGGGCCGCGAAGCGACGGTGCTCCGGCTTGCCGCGCAGCAGGGTCAGCAGGTCGATCGTGCCGTCCTCCGGCAACGCACGGGGGGCGGAGGGCGTTTGGCAGGCGGCCAGGAGCAGCGCGAGGCTGCCAGCGCCGAGCGCGTGGCGTCGGGAAATCACGGGCAAGTCCCTTTTCAGATGCCGGAAGATGAAGCCCGGGCGAATCGCCCGGCACCGGCGCAGCCCGCCGCGTCTAGCCCTGCCAAGGTTCCCCGTCCAGAAGCTGGAAGGCTGTTACGCAGGCGGCCGGAAAGGCCGGATCAGCCGGCCACGTCCGGCGCGAAGCCATCCGGCTCCAGCACCACCACCGGCTCCCCGTTGCCGAGCACGCCGACGCCGCCGATACCGGGCAGCGCCGCCAGCGCCGGGTGCAGCGGCCGCAGCAGCAGGTCGGTGCGCCGCTGCACGCGATCCACCGCCAGGCCGAAGGACCGCCCGCCCGACCTCACTATGACGATGGCGCCGGCCGCGGCGCCATGGGGTGCACCGGCGCCGACCAAGGCGGCGAGCGCCAGCACCTCGCAGCCCGCCGCCGCCCCGGCCTCCAGCACCGCCTCCACCCGCGCTGCCGGCAGTGCGTAGGGGTGGCCGGCGGCCTCCACCAGCAGCACCGGCTGCACCGCGGCGGTCAGCGGCAGCAGCAGGGTGAAGCTGGTGCCCTGCCCCGGCCGGCTGGCGATCTCCACGGTGCCGCCGGCCCGGCGGATCGCATCCTGCACCACATCCAGGCCGACCCCGCGGCCGGAGGTCTCCGTCACCGTCTCGGCGGTGGAGAAGCCGGGCCGGAACAGCAGCGCGAAGACCTCCTCCTCCGTCATCTGCGCCGCCTGTTCCGGACTGACGACGCCACGCGCCACGGCGCGGTCCAGCACCCGTGCGCGGTCGATTCCCCGCCCATCCTCGGAGACGCGCACCCGCACCTGGCCGGTCCGCCGCGCGGCGGAAACCCGCAGCGTGCCGCGGCGGGGCTTGCCGGCGGCCTCGCGCGCCTCGGGCGGCTCGATGCCGTGGTCCACCGCGTTGCGCGTCAGGTGCAGCAAGGGGTCGGCCAGCAACTCGACCAGGCTGCGGTCGATGGCGACATCCTCGCCTTCCAGCAGCAGTTCCACCTCCCGCCCCGCCGCCTGCGCCACCGCCCGCACCACCCGTGGCAGCCGGGCGAACAGCGTGCCGATGGGGACGACGCGCAGTTCCATCACCGCATCGTCCAGCCGCCGCATCCCGACCGCGAGGCGGTTTTCCGTCCGCACCAGCATTTCCTGCAACTGCCGCAGCCGCCCCAGCGCCACGCCCAGCTCCCGCGCCGGCCCGCCCGGCAGCCGCCGTTCCAGCGCACCGAGCGCCGCCAGCGCCTCCGTCGCGCCGCCATCATCCAGCGTCTCCGCCAGGGCCAGGGCGGCGGCGCGAACCTCGGTTTCCAGCGCGATGATCTGGTCGATCGTCTCCTGCCGCACGCGCATCGTCACCGGCGCGGCGGGCGCCACCGGCTCCGGCGCCGCGCCGGTCGCGGCAGGGGCGAGGTCCAGCACCGCCAGCCGTGCCGGGTCGGCCGCGGTCAGGGCACGCGACAGCGCCTCGAACTCCGCCGGGCCGGCCAGCAGCATGTCGAGATGCGGCGGATGGGCGTCCAGCACCGTGCGGCTGGTCAGCACCTCGGCCTCCGCCGCCAGCACCGCGGCGATGGCCGTCTCGAGTTCCGCCGGCAGGCCGATCGCGAGGCGCAGGCGGACCAGCGGGCGGCCCCCTTCCACCGCGGCAAGCACGCGGCGACGGCCCTCCGCACCCAGCAGCGTCGCGAAGCTGGCGGGGATACGCGGATCGGCTGCCTCCGTCGCCGGCAGCGCCTCCCCCACCCCGCGCAGCGCCGGCAGCCCGCCCTCCGAGGCATTGCGCAGCCGCTCGACCAGCGCCGGCCCCTGCGCCGCCAGGATCGCCGCCGCATCCGGGTCGCTGCCGCGATCCGCCAGGTCCTGCACGATGAGCAGAAGCTGTTCCAGCCCGCCCAGTCCGAAGCCGGCGGCGACTTCCGCCGCCGTCGCCGCACCGGCCATCGCAGCCGTGGCATCGCCGCCCGCCAGTGCCGAATCCAGTTGCAGGGCCAGCGCCGCGAGCAGCGGCCCGAGCGCCGCCGATTCACCGCCGGCCGGCCCGGCCAGGAGGGTCGCGCCCGCAGGCTCGCCCGCCTCCGCCTCCAGCAGCCCGAGCAGGCGGCGCAGGGCGCCCAGCGCTGCCAGGCCGCCGCCGCCGGCCAGCCGTTCCACCGCCGCCGCCAGCCGCGACAGGCCGAGCATCCGCGCCGCCTCCGCCAACTCGCCCGCCTCACGCAGCGCCTCGGCGCGTCGTTCGAATGCAAGGCCGGCCAGCAGCGGCGCCGCCTGGGCGAGCCGGGAGGCAAGCGCCCCGCGCAGCGCGGCACCGGCCTCCAGCCGTGGCGCGACCGGCTGTGGCGGCGCCACCGCGACCGTCGGCCCGGCTTCCGCCAGCGCGCCCAGCCGCGCCAGCAGGTCGCCCGGCGCCGGCACGTCCCGATGCGTCGCCAGCACCTGGGCCCGCTGCCGCCGCAGTGAATCGACCGCCGCCAGCAGCGCCTCCGCCACGGCACCGGAGACCGCGAGCCGTCCGTTGCGGGCCAGGCCGAGCAGGTCCTCGCAGCGATGCGCCACGTTCTTCAGCCCTGGCGCGCCGAGGGCGTCCGACATGCCCTTCAGCGAATGGAAGGCGCGGAACAGCCTATCCACTTCACCACGCCCTGTACCGCCGGCCGAAAGGATGCGGTCGATGGTGTCGAGGTGGTCTTCCGACTCGCCGGCGAATTCCTGCCAGAGCGCCTCGTCCTCGATCATCGCGCGGCCTCCACCGGCAGGCCGGCGGCCCGCCGTGCCGTGCGCAGCAGCGCCACCCCCTGGCGTTCGCGCAGATCCGGGCTGAGCGCGCCGGAGGGCTTGCCGACGATGCCCGCGACGCCAAGGCGCCGCGCCTCCACCGCCGTGGCGGAGCCCGGCCGCGCGGCGGAGGAGACGATGACCACCGCGCCGCCGCCCTCCAGCGCCCAGCGCCGAAGTACGCCCATGCCGTCCAGCTCCGGCATCTCGATGTCCAGCATGGTCAGGTCCGGCGCCAGGTCGCGCAGGGCTTCCAGCGCCCGCAGGCCGTCCGGGGCTTCGCCCACCACCTCGAAATCCGCATCCAGCGCCAGCGTCTCGCGCACCAGGCGGCGCATCATGGCGCTGTCATCCACCACCAGGACGCGCTTGCGCGGCGCATCCACCGGCTCCGGCACGTCGGCGCCGGCTGCGACGATGCGGGCCGCCTGCGCCGCAAGCTCGGCGGACAAGCCATGCAAGCCGCCTTGGTCGAAGGGCTCCAGCAGCCCGGGTGCGCGGTCGAGCAGCCGCAGCAGCGAGGCGAGGCCCACCGCCCCCGCCATCGCCCGCAGCCCGTCCACCACACGCCCTGCCGCAGCGGCGTCTGGCGCACTGGCGAGCCTGTCGCAGCGCGCGGCGAATTCGGGTGCCAGCGCCGCCAGCATCTCGGCATCGACCAGCGCGGCCGGTGCCTCCGGCGCGGCAGCCTGCGCGGGCGGCTCCGGCGCCAGCGCCACGTCGCCGCCGGCCTCGCCGACCGCCCGTGCCTGCCGCGCCAGTGCTTCCGCCGCCCGGTGCAGCGCCGGCCAGTCCAGCGCCTCCAGCGCCTGCGACGCCCGGTCCACCAGCGTGGCGAGGGACGCCGCGCCAAGCGCCGCGGCCATTGCCCGCATCTGGTCCAGCGCGCGCGAGGCCGCCGGGGCCTCGCGCACCATCGCCAGCCGCACCGCCTCCGCCTCGAACTCCGGCACGAAGGCGTCCAGAAGGTCCCGGTCGAGCGCGCTCATTCCACCTTCTCCCGCACCAGCCCCGCCACGCGGCGGCCGAGCCCCGCCGGGTCCGCCGTCTCGATCGCCAGGCCGGCGGCGATCACCGCGCCCGGCATCCCGGCGACGACGCAACTGGCGGGTGTCTGCGCCAGCACCGGCATCCCCCTGTCCTGCATCGCGCGCGCCCCCACCACGCCGTCCCGCCCCATCCCGGTCAGCACCACGCCCAGCGCCCGGCGCGCCACCAGCGCCGCCGACTGGAACAGCAGGTCGACCGAAGGATGCACTGCCGCAGCCCCGCCCGCGAGCCGCAACACCAGCCCCGCCTCCGGCCCGCCGGCACCGCGCGCGAGATGCCCATCCGTGCCGCCCGAGATCAGCGTCACCTCGCCGGACATCAGCCGCTGCCCGGCGCGCCCGACGCCCACCGGCACGCCGGACAGCCGCGCCAGGTGCTGCGCCAGGTCCGGCCCGAGATCCGCCGGCATGTGCTGCGCCACCACGCAGGGCACCGGCAGCCGCCCGGCCGCGGCCAGGAAGGCCGCCAGCGCATCCGGCCCGCCGGTGGAGGCGCCCACCACCACCACGTCGCAGCCGCCCGCCGCCCGCACCACCCGCACCGGCGCCGCGCCGCGCGCCGCCGGCCGCACGGTGGCGCGCTGCCCGGCCCAGTGGCGCAGCCGGCCGCGCAACTCCCGGTCCAGCCGCGAGAGGTCCACCCCGCCGAGGTCGCCATCCTTGCACAGGTAGTCCACCGCCCCGCGGTCCAGCGCCGCCAGCGCGGTGGCGGAGCCGTCGCTGGTGTGGTGGCTCACCATCAGCACCGCCGGCGGGTCCGGCAGCGCCATGATCCTGCGCGTCGCCTCCAGCCCGTCGAGCTTCGGCATCTCGACATCCATGGCGATGACGTCGGGGCGCAGCCGGGCGGCCTGTTCGACCGCCGCCTCGCCATCCGCGGCCTCGCCGACGACGCGCAGGTCGCCCTCCGCCTCGATGATGCGGCGCAGCGCCATGCGCATGAAACCGCTGTCGTCGACCACCAGGACGCGGATCATGCCCGCCATCCCGCCAGCACCGCGGCGCGGCAGACCGGCAGCGGCATCTCGCCCAGGGTCGCGACGGCGGAGACCAGGCCCTCCCCGGCCACCGCCGCGATCAGCCGCTCCGGGATGCGGCGCAGGCCGGTGACCTGCTCCACCGCCAGCGCCACCGGCCGCGCGCCGGACAGGCGCAGCAGCGGCGCCTCGGCACCGGGATAGCCCAGCACGGGAGAGAGACCCATGCGCAGCCCGGCATCCAGCACCGGCAGCACGTCGCCGCGATGCGCGGCGACGCCACGGAAGGCGGCGCCCAACCCGGCCATGCCCGGCGAGGCGGTGGGGGAGCAAGGCGCGATCGCCGCCAGCACCTCCTCCACCGGCAGGGCGAAGGCCTGGCCGCCCGCGGCGCACAGCAGCAGGTTCCGCACCGGCTCCGGCACCGGCGGCGCCACCGCCTCCGCCAAGGGTGCCTGCACCAACGCCTCGACCGCGGCGTCCAGCCGGGCGATCAGCGTCGCCTCCCGCGCCTGCGCCGGCCCGACCCGGGCGCAGGGCAGGCCAAGGCGGCGGCCGCCGTGGCGGAACAGCACCAGCAGCCCGGCTTCCTCCGCCGGCCGTTCGACCGCGAGCAGCCAGGCAGCGTCAAGCACCAGAACCGGCGCGCCCAGCGCCACCGCATACCCAAGTGCCGCCGGCCCCGCACCCGGGGCGGCGCGCAGCGGCGGCAGCGCCACCACCCGCTCCAGCACCGTGAAGGGCAGCACCATGCGCAGCGGGCCGAGTTCCGCGGCGATGGCGACCTGTCGCGCATGGCTATGGCGCATCGGCACGGCCCACCCGCCAGCTTCCGCCGGCAGCGGCGCCGGCGCGCGCCGCCCGCCGAGCCGCGGCACCACCAGCAGCGGCGCGCCTTCGGGCGGCAGCTCCGCGAACGCCTCCCCGGCCACCACCACGCGGCCATTCGGCCCGTCCAGCATCACCCAGGCCGGCCCGCCCGGCAGGCCCGGCGCCACCGCCATCACCGGCACCACCTGCCCACCGACCACGGCGATCCCGAGCATCGCCGCGCTCGCCAGCGGCGCGGGTCGCAGCGGCGCGGACTCCACCGGCACGGCATTGCCCGGCAGCGCGAAGACCAGTCCGCCGGCACGCAGCGCCTCAACCACCCTCAGCCTCCCGCCGCCAGATGCCGACCAGGTCGCGCGACCAGGGCACCAGCCCAAGCCCCTTCGGCGGCCGGTCCGTCGGGCCCAGCAGCAGCGCGCCACCCGGCCGCAGCGCCGCGACGAGCCGCCGCAGCACCGCCACCCGGCCCTCCTCCGTCATGTAGATCAGCACGTTGCGGCACAGGATCGCATCGGCCGCCTGGTCCGGCAGCGCCGCATCCAGCAGGTTGGCGCGGCGAAAGGCAACGCCGCCACGCAAGGCCGGCGCGGGCGAGAACCAGTCGCCCGCCACCTCCAGCAGGGCGCGATCCTCCGCCGTCACTTCGCGCAGCGCATCCGGCGGGCCGAGCCGGTAGCGCGCCGTGATCGCCGCCTGCAGGGCGGGGCGGCACAGGTCCAGCCCCTCGACCCGCCAGGGCACTCCGGCGCCGTTGCCGAGGATCGCCAGGGTCCAGGCCTCCTCCCCCGTCGCGCAGCCGGCCGAGACCAGCGCCAGCGCGCCGCGCCGCGCCAGAACCGGCAGCACCTGCGTCCGGAACGCCGCCAGTTGCGGTGCGGCGCGGAACATCCGGGTTTCCTGCACCGTCACCGCATCGAGCAGCGCCGCCCATTCCGGCTGGTCGATGCTGGGGTGATCCAGCGGCAGCCGTGCCAGCAGCGGCGCGGCGCGCTTCAGGCGGTTGCGCAGGACATCCGATTCGGCGAAGCCCGCCAGAAGGGCAAGCCGCGCCTGCAACGGACCAAGCGCCGGGGGACCCAGCGCAGGGTCATCGAGGGTGGGGCTGCCGCTCAGCCGGTCAGGTCCAGCACGGCCGTCATGCGATTGCGCCCGTCCTGCCGGATGTAGTCCAGCGCGCGCGTCATCTGCCGCACGAAATGCACGCCGAGTCCGCCGACATCCCGGTCCTCCAGCGCCGCCGCCGTGTCCGGCGCCGCCTGGGCCAGCGGATCGTAGGCGCGGCCATCATCCTCGATGGTAGCCACCAGCGTGTCCCCCTGGTGGTGGACCGCGACGGCGACGAAGGTGGCGGCGCCCGGGCCGGTGCTGCCATGCATGGCGACGTTGGCCGCCAGTTCCTCCAGCACCACCGCCAGGCGATGCGCCACCTTCGGTCCCAGCGCCGCCTGTTCGGCAAAACCCTCCAGCGCGTCGAGCAGGCGTGCCACCGCCTCGGGGTCCGGCGGGATGGTCATGGCGAAGGATGGGGCGGAGGCAGGCGGCACCCGGGTGCCCTCTCTTGGCGGATTGACCGAAGGTTAGCCGTGCCGGGCCCGCTTGTCGCGCCCCCTGCGTCGCCCGCCTCTACCCAGGGTCACGCCGGCATGTTCCAGTATCGATCGGTCAAGGCGCCCAATACAACCGGCGCCGGCCTTGTAACCAGGGCGACTACGTGCGCCGAGATTGCAGTCTGAAGGAAGTCCGTTCCATTCGCCCAAATCCGTCCTGGTTGTTCGGCGCCCTCGCCTCTCTCACCGCCCCCCGCAAGGACCGCCGTACCACGCGCCCGCCACAGCTTGACTTCGGGCCGGACGAGTCCCCGGGCGCGGCACAGGCCGCGGCATTGGCGGGCCAGCAACTGGCGATCCAGGCGATCTACCTGATCCTGCCCGGCTTCGTCGCCGCGCAATACGGCCTGCTGGCGATGGACGTGCTGAATTTCGTCTGCCTGTCCGTCGCCGCCGTCGGAATCGCGGGACTGCTTCAGGCGCTGCCGCGCGGACCGGTCGGCTCCGGCTACCCCGTCGCCTCGATTCCCGCGCCGATCTTCGTCGCCGTCTATCTCTCCGCCGCCTCCGAGGCGCATCCCGGCACCGTCGCGGCCGCGACGGTGCTGACCGGCCTGGTCGGCCTGATCCTCGGGGCCACGCTGCGCCGCATCCAGAAGCTGGTGCCGACCGAGGTGGCCGGCGTGGTGGTCCTGCTGATCGGCGTCAGCCTGCTGCCGCGCGCCTTCGCCGCCGCCAGCACGGCAGCGTCGGACCCACTGCACCCGACCATCGCCTTCGGCACGCTGGCCGCCATGGTCGCGCTGGCGCTGAAGGGCGGGCGGCTGGCACGATTCGCGGTGCTTGTCGGTGCCGTCCTCGGCACGATCCTGGCGCTGGCGCTCGGACTCGGCGCCTCCGACGTCGATGTTCTGGCCAGCGCGCCGTGGTTCGCGCTGCCGCGGCCCATGCCACCGGGCCTCGGCGCCTTCGATGCGGCGCTGCTGCCGGCCTTCCTGGTGGCGCTGCTCGCCTCCTTCGCCTCCTGGACCGGGGACCTGCTGGCCTTCCAGCGCGCGGCGGATGGCAACTGGCGGCGCCCGGACCCCGCCCCGCTGCGCCGCGGCCTGGTGGCGCAGAGCCTGGCGATGCTGGCCGCCGGGCTGGCCGGGGCGATGCCCACCGGCACCTCCTCCGCCTGCGTCGGGCTCGCCATCGGCACCCGGGTGCTGTCGCGCCGCGTCGCCATCTTCGCATCTGTGGCGCTGCTCGCTCTGGCCTGCTGCCCGAAGCTGCTGGCGCTGCTGCTGGCGCTGCCGGACCCGATCGAGGCGGCGATGCTGCTGTATGTCTGCTGCTTCATGCTGGCCAGCGGCTGCCAGTTGATGGGCGCACGGATGCTGGACACGCGGCGGACCTTCACCGTCGGGCTCGGCCTCGCGCTCGGCCTCGGCACGCTGCTGGATGCGCCGGTGATTCCGCAATTGCTGCCGCCGATGCTGCGGTCCCCGATCACCGCCGGCGCGCTGGGCGCCATCCTGCTGAACCTGCTGACGGCACCGCTGGTCGCCCAGCGCGCCGCCTTCACCATCCAGCCGGGCGCCGGGATGAACCAGGCGCTGCTGGACCAGGTGGAGGCGCTGGGCGGCGCCTGGGGTGCGCGGCGGGAGACGATGACCCATATCGGCCACGCCCTGCTGGAGTTGGAGGAACTTCTGGCAGCGCGAGGTGGCGGCGCCGATATCGCGGTGCAGATGCACTACGCGACCGACTGCATCCTGGTGACGGCGGCGTGGCAGGGCGAGCCGCTGCCGAAGCCCGCCGCGCGGCCGGACGTCGCCGACCTGGAAGGCTCCGAGACGGCGCGGGAGGCCTTCGCGCTCTGGCTCGCGACCCGCAACGCGGAACGGCTGGACCAGCGCGCAACGCCCGGCGGGGCCGAGTTGCGCCTCAGCTTCGCGGACTGAGCCTGGTTCAATCGACCCGGATATTCGCCTCCCGCACGATCTGCGCCCAGCGCGGCAGCTCGGCGGCGACCAGCGCGGTGTAGTCGGCCGCGGTCATCTGGTTTGGCCGGGTGCCGAGGTCGGCCAGGCGCTCCGCCATCGCCGGGGTGTTCAGCCCGCGCACCAGGGCCGCGTTGATGCGGGCGGCCACGGCAGGGTCCATGCCGGCGGGCCCGGACAGGCCGAACCAGTTGTTGGCGACCAGGCCCGGGAACTGCAGCTCCGCGAAGGTCGGCACGCTGGGCCAGCGGATCGCGCGTTCGGCGCTGGTAATGGCCAGCAGGCGCAGCTTGTCATTGCGGCCGATATCGGCGACGGCGGCCATGACGCCATCGGTCTGCCCGGCCAGCACGTCCAGCACCGCCGGCGCCGCGCCGCGATACGGCACGTGCAGCAATTCCACCCCGGCCATGCGCGACAGCATCTCGGTCTTGGCGTGGCCCGTGGTGCCGTTGCCGGAGGAGCCGACCTTCACCGCCCCGGCCGAGACCCGCGCCGCCGCCAGGAACTGCGCCAGCGTCTCGTACTTGCCGTCCCGCGCCACCCCCAGCGCCGTCGGCACCGCGGCGATCAGCCCGATATGCGTGAAATCGCGCAGCGGATCGTAGGGCATGGTGCGGTTGACCGCCGCGCCGACACCGTGCGAGGCGATGTTGGACACCACGAGGTGCAGCCCGTCCGGCGGCGATTTCGCGACGTTGTCGGAGCCGATCATGCCGCCGGCGCCGGCGCGGTTGTCGACGACAACGGGCTGGCCCAGCCCCGCTTCCAACTCCCGCGCGGCCAGCCGGCCCAGCAGGTCCACCGTGCCACCGGGTGGAAACGGCACGACCAGCCGGATCGGCCGGTTCGAACCGCCGGACTGGGCGAAGGCGGGGCGCACCAGGGCAGGTGCCGCGAGCGTGGCGGCGAGCAGAAGACGGCGGCGCATCTCAGGATACTCCTTGTTGGGTTGCGGGCCAGGACCAGGCTGGTTTCGCGCGGCCCGACAGCAGCCGGATCGCGGATCGGGTCGCGGCCACGGCCTCCGCGACCGCCGCTGGTCCTTCGATGACGCAGCCATGGCAGGGGCAGATGCGGTCCACCGCGCGCGCGGCGAAGATCGCGTCGAGGTCGGCCAGGATCGGCGCGGGATCGATGCCGACCAGCCAGTCGAACTTGGCCGACAGCATCCCGGCGATCGCATCGACCTCGAAGGGCTTCTCGCCGGGGTCGCGCAGCAGGGGCTGCCCGGGATCGTCGCGGGTCAGGAAGCCGAAGCTTTCCGAGGTGAACAGGCTGCGCGTGGTGTGCTCGTAGAACCAGTTGGTCGCCAGCAGGCGCAACTGCACGCGCAACGGCTCCAGCCGCAGGCGCCCGACCTCCAGCACCTGCCCGACCTCGATCCGCACGGCGCGCACCGGGGCCATCGCCTCGATCCGCGCATGCGCCTCCGCAGCCTCGACCCAGTCCATCAGTTCCAGCGGATTGAGCACGCCGACATAGGGCACCTCCGTGATGCCCAGGGCCTGCGTCATGGCGTGCAGGTTCGCCATGCAGTCCTGTTCCCGCCGCGTGTTCACCATGCGCCGCCGTGTCGTGGCGCCGAGTGTGGCTTCCAGGGCCGGCCGCAACACCGGCCAATGCACCGGCAGCCCGGTATCCACCGCCATCCACTCGGTGCCGTCGGTCAGCGCATAGGCCGTGACGGGCAGCCAGCCGCGCAGGTCGGGCGGCAGCCAGCTGACAGGCTGCGCGCCGCCGCGCAGCCAGCCGGACGCGCCATGCAGCGTGCCGGGAATGATCGTGTGCAGGCTCACGCTGCGCGCGCCATGCCGGCCTTGAACAGCGGCAGCATGTCCCGCCAGTTGTCCACCACGGCGCCATGCGCGCTGGCCAGCATCGCGGGATCGAGCCGCGCCAGCAGGGCGTCCATCGCGGCATTGCCCTCGGCATTGTCGGTGAAGCGCGGCCAGTGCAGCGCCTTGCTGTTGAAATCCTGCATCAGTGCCACCTCGGGCGCCGCCACCTCGCTGCTGAGGTGGTCGCTCTGCCCCGGCGTGTGCGGATGGAAGCAGGCGCAGGCGTCGGACAGGAACAGGATGCGCGTCGTCGGGTCGAAGCCCCACAGCGTATCCGGCAGGTCGCGCCACACCGGCGGCACGAACAGGAAGTTCCGGTCGCCGAGGTCCAGCGTCTCGCCACCTTCGACATGCCGCATCCGGTCGGTCAGGTGCGGCAGGTACAGCGGCCAGTCGCGCAGATCGCCCACCGCCACGGCCTGCGGCCAGCGGGACAGCCAGCGCTCCAGCAGTCCGGAATGCGGCAGCTCCGCATGGGTCGGGAAGATGTAGTCGAGCGGCCGGCCGGCCAGCGCCGCGACCACATCACGCTCCACCTGTTCGGCATGGGCCGGGTGGCCGGTGTCGATCAGGATGCTGCGCTGCGAGCCCATCAGCAGGAAGCACGAATAATGCGCCAGCATCCCGCTGACGCTGGCCGCCATGCAGCCGCCGGTCCACACGCAGCCCGGCGCGATCAGCCGCGGCAGGGACCCCGTTGCCTCATCCATGCAGCACCCTCCACACCCGCTCCGGCGTCAGCGGCATGTCGATATGCGCGACGCCCAGCGCATCGCAGGCCGCCGAGACGATGGCCGGAGGCGCACCGCAGGCGCCACCCTCCCCCGCGCCCTTCACGCCCAGCTCGTTGATCGGCGTGGGGACGATGTTGAAGCCGATGGCGAGGTCCGGCAGGTCCGCCGCGCGCGGCATCGCATAGTCCTGGAAGGTCGCCGTCAGGAACTGGCCCGACTCCCTGTCGTACAGCGCATGTTCCAGCACCGCCTGGCCAAGGCCCTGGGCGATGCCGCCATGCGACTGGCCATGCACCAGCATCGGGTTGATGACGTTGCCGACATCGTCCACCGCGGCGTAGCGGTCCACCGTCAGCAGCCCGGTCTCGAGGTCGATCTCGACTTCGGCGACGTGGCAGCCATTGGGGAAGTTGCATTCGGTGCTGCGCTTGTAGAGCACGCGCTCATCGAGGCCTGGTTCCTCGCCCGCGGGCAGCTTCGCCGGATCGGCGGCTGCCGCCGCCACCTGCTGCCAGGTCACGCCGAGATCGGTGCCGGCCACGGAGAAGCGCCCGGCGTGGAACTCGATATCCGCGACGCCCGCTTCCAGCAGATGCGCCGCGAGCCGCTTCGCCTTGGCCAGCACCGCCTCCGAGGCGCGGGAGCTGGCGACGCCACCCATCTGCGAGGAACGCGAGCCGCCGGTGCCGAAGCCCTGTTCCACCGTGTCGGTGTCGCCCTGCACCAGCTCGATGTCCTCGAACGGGATGCCGAGGCGGGCATGGACGATCTGCGCGAAGGCGGTCTCGTGGCCCTGGCCATGGCTGAAGGTGCCGACATGCAGGCGGGCCTTGCCATCGGGGCCGACGTTCAGCCGCGCCCATTCCTGCGGCTGGCCGCCGGATGCCTCGATGAAGTACCCAATGCCGCGCCCGCGCTTCTTTCCGCGCGCTTCGGAGGCGGCGCGACGTGCGTCGAAGCCGTCCCAATCCGCGAGGTCCAGTGCCATCGCCTGCGTGCCGGCGAAGTCGCCACTGTCGAGTTCGTTGCCGACACAGTTCACATACGGCATCTGGTCGGGCCGGATGTAGTTGCGCCGGCGGATCTCGTCGCGGCCGATGCCGAACAGGCCGGCGCCGACATCCAACAGGCGTTCGACGGTGTAGGCGATTTCCGGCCGCCCCGCGCCGCGATAGGCGTCGGTCGAATGCGTGTTGGTGAAGACGCATTGCACCTGCAAGTTCACCGCCTGCAGATCATAGACGGTGCCGGCAATTCGCGCGCCGGCCACGGTCGGGATGCGCGGGCCGAAATCGAACAGGTAGGCGCCCATCGCCGCCATGGTCCTGGTCCGCATGCCGAGCGCCTTGCCCTGCGCATCGAAGGCCATCTCCGCATGCGTCACATGGTCGCGGCCATGCGGGTCGGACAGGAAGGTCTCCGTCCGGTCCGCGCGCCACTTCACCGGCCGCCCGAGCTTCTTCGCCGCCCACAGCACCATGGCGGATTCGGGAAAATTCTTGCCGCGCAGGCCGAAGCCGCCGCCGACGTCGCGGGAGACGACGCGCAGCTTGTCCATCGGCACCTTGAAGATGAATTTCGCGAGTGACTCGCGGACCTTCATGACGCCCTGGCTCGGGCTGTGCAGCTCGTAGCGGTCGCGCTCGGTGTTGTAGGCGCCGACGGCGACGCGCGGTTCCATCGGGTTGCCGACGAGGCGGTTCTGCACCAGCTCGACCTTCGCGATCCTGTCGGCCTTGGCGAAGGCGGCATCCGTCTCGGCCTCGCGCCCGTTGGACCAGGTGACGCACAGGTTGCTGCCACGTTCCGGCCAGATCACCGGTGCATCCGCGTCCAACGCGCGCGCCGTTTCCGTCACCGCCGGCAGCATCTCATAGTCCACCGCGACGAGTTCCGCGGCATCCATCGCCTGGGTCCGCGTCTCCGCCACGATGGCGACCACGGGATCGCCCACGAAGCGCACGGCGTCCGTCTGCAGGATGCTGCGCGGCGGGGCGTACAGCGGCGCCGTCCCCGCCATCGGCGGCACCTCGACCATCACCGGGAACAGCCCGAGCCCGTCCGCCGCCGCATCATGCCCGGTCAGCACCAGCAGCACGCCCGGTGCCGCGCGCGCGGCCTCCACATCGATCGACAGGATGCGGGCATGCGCGTGCGGCGAACGAAGAATCGCGAGATGCGTCTGGCCCGGCAGGTTGATGTCATCCGTGTAGGTGCCGCCGCCGGTCAGCAGGCGCACATCCTCCTTGCGCCGCACGGGCTGGCCGATGCCGAACTGGTCCATCTTGTCGTTCCCTACTCTTGCCGCACCAGCGCCGCAGCCGCCTCGCCCGCGATCCGGCCGAGCGTCACCGCGCTGAGCAATCCATTTCCCGAGAGATACCCCGAAGCCTCCGGCCCCGATACGCCACAGGCCGCACCACCTGCCGCAAACAAGTTCGGCACGATGCCGCCTGCCGCAAGCCGAACCCGCGCCTGGTCGTCCACCGCAAGCCCGCCCTGGCTGTGGAACAGCGCGCCGGTGACGCGCACGGCCCGGTAGGGCGGCGCCAGTTGCGCGACGCCGGCCCAGTTGCGGCCGAAGCCATCCGTGGCGCCTGCCGCCTTCAGCGCATCCACCTGCGCGACCGTGGCGGCGAGCGGCAGCTTCGTGATCAGGGCCAGTTCCTCGACGCTGTCCGCCGCCTGCACCGCGCCCTGCGCCTCCGCCTCACGGTAATCCGCGAATTGCCGCGCCACGCCGGCGATGCGTTCGTCGAAGATGTCCCAGGCGACGCCGCCGGGCTGGCGCAGCACCGCGACGCCGGCCTCCGAATAGCCGCTGGCCTCGTTCCAGAAACGCGCGCCCTCCAGGTTCACCTGGAAACCGCCTTCCATGATCACGGCCCAGGACACCAGGATGCCCTGCGGATGCGCGACGGAGCCGTGGCCCTGGTGCCCGGTCATGTCGCGCATTTCAAGGCCCAGCGCCTCCGCCCAGCCCACCGCCTCGCCCTCGTTGCCCGGATGGCCGAAATACACGGCATCCGCGAGGTCCGGGATGTAGCGCCGTACCAGCGCCTTGTTGCCGGCATAGCCGCAGCAGGCCAGCACCACCGCGCCGGCGCCGATGCGCTCCGAACCGCCATCCGGCCGCCGCACCACCAGGCCGCGCAACGCGCCGTGCTGGTCCAGCACCAGGGTGGTGGCACGGGCTTCGGTCAGCAGCGGGATTTCGGCGGCCTCGGCCGCGGCGCGCAGGCAGTCCACCAGTTCCGCGCCGCTGCGGCTCGGCAGGCCGTGCATGCGCCGGCGGCCGTGGCCGGGGTAGTCGAAATCATGCACGACGCTGAAATCCAGCCCGTGCGTCCCCGCCAGCCATTCCAGCGTCGGCCCGGCCGCCTGCGCCACCATCCGCACCAACCCGGCATCCGCCTGGCCATGCGCCTTGCGCTGGATATCTGCGGCAAAGGCCCCGGCATCGTCCTCGATGCCATGCGCCGACTGGAACCGCGTGCCCGCCGCCGGGATCAAGCCGGCCGAGAGCGAAGTGCTGCCGCGCGGCACCGCATCCCGCTCGATCACCAGCGGCTCCACCCCCGCGCCACGGCAGGCCAGCGCCGCCACCAGCCCCGCGGCGCCGGCGCCGATGATGGCGACCGGCACCTCGGCGTCGAAGCGTGGGTCGACCTCGCGGCTGACGCTCATCCGAGCCGCGCCAATTCGTCCGCCACCGTGCTGATGCGCGCCACCGGCGCCAGCGCCGCGATGGCGGTCTCATGCACCTCGACGGAAAATGCCGCGCAGGCGTCGCGCAGCACCGTCACCTCGAACTCCCGCACATGCGCGCCGCGCACGGTCGACGCCACGCCGCCATTGGTCACGATGCCCGCCACCAGCAGCTTTCGCACGCCGGCCTTGCGGAGGATCCATTCCAGCCGGGTCTGGTAGAAGGCGTCGTAGCCCACCTTCTCCACCGGCAGGTCGGACGGCGCCAGTTCGTCCACCACCGCATGTCCCCAGCCGCCCTGCACGAAATCGCCCTTCTTCAGGAAGGGCCGCAGGTGGCGCAGATGCGAGTCGATGAACGGCTCGCCGCCCTTGCCGGTGAACAGCGTGAAATGCGTCGACGCGATCCAGCCGCCCTTCGCCCGCACCGCATCCGCCAGCGGCTTCAGCCGTGCGGGGATCGCCGCAATCTCTGCCGCCCCCTGCCCGGCGCGGCCATAGGCGCCGTCCGGATGGATGAAATCGTTCTGCAGGTCGCACAGCAGCAGCGCGGTGTCCGACAGCATCGCCCTATTCCCGCTCGATGAGCAAATTGCCAAACTCGTCGACCCGCGCCACCAGGTCCGGATCCACCACGACCGTCGCATCCGGCTGTTCCAGGATCGCCGGGCCATGCACCCGAGCACCCACGGGCAGGTCCAGCCGCGACCAGACATTCGCCGCGTGCCAGCCGCCATCGAACCACACCTGGCGGGCACCACGCGCGGCACCCTCCACCGTCGCATCCGCCGGCGGTGCCAGCGCGCGCAGGTCGAAATCAGGGCGCACGCCGATGGCCGCGGTGCGCAGCGAGACGATGCGGATCGGCAGGCCTGGCAGCAGGCGGCTGAAGGCGGTGCGATAGGCCGCCTCGAAGGCCGTGCGGATGATGGCTCCCGACACGCCGGTGGTGCCATCCCGCACATGCACGGGAACCGGCACCGCCACGGTGTGCGTCTGGCCGGCGTAGTGCATGTCCAGTTCGAAACGGATCAGCGTCTGCGAGACCGGCAGGCCGGCCTGGTCCACCACCGCCTGCGCGGAGGCCGCCTCCGCCACCATCCGTGCATCCAGGGCCTCGGCGTCGATGCCATCCAGCGAGAGGTTCAGCGTCCGCACCTGGTCGTGCCGCACATCCGCGATGACGCAGCCGAGCGCGGAGGTCACGCCCGGGAAGCGCGGCACCAGCGCCGCGCGCAGGCCGACTTCCTTGATCAGCGCGCCGACATGCAGCGCGCCGCCGCCGCCGAAGGGCAGCGCCACGAATTTCTGCGGGTCGTGGCCGCGCTCGATGGAAACAAGCCGAATGGCGCCAGCCATCTTGGCGTTCGCAACGCGTACGATGGCCTCCGCCGCTTCCATCGCACCCAGGCCGAGCGGGGTGCCGACATGCTCCGCGATCGCGGCCTTCGCCCCCTCCACATCCAGCCGTGCCAGCGCACCGCCGATCGGTCGTTCCGCGTTGATGCGGCCGAGCACGACATTCGCATCCGTCAGCGTCGGCCGTATATTTCCCTGCCCGTAGCACACCGGCCCCGGCCGGCTGCCCGCGCTCTCCGGCCCGACCTGCAACAGCCCGCCACGATCGACATGCGCGATGGAGCCGCCGCCGGCGCCGATGGTGGTGATCTCGATCATCGGGCTGCGAATCACCAGGCCGAAATCGATGGTGGCCTGCGCCGCCAGTTCCATGCGCCCACGGCTGACCAGCGACACGTCGAAGGAGGTGCCGCCGAGGTCGCAGGTGATGGCGTTCTCGAATCCCGCAGCCTTCGCAATCGCCGCCGCCGCGATGACGCCCGCCGCCGGCCCGGACAGGGCCGTGCGCACCGGCACGCCGCGCGCGGTCGCGGTCGACATGATGCCGCCATTTGACTGCACGATGTGGAAGCGACCGGCGAAGCCGTCCTCGCCCAGGGCGCGCTCCAGCTTGCCGAGGTAGTTGGCCACCACGGGTTGCAGGTAGGCATTCAAGGCCGTGGTGGAAGCGCGCTCGAACTCGCGGATTTCCGGCAGGATCTCGGAGGAGACGGAGACATGCGGGTTCGGCCACATCGCCCGCACGGTCATCGCCGCGGCGCTTTCGTTGCGCGGGTTGGCATAGGCGTTGATGAAGACGATGGCGCAGGCTTCCGCGCCACGCGCCAGCAACTCCCGCGCCGCGCGCTGCACATCCGCCGCCTGCACCTGCGTGTGGATCGTGCCGTTGGCCAGAACGCGTTCCGGCACCTCGATCCGCATGTCGCGGTCGGTCACCGGCACGAACTCGCCCCATAGCCCCCAGGTGTGGCGCCGGTCGCGCCGGCGCATCTCCAGCACGTCACGGAAGCCCGCCGTGGTGATCACGCCGAGCTTCGCGCCCTTGCGTTCCAGCAGCGCGTTGGTGCCGACCGTGGTGCCGTGCACGATGGCCTCGAAGCCGGCAGGGCCACCCAGCGAACGCAGCCCGGCCATGAAGCCCACCGCCTCATCGCCACGATTCGACGGCACCTTGGCAACCCGGAAGGTGCCAAGCGTGGGGTCGAACAGGAACAGGTCGGTGAAGGTGCCGCCGACATCGACGCCGACCACCGGGCCAACCAGGCTGTCGCCGCTCATGCCTCGTATCCGTAATCGCGCTTCGCCGCCGCCGCGCTGACGAAGCCGAGGCGCACGTCGCGCGCCACCGCCTCCCGCGGTCGCTGCATCGGGTCGCCCCAGCCACCGCCGCCCGGGCTTTCCAGCCGCAGCCGCTGCCCGCGGTTCAGCTTCACGCCGACGATTTTGCTGGCCATCGGCGGTGACTGCCAGCCGCCCACATCCTGCCAGGCGAAGCGGTTCAACGCGCCTTCCCCGCCACCCGCCACGCCGAACGGCGCGAAGCGGCCGCGCTCGCCGAGCAGCGCCACCTCCGTCACCGCCGGCGACAGCGCCTCGATCTCGTACACCGCGCCGACGCCGCCGCGGTGCAGGCCAACGCCGCCGCTGTCCGGCCGCAGCGCCCATTGGGTGAACATCACGGGATAGGCGGCCTCCAGGATTTCCGCCGGCGGGATCGTCGCGGTTGAGATGGGATTGTTCGCGTGGTGCAGCCCGTCGCTTTCCGGATTGCCGCCCAACCCGCCGCCGAAGAAGGAGAACATCACCCAGCGCGTGCCATCCGTGCGTTGCCCGGACAGCGACAGCGCGTTGATGGTGCCGAATGGCGCCGCCGTCGCCCGCTCCGGCACCGCCTTGCCGAGTGCCCCGAAGATCACGCCGATCAGGCGCAGGATCGTCTCGGTATAGCCCGCCACCGGCCGCGGCGGCCCGACGCCGAGCAGCGAGGTGTCCGGGATCACGAAGTCGATCGGCCGCAGCACGCCGGCATTGGCCGGCACATCCGGGAAGGCGTGCTTCAGCGCGACGTAGCAGGCGGCCACCGTCGTCGCATGGCTGATGTTGATCGGGCCCAGGCAGGCTGGCGAGGACCGCGAGAAGTCCAGCTTCATGCGACCATCACGCAGCGTCATGTCGAGCGCGATGGTCAGCTTCTCATCCACCACGCCGTCATTGTCGAGGTAATCCTCGAAGGCGTAGACACCTTCCGGCAGTGCCGCGATTTCCGCCGCCATCAATGCCGCGGCACGATCGGCCAGCGCGCCGAACGCTTCCCGCACCACATCCTCGCCGCTCTCGTCCAGCAGTTCGGACAGGCGCCGGTCGCCGAGGTCGAGCGCGTTCAACTGCCCGTTCAGGTCGCCCCAGTTGGATTGCGGCACGCGCGAATTGGCCGCGAGGATATCGACGATATCCTGCTGCAGGATTCCGGCGCGAAACAGCTTCACCGGCGGAAACCGCACGCCTTCCTGGTGGCTTTCCGTGGCGCGCGGATTGTAGTTGCCGGGCACGTTGCCGCCGATGTCGAGCCAGTGGCCGACGCTCGCGAGCCAGCAGAACAACTCGCCGCCCCGGAACACCGGCCGGACCAGGCGGAAATCGTTCAGGTGCGTGCCGCCCTCATAGGGGTCGTTGAAGATGAAGGTGTCGCCCGGCTCCAGCCCGGCGCCCGCTTCCACCCGGCGGATCACCGCCTGCACGGCGAAGGACATGGCGCCGACGAAGATCGGCAGGCCCTTGGTGCCCTGCACCAGCGTCGCACCGGTCTCCGCGTGGTACAGGCCGTGGCAGGCGTCGCGCGCCTCCGCGATGATCGGGTTGAAGGCGCTGCGGTACAGCGTCGCGTCCATCTCGTCGGCGATCTGTTCCAGCCGGCCCTTCAGGACGGCCAGCGTGACGGCATCCAGCGTCATGATTTCAGCAGTTCCACCAATGCGAAAGCCTCGTCATGCGGCGCCATGCCCATGACGGCATCCTCGATCGCCGCGGCACGTTCACGGCCATAGACCGGCCCGGCGAGGTCCTGGAATTTCTCGCGCACTTCCAGTTCCGTGTAGGGATCCTCGGTGTCACCCCGGTTCGTCATGGCGGCCGCCTCTTGCCGCGAGCCATCCGCCAGCACCAGCGTGACGCGCGCCGGCCGCAGGCCCGGCAACTGCGCCGTCATCGCCGGATCCTCATCGACGGTGACGCGCGACGCCAGCGCCAGGATGTCCGGGTCCTCCCGCGCGGGCCCACGAAAAGCGGGCACCGTCGCGGCGCCATGCGCCAGGAAGGTCGCCATCGCGAAGGGGATGCTGAACTTCGCCGCCAGCATGTTCGGCGCCGCCGGACTGTCGAGCTGCGCCGCCCAGACATAGGTCTCGACGCGGATGGACGCGACATCCGCCGGACGCAGCGGCCCGGTCCGCGCGACGATGGCGGACAGCGCATCCAGCGCGCCATGCGTGTAGCGGCAGGCGGCGTGGCGCTTGAAGTAGTTGCGCGCGATCTCCCACCGCGATCCCAGGTCGCGCACCATCTCCGCCGGCTGCCAGTCCGTGGCCGAGACCTGGCCGAAGATGGTGGCGACGCCGTCGCGCTCGCCGATAAAGCCGGCCCGCACCAAATCCCACACCGTCAGGCCGAGCATGTTGGACACGCCGGCATAGGTGTTCCGCACGGTGCCACCTTCCAGCATCGTGCGGCGGGAGGTCGCGAGACCCAGCGTGCTCGCCATGTTGATCGCGCCGGCGAATTCCTCCGTGCTCGCGCCGTGCAGCTTGGCGATGCCCACCGCGGCGCCGAGCGTGCCCCAGGTGCCGTGCGGATGCATCGCGACGTTCAGCTTGCTGGCGATGCCGACGCGCGCGCCCATCTCATAGCCCAGCGCCAGCGCCACCAGCAGCGCCGCGCCATCGCCCCGCGGTGCGGCCAGCAGGGCCGGCACCACATGGATGGCGGGGTGGCCGCGGGCGTACTGGTTGCCCTCGTCCAACTCCAGCATCGTGCCGGCGGTGCCGTTCAGGAAGGCCGCCGTGCCGGGCCGCGCGCCGGAGGCATGGCCGATGACAGCGGCATCGCCATTGCCCTCGCGTGCGATCATGCGCGCCGCCAGCGTCTGCGCCTCGGCCTCCTGCGCACCGGCCGCGATGGCACCGATGCAGTCCAGCAGCACCAGCCGCGCCCGCTGCGCCACCTCCGCCGGCAGGTCGGCGAAGCGCGTGCCGGCCGCGAAGCGCGCCCATTCGCCGAGCCAGCGCGGCGGCGGTGCCGCCAGCAGTGCCGAGGCGGGTTCGACCCCCTGCGTCACGATGCCCATGCTTCCGTTTCCTTCCCTAGAGACCGAGATAGGCGCGCTTCAGCTCCGGGTTCTCCCGCACCTCCGCCGCGCGCCCGGACAGGGCGAAGCCACCATGTTCCAGCACATAGGCACGATCCGCCAGGTCGAGCGACTGCGCGACGTTCTGTTCCACCAGCATGATGGCGAGCCCTTCGCCATGCAGCCGCCGCACCAGGCCGAACATCTCCTCCACCAGCAGCGGCGAAAGGCCGAGCGAAGGCTCGTCCAGGATCAGCAGCTTCGGCTCCGCCATCATGCCGCGCCCGATCGCCAGCATCTGCTGTTCGCCACCGGACAAGGTGCCCGCCCCCTGCGCCACCCGTTCCCGCAGCCGCGGAAAGACGGCAAAAACCTTCTCCAGGTTCCGCGCCCGGTTCGCCCTGGCGCGGCGGTAGGAGCCGAGTTCGAGGTTTTCCCGCACGTTCAGGTTGGGGAAGATCTTGCGGCCTTCCGGCACCTGGATCAGCCCGCGCGCCATCACCTGCGCCGGCGACAGGCCGGTGATCCGCTCGCCCTCGAAGCGCACCTCGCCGGAGCGCGGCTTGACCAGGCCGCTGATGGCCATGTTCAAGGTGGTCTTGCCGGCGCCGTTGGAGCCCAGCACGGCGACGATCTCGCCACCCGTCACATCCAGCGAAACGCCTTCGAGCACCCGCGTCAGCCCGTAGCCCGCGACCAGGTCCCGCACCTCAAGCATGTGCGTTGCCCGCAAGCCGGGCCGCGGCGCCATGGCCCAGATAGGCCTCCACCACCGCCGGGTTCGCCACCACTTCCGCGGGCGTGCCACCCGCGATGATGCGGCCCTGCGCCAGCACATGCACGGACTCGCACAGATTCATCACCGCCTGCATGACATGCTCGATCATCAGCACCGTCACGCCGCTGTCGCGGATGGCGCGCACCACCGGAACGATGTCACGCACCTCGGAGGGGTTGAGCCCGGCCAGCACCTCGTCCAGCAGCAGCAGCCTGGGCTGCGTCGCCAGCGCCTTGCCGAGTTCGACGCGCTTGCGGCCGGAGACGGTGAGCGCCGCGGCGGGCTTGTCGAGTTCACCCCGCAGCCCGACCTGCTCCGCCACCTGTTCCGCCGCCGCGATCGCATCCGCGCGCCGCCGGTGCCGCAGGAAGGCGCCCACCGCGATATTCTCCCGCACGCTGAGGCCGGCGAAAGGCTGCACGATCTGGAAGGTGCGCGAAAGCCCGTCCTGCGCCAGAAGATGCGGCGCGCGACCGGTGATGTCCGCACCGCGCCACAGCACCTGCCCGCTGGTCGGCTTCTGGAAGCCCGAGGCGATGGCGAACAGCGTCGTCTTACCGGCGCCGTTGGGGCCGATCAGCCCGGTGATGCTGCCCTCCGCGACGGTGAAGCTGGCGTCGTTCACTGCCAGCAGCCCGCCGAAGCGCATGGAGACGTGGCGGATTCGCAGGAAGGCACTCATCGCCGCCACCGGACGAAGCGCAGCAGGTGGCGCGGCGGGAAGCGCACGACCAGGATCAGCAGCACGCCGAAGATCACCAGGTCGATGCCCGGGATGCGGCCGACCAGGGTGCGGGTGAATTCCGCCAGCGTGTGCAGGATGACGGCGCCGATCACCGGCCCGAACACCGTGCCCGCGCCACCGATGATCGGCGCCAGCAGCGCCTCCACGCTGATCCAGGTGCCGTAGGCGATGGTGCTGTCGAGATACAGGAAGTACTGCGCGTACAGCCCGCCCGCGGCGCCGGTGATGCCGGCGGACAGTGTGATGGCGGAGAGTTTCACCCGCAGCACGTCGACGCCCACGGCGCGCGCCGCCTCCTCATTCTCCCGCACCGCGACGAGCTGCGCGCCGAGGCGCGATTTCTCCAGCGCGCGTGTCAGCAGCAGCGCGAGGGTCACCAGCGCCAGCACCACCAGGTAGAACCAGCCGCGCGATTCGAACTGGAAGTTTGCGGCGCGCTGGTCGAGCGGAATCAGGATGCCCGCCGCGCCGCCGGTGACCGGCATGGCATTGGCCAGCACCCGGAACACCTCGGCGAAGGCCAGGGTGACGAGCGCGAAATAGCTGCCGCGCAGGCCGGAGCGGAAGGACAGCGCACCGATGATCCAGCCCACCACCGCCGCCGCGGCGATGCCGGCCAGGAAGGTGACATAGGCGTTCACCCCGTAGCGCACCTGCAATACGGCGGTCAGGTAGGCGCCTGTCCCGAAGAACGCCGCGTGGCCGAAGGAGTACTGCCCGCCGAACCCGCCCAGGATGTTCCACCCCTGCGCCGCCAGGGCCAGGATCAGCGTGAAGATCGCGAAATTCAGCAGCGTCCCGGCGGTGACGAACACCGGCAGCAGCGCCGCCACCGCGCCGAACAGCAGGATGGGCCAGACATCGCGCGGGCTCACGCCTTCGCCCCGAACAGGCCCGTGGGCTTGAACAGCAGCACCAGGATGAAGATGACGAAGATGCCCAACTGGCCGAGGCTGTCGCCGAGGTACAGGCCCGACAGGCTCTCGACCACGCCGATCACCAGCCCGCCCAGCAGCGCCCCCGGCACGCTGCCCATGCCGCCGAGCACGACGATGGTGAAGGCGACCAGCACGAAGGCGTTGCCGACGCGCGGGTTCACGTAGAACGAAGGCAGCAGCAGGCAGGCGGCCACCGCCAGGCACGCCGTGCCGATGCCGAAGGTCACCGCGTAGACATGGCCGACATCGATGCCGACCAGCGCTGCCCCGGTGCGTTCCTTCGCCACCGCGCGGATCGCCCGCCCGGTATCCGTCATGCGCAGCAGCACGAACAGCACCCCGGCTACCAGGAACGCCACGCCGAAGCCGACCAGCCGCGGGAAGGACAGCAGCATGGGGCCGAGTTCCACCACCTCCATCGCGTAGTCCAGCTGCACGGACAGCGTGTCGGATCGGAAGATCGCCAGCATGGCGTTCTCCAGCACGATGGACAGCCCCAGCGTCACCAGCAGGATGTTCTGGTCGTCGCCCCGGCTCGCCGGGCCGATCACCAGGCGCTGCACGCCGTAGCCGAGCGCGAAGAAGATGGGCACCAGCGGCAGGATCGCGACATAGGGGTCGAGCCCGAAGGCGGCCCAGGCCACCCAGGCGGCATACATCGCCAGCGTCAGCAGCGCGCCATGGGCGAAGTTGATGATGTGCAGCACGCCATAAACCAGCGTCAGGCCCAGCGCGACCAGCCCGTAGACCGCACCGGTGAGGAGGCCGTTCGCCACGGCCTCCATCACGATCTCAGGCGGAAACTTCAGCATGGGGCGCGCCTAGTTCAGGCGCGCCGGGCGGCGAGCGGAAGGCATCAGGCCGGCCAGGGGAACACGGCCTGTGCATCCGCGAAGTCGCGCGGGAAGATCACCTTGATGTCGTTGCCCTGCACCTGCGTATTCACCGCCTGGCCGGCCTGGTTCTGGCCGTTGACGAAGCGCGTCGGGCCATAGGGCATGATGTGGCGCGTGAATTTTTCATCCGTCGCCGCCAGCGCCTCGATCACCTTGTTGCGGTCGGCAGCCCCGGCACGTTCCAGCGCATCCGCCACCAGCATCACCGCCGAATAGTTCATCGGCGTGTTGTACAGCCAGAAGCGGTTCTGCGCTTCCACCGTGCGGCGCAGTTCCGCCGTCTTCGGCTTGCGTGGGTCGGCCCAGTGGTTCACGTCCATCACCAGGTTCGCGGCTTCCGGGAATTCCCGCACGAAGCGCTGGTTGGACGCCGCGCCGTTCAGCACGCAGTAGATGCCCTTCGGCCGGATTCGGCGCTGCTGCAGGGTGCGCGAGAGCAGCACGAACTCCGCATAGTAGCTCGACGGGATGATCAGGTCCGGGTTCAGCGCGCGGATGCGCAGCGCGATGTTGGACATGTCGCGCGCCGGGGTCGGGTGGCTGATCGTCTCCAGAACCTCGAAGCCGCGCTTCGGCAGTTCCGTCCCCATCAGCCGCGCCATGCCGGAGCCGAACAGCCCATCCTCATGCACCACGACGACGGTCTTCGCCGGCTTGCCGGCCGCGTCGTTCAGCGTGACCAGGTTGTCCAGCGCCGCGGCGGTGATGCTGCCGAAGCCCGGGCTGAAGCGGAAGGTATTGCGCAGCCCGCGCGTCACGATGGCGTCGGAGACGCCGACATCCGCGACATAGGGCAGGTCATAGCGCGACGCGGCCTGCGACGACGCAAGGCAGATCGGGCTGGCGAAGCCGCCGACCACGGCCACCACGCCCTCCCCGTTCATGCGCTCCACCTCGGCGGTGCCACCCTCGGGCGAGGACCGCGCATCGCCGAACACCATCTGGATCTGCGCGCCACCCAGCGCCTTGATGCCGCCGGTCGCGTTGATCTCAGCGATGGCCAATTCGGCGCCGAGGCGGCCATATTCGCCGTCCTGCGCCAGCGCGCCCGTCACCGGCTGCAGGATACCCAGCTTGATGGCGGCCGGCTGTGCCCGCAGCACGCCAGGTGCGGCCAGCGCGCCGAGCGATGCGCCCGCCGCGCCGAGCAGGACCGCGCGGCGCGAGGCCGTGGCAGAGGTTTTGAATGCGTTCGGCATTGTTCTCGTTCCCCGTTCGTCGTCCCAGGCCCGCGGCAGCCCGCGCAGGCGGAATATCTGCGCCTGACCGGTGCCGGAGGCAAGCGGCCGCGCCTGTGCAAACCGGTCGCCGCGGCCCATCCTGCCGCTCGGACAGGCAGCCTGCCGGCCGGTTGGGCAGGCTGGCCGCCGCGCGTTGACGCCCGCCGCGCCTGCCCCTAACCCATGCCCCCAACAACAGCCCCGGGAAGGTCACGCCGATGCGCTCGCATGAGGGCCAGTTCTCCGACAATCGCCCGATCCGCCGCTCGCCCCAGGAAAAGCGCCGCCTGCTGGCCGAGCTCAAGGAAACCCTGGCCGGGATCAAGCCGCACAACTCCCCGGCGCTCCGCACCACGCTGCTGGCGCGGATCAAGGAGCTGGAGGCCGAACTCGCCCCCGAACGCAAATAGGCGTGCCGGCGGCGTCCCCACCCTCGGCGGAGGGGCGCCGCGCCCTGGCCGGCATGGGCCTGATGCTGGCCTGCTGCCTGGTCTTCGCCGTGATGGGCGCCTGCTTCCGCGCCGCCATGCAGGATGGCCTGCCGGTGCCGCTGGTGCCCTTCGCCCGCGGCGTCTTCACCATCCTGATCCTGCTGCCCTGGCTGCTGCGCGCCGGGCCCTCCGCCCTCGCCACCCGCCGCCCCGGCGCCCACCTGGCGCGCTGCGCCGCCGGGTCGCTCAGCTTCATCCTGTCGATGTATGCGCTGCTGTGGCTGCCGCTGGCGGATGCGGTGGCGATCCTGCACGCCAAGCCGCTCTGGGCGCTGCCGCTGGCCTTCCTGCTGCTGGGGGAGCGGATCGGCTGGAACCGCGCCGTGGCCGGGGCGGTCGGATTTGCCGGGGTCCTCGTCATCGTCGGACCGCAGGATGCGCTGACCTCGGCGCCGTCCGCCGGCACCCTGGCGGCACTCGCCGGCGGGGCGTCCGGGGCCATGGTGCTGGTCGCGGTGAAGAACCTGTCCTCCACCGAGCCGCCCTCCCGCGTCGTCGCCTGGTATGCCATCGCCTCCGTCCTGGTCTGGGCGCCGGTTTCCGCCTTCGTCTGGGAGACGCCCTCGCTTCGCGCCCTGCTGCTGCTGGCGGCTGGGTCCATCTGCGCGGTGCTGGGCGACTTCCTGGCCTCCTGGTCGGCGCGGCGGGCGCCGGTCGGCGTGCTGGCACCCATGGAATACGTGCAGATCCCGGCCGCGGCGCTGATCGGCCTGCTGGTCTTCTCCGAGGTTCCGGGCTGGAGCCTGCTGTGGGGTACCCTCATCATGGTGGCCGCCACGCTGTACATCGCGCACCGCACCCATCGCGGCGGGTGAATTTGCCTTTCGAACAAGCAGATCGCCTGATTTACAGTCAATCCTCCGTCCATCTGGACCCCACAGCCGCGCCTCGGGCGGTGACAGTCGTGGATTCCAGGTTATGTTGCGCCCGCCCCTCGGAGGATCCCGCCCCATGCTGAACCGTCGCACCCTGCTCGCCACCGCCGCCGGCGCTGGCCTCGCCCTGCCCGCCATCCGCACCGCCCAGGCGCAGACCGCGCTGCGCTTCACGTTGGACTGGGCGCTCCAGGGCAACCACGGCATGTGGGCGCTGGCCGAGGATCGCGGCATCTTCCGCCGCGAACAGCTCGCCGTCCGCATGGACCGCGGCTTCGGCTCCGGCGATGCGCTGGTGAAGGTCGGCTCCGGCGCCTACGACATCGGCTTCGCGGATTTCTCCGGCGCGGTGAAGTTCAACGCGGAGAACCCGAACAGCCGCCTGGTCATGCTGTACCCGGTGTTCGACCGCACCGCGGCCGCCATCGTCACCATGAAGGGGCGCGGCATCGAGAAGCCGCAGGACGTGGCGGGCAAAAGCCTCGGTGCGCCGGAGGGCGAAGGGTCCCGCCTGCTGTTCCCCGCCTTCGCCAAGGTCGCCGGCATCGATGCCAGCCGCGTCCGCTGGACCTCGATGGCCGCCAACCTGCGCGACACCATGCTGCGCACCGGCCAGGTGGATGCCGTCACCGGCTTCCTGTTCACCGTCCACTTCAACCTGGTCGGCCTCGGCATCCCGGAAGACCAGATCCTGTCCTGGCCCTATGCCGAGAACGGCCTCGACCTGTATGGCTCGGGCGTCTTCGCCAAGGCCGAATGGATCGAGCGCAACCCGGAAGTCGCGGCCCGCTTCGTCAAGGCCTCGATCGATGGCCTGAAGCTGCTGCTCAACGACGTGACGGGTGGCATGGCGGCGCTGAAGCGGCGCGAGGCGCTGTTCGACGAGGCGCTGGAGGCCCGCCGCTTCGCCATGACGCGCGACCGCTCCATCATCACGCCCAACAGCCGCGCCGGCGGCATGGGCCACCTGGACATGGCGCGCGCCCGGCAGCTGGTGCAGGTGAATGCGGAGGCGCTGGGCGTCGCCAACCCGCCGACGGCCGAGAGCATGTTCACCGACCGCTTCCTGCCGCCGCAGTCCGAGCGGATGTTCTGACGAGCCCTCTCCCCTGAGCGGGAGAGGGTTGGGTGAGGGGGCCACAGCCACCCGCTCGATAAAGGCAGCAGGAGGCGCCGCATCATGGCCAGGACACTATTGACCGGCGCGCGGGTCCTCGCGCCCGACGCGCTCTCCACCAGCCTGTCGGAAATCCTGGTCGAGGATGGCCGCATCGCCGCCCTGCTGCCGCCGGGCAGCCGGGTCGAATCGGCCAAATCCTACGATGCCAGCAACCGGCTGGTGATACCCGGCCTGGTAAACGGCCACAGCCACAGCCATGGCGGCCTGTCCAAGGGTTCGGGGGACAAGTGGGACCTGGCGCTGCTGCTGGTGCACGGCGCCTGGATCAGCGGCGGCCGCCTGTTGCAGGACAAGTACCTGTCGAGCGCGCTGAACGCGGTGGAGAACCTCAAGAAGGGCTGCACCGCCGTCTACGACCTGCCGGCCGAACTGCCCTGCCCCACCGTGGATGGGCTGGATGCCATGGCGGAGGCCTATGCCGCCGTCGGCCTGCGCGCCGTGCTGGCGCCGATGCTGGGCGACCTCACCTTCTTCCAGGCCACGCCAGGCCTGATCGAGGCGCTGCCGGAGCCGCACCGCGCCCGCGCCGCAGGTCTCGCCACCTCGCCGATGACCCAGACCATCCAGGCGGTGGAGGAGATTGCCCGCGGCTGGTCGCATGAAGCGCGGGGCATCCGCTTCGGCTGTGCGCCGACCATCCCGCTGCACGGCACGGACGAATTTCTCCGGGCTTGCCGCAAGGTCTCGTCCGAGTACGGGCTCCCGATGCAGTCGCACGTCGCCGAAGCGCGCTACCAGGCCGCCGGCGGCGCGCTGCGGTATGAGGGGGCGACGCTGCTGGAACATATGGACCGGCTCGGCCTGGTGGGGCCGTGGTTCAGCGTCGCGCATGGCGTCTGGCTGACGGATGGCGACCTGGCGCTGCTGGCGGAACGCGGCGCCGGCATCTCGCACAATCCCGGCGCCAACATGCGGCTCGCCAGCGGCATCGCCCCGGCGCGGCGGGCGTTGGCGGCGGGCGTCACGCTCGGCATCGGCACCGATGGCTCCTCCTCCTCCGACAACCAGAACATGTTCGAGGCGATGCGCCTCGCGGCCTTCGCATCCCGGCTGTGGGAGGATGCGGAGGAGGCCGAGTGGCTCGGCACGGCCGAGACCTTCCGGCTGGCGACGCAGGGGTCCTCCAAGCTGATGGGCCTGGATGGCGGCACCATCGAGGCCGGGCGCAACGCCGATCTGGTGCTGCTCGACCTGCACCACATCAACTGGGCGCCGCTGAACGATGCCGCGAACCAGCTGGTCTGGACCGAGGATGGCAGCGCCGTGACCGACGTGATGGTCGGCGGCCAGTGGAAGCTGCGCAACCGCATCGTGCTCGGCATCGACGAGGCGAAGCTGGCGCAGGAAGCCAATGCGGCGGCGGAGCGCCTGCGCGAGGTCAACGCCAGCACGCGTGAGTGGTGCGAGGCGGTGGCGCCGCATGTCGCCTGCCATTGCCGGTCCATGGCGAAGGGGTGGACCCGTTCGAAGCGCCTTCTGAAGGCTGATTGATCATGTTGTTGAAGGACCGCGTCGCCGTCGTCACCGGCCCCGCCAAGGGCATGGGCGCCGCCTGCACGCTGCTGCTGGCCGAACATGGCGCCGACCTGGCGCTGGCGGGCCGCGACACCGCCGCCATCGAGCCTGTCGCCGAACAGGTGCGCGCCATGGGCCGCCGCGCCGAGATCTTCGCCTGCGACGTCACCGATGCCGCCAGCGTCGAGGCCATGGCCGCCGGTGCGCTTTCTGCCTTCGGCCGCTGCGACATCCTGGTCAACATCGCCGGTGGTCGTGGCCCGCTGGGCAAGACCTTCTGGGAAACGACGCCGGAGGAGTTCGACGCCATCCTGCGCCTGAACGTCACCGGCTGCTTCCTGACCATGCGCGCCTTCGCCCCCGGCATGATCGCGTCGAAATACGGCAAGGTGGTCAATGTCGGCGGCACCTTCGGGCTGCGCGGCCGGGCCGGAAGGGCCGCCTATTCGGCCAGCAAATGGGGCCTGCGCGGCATCACCAAATCCGCTGCGCTGGAACTCGGCCCGCACAACATCAACGTGAACTGCTGCTGCCCCGGCATGGTCGAAGGCCCGCGCTTCGAGGCGGTGCGCGCCACCATGGCAGCCCAGCAAGGCATCTCGGCGGAGGAAGCGCGCGTGCAGCACGCGGGCGAATACGCGCTGCGGCGCATCAGCACGGACCAGGACGTGGCGAATGCCGTGCTGTTCCTGGCATCTGACCTGTCGCGCCAGACCACGGGGCAGGATCTGGCGGTCGATGGCGGGTGGGTGATCTGATGCTGTGCGACCTGCTGATTGCCGGCGGCACCGTCGTCAACGAGACCGGGCGCTTCCGCGCCGATGTCGCGGTGAAGGACGGGTTCATCGTCTTCGTCGGCCATCCCGATTTCGCCCCGCCCGCCACCTGCACGCTGGATGCGACGGGAAACTACGTCATCCCCGGCGCCATCGACGTGCACACGCATATCCGCGAACCCGGCATGACGCAGAAGGAGGATTGGACCACCGGCACCCGCGCCGCCGCGGCCGGTGGCGTCACCACCATCTTCGACATGCCGAACACCGACCCGCCGGTCTGGTCGCTGGAGGCCTTCGCCCTGAAGCGGGAGGCGGCGGAGCGCCAGGCGCATGTCAATTTCGGCCTCTACGGCCTGCTCGACGAACGCTCGCTGGATGCGCTGCCGGCGTTGGCCGAGGCCGGAGTCATCGGGTTCAAGCTGTTCCTCGGCAACACCACCGGCAATTTGCCGGCGCCGAATGATGGCGCGGTGCTGGAGGGCTTCGAGATATTGGCCGAACTCGGCCTGCGCTGTTCGATCCATGCCGAGAACTCGCCCATGCTGTTCTGGCGCGAGAACCGCATGAAGGCGGCCGGGCGCGACGATGCCTTCGCGCATCTGGCGGCGCGGGCGGATATCGTGGCGCTGGAATCGCTGAACCGGTCCATCGTGCTGTCCGAATGGACCGGCGCGCGCATCCACATCGTCCACGAATCCTGCATGCGCTCCATTCCCGTCATCCGAGACGCCAAGGCGCGCGGCGTCCCGATGACGGTGGAGACCGGCCCGCAATACTTTCTTCTCGCCGCCGAGGACCTCACCGGCGACAAGGCGCGCATCGCCCGATTGAACCCGCCGATCCGGGAAGGCGCGCAGCGGCAGCCCATCTTCCAGGCCCTGGTCGACGGCACCATCGACATGCTCGGCACCGACCACGCGCCGCATGCCATGGCGGAAAAGCAGCACGCCAGCTTCTGGGACAATGCCTGCGGCTTTCCGGGCGTCGAGACGTCCATGCGCCTGATGCTGACCCAGGTGCACCAGGGCCGCATGACCATGGAACACTATGTCCGCATGGCCAGCGCCGCCCCGGCCCGCGCCTTCGGCCTGTATCCGCGCAAGGGCGTCATCCAGCCCGGGGCCGATGGCGACATCGCCGTGGTTGACCCCGGCCGCGAAGGCACCATCCGTGGCGCCGACCTGCAAAGCCTCCGCAGCCGCTTCACGCCCTATGAGGGCATGGAGACGGTGGGCGCCCCCATTGCCACCATCGTGCGCGGCCGCATCGTGATGGAGGGCGGCACGGTGCTGGACGCCCCCGGCTGGGGCCGGATGGAGCGGCCGCAGATGCCGAAGCCCGAGCCGCGCAACCTGGCCACCACCACCAAGGCGATCCTGCGGCCCGACGCGCAATCCTGGTGATTTCGCCGGGGCCGCGCGCTACCGTCACCATCCCGTCACCGAGGCACCGCACCCCATGCCGATCCGCCGCCGCGCCCTGCTCGCCACCGCCGCCCTCGCGCCCTTTGCCGCGCAGGCCCAGGTACCCGCCATACCCGCCAAGGGCCGCCGGCCCTGGGCGGAGCAGCTCGGGCAGATCCGCATCGGCATCCTGGGCGGGGAGAACGAGGCCGACCGCATCGGCCGCTACGGCGCCTATGGCCGCCTGATCGAGGAGACCTTCGGCGTCCCGGTCCGCCTGTTCCAGGCCTCCGACTATTCCGGCGTGGTCCAGGCCTTCGCCGGCAAGCACATCGAGATGGCGAGCATGTCGCCCGCCGCCTACGCCGCCTCCTGGATGGACTCCAACGGCAATGTGGAGCCCATCCTGGTGACGCAGGAAGCCGATGGCAGCACCAGCTATGTCGCGGTGATGTACACCCGCACCGACACCGGCATCACCAGCCTGGAGCAGATGCGAGGCAAGTCCATGGCCTGGGCCGACCCGAACAGCGCCAGCGGCTACCTGATCCCCCGCGCGGAACTCCGCGCCGCCGGCATCGTCCCGGAGCAGTTCTTCGGCCGCACCGGCTTCGCCGGCGGGCATGAACAGGCGATCGTCGCCGTGATGGGCCGGCAATTCGATGCCGGCGTCACCTGGGCGTCGGGCATCGGCGAGGCCTCCGAGGGCTTCACCCGCGGCATGCTGCGCTCGACCGCCGAGAAGGGCCTGCTGAACCTGCGCGAGCTGCGCATCATCTGGCAGTCGCGCCCGATCAAGAACGGACCGATCGTGGTGCGCAAGGACCTGCCGGATGCCTTCAAGGCGGACATCACCGCCTTCCACCTGGCGCTGCCCGCCGCGCATCCGGAGATCCACCGCGCCGTGGAGCGTGGCACCGTCACCGGCTGGGTGCCGACGCAGCATTCGGACTACGAGGTGTTCATCACCATGCGCCAGGAAGAAGCCGCGGCGCGGCGCCGGCGCAACTGAGCCCTGCAGAGCCCTCTCCACCCGCAGGGGGGAGAGGGTTGGGTGAGGGGGGCGTGCCGCTTGCGCGTCCACACAGGGAGTCGTGTCGGCCCCGCTCGATTTTTGCAGGGTCGGCCAAGCCCCCTCACCCAACCCTCTCCCCCGATTGGCGGGGAGGGCGTTTCAGCGCTTCCAGCGGCCCGGGAACGGGATAGGCCTTGTGCTGGCACCCGCCGGGGCGGCCGGAACGCTGGGCCGGGGGAACACGGTCTTCTTGAAGCTCGGCCCGGTCTTCGGCGGCGGCGCCTTGGGCGCGGGCGGCTTCGGCGGTGGCGCGGCGGATTTCGGCACGCGGCCCTGCGCCACCTCGGCCAGCGTCGCCAGCAATTCGCGCGCGGTGCGGATGCGTGCCTCGTAGGGCATCTCCTGCGCATAGGCCAGCTTGTGGTCCGGCCGCAGCTTTACCGCGCCATGCTGCGCCGCCACCCAGTCGATCAGCCCGGGCGGGTTGGCGAAGCGATTGCCGCGGAAGCCGAGCACGATGCCCTTGGGCCCGACATCCAGCTTCTCCACGCCCACCTGCCGGCACAGCGCCTTGAGCCACACCACCTGCAACAGCGTCTCCGCTTCCGGCGGCAGTTGGCCGAAGCGGTCCGCCAACTCCGCGGCCATCGCCTCGATCTCCGGCTCCGTCTGCAGGCTGCCGATGCGGCGATACAGGCCGAGCCGCACCGGCAGGTCGCGCACATAGGTCTCCGGCAGCATCACCGGCAGGCCGAGGTTGATCTGCGGCGTCCAGTCGCGGTCGTCGGAGGCCTCACGCGCCCGGTCGCCGGATTTCAGGTTCTGCACCGCATCCTCCAGCATCTGCTGGTACAGCTCGATGCCCACCTCCCGGATGTGCCCGGACTGCTCGTCGCCCAGCAGGTTGCCGGCGCCACGGATATCCAGGTCGTGCGAGGCCAGGGTGAAGCCGGCGCCGAGGTTGTCCAGCGTCTGCATCACCTCCAGCCGCTTCTCGGCGGCCGCCGAAAGCCGGTGCGTCTGCGGCCAGGTGAGGTAGGCGTAGCCACGCAGCTTGCCGCGGCCGACGCGGCCGCGAAGCTGGTACAGCCCCGCCAGGCCGAACATGTCGGCGCGGTGGATGATCAGCGTGTTCACCGCCGGCATGTCGAGGCCGGATTCGACGATGTTGGTGGACAGCAGGATGTCGTGTTTCTGGTCGCCGAACTCCGTCATCACCCGTTCCAGCTCGGTCGGGGCCAGGCGGCCATGTGCCTCCGCGATGCGGGCCTCTGGCACGATGTCGGTCAGGCGCTCCCGCAGCTTCGGCAGGTCCTCCAGCCGCGGGCAGACGCAGAACACCTGGCCGCCACGGAACCGCTCGCGCAGGATCGCCTCGCGGATCACCACGCTGTCCCAGGGCGTGATGAAGGTGCGCACCGCCAGCCGGTCCACCGGCGGGGTTGCGATCACGCTCATCTCCCGCACGCCGGTCAGCGCCAGTTGCAGGGTGCGCGGGATCGGCGTGGCGGTCAGCGTCAGCACATGCACGTCGGCCTTGAACTGCTTGAGGCGTTCCTTGTGCGCGACGCCGAAATGCTGCTCCTCATCCACGATGACCATGCCGAGGTCGGCGAACTCGATCGACTTCGCCAGCAGCGCATGGGTGCCGACGACGATGTTGATGGTGCCGTCCTTGACGCCATCCCGCACCGCCTGCGCGTCCTTGGCGTTCACCATGCGGGAGAGCTGCGCGACCTTGATCGGCAGGCCCTCGAACCGCGTGGAAAACACCCGGAAATGCTGGCGCGCCAGCAGCGTCGTCGGCACCACCACGGCGACCTGGGTGCCGGACATGGCGACGGCGAAGGCGGCGCGCAGCGCCACCTCCGTCTTGCCGAAGCCGACATCGCCGCAGATCAGGCGGTCCATGGGGCGGCCGGCCGCCAGGTCCTCCAGCACATCGGCGATGGCGCGCTGCTGGTCTTCCGTTTCCGCGAAGGGGAATCTCGCGCAGAACTCGTCCCAGGCGCCTTCGGGCGGGATGGCGGCGGGGGCGTCGCGGGTCTGGCGCTCGGCGGCGATGCGGATCAGCGCCGCCGCCATGTCCTGGATGCGGTTCTTCGCCTTGGCTTTCCGGGCCTGCCAGGTGGAACCACCCAGCTTGTCGAGCGCGACGCCGGCAGCGTCCGAGCCGAACCGGGAAAGCACCTCGATGTTCTCGACCGGCAGGAACAGCTTGTCGCCGCCATCGTAGATCAGCCGCAGGCATTCATGCGGCGCATCGCCGATGCGGATGGTCTCCAGCCCGTCATAGCGGCCGATGCCGTGGTCCTGGTGCACCACCAGGTCGCCCTGCGCGATTTCGGTCGCATCGGCGATGAACTGGTCGGCGCGCTTGCGGCGGCGCGGCGGGCGCGCGATGCGCTCGCCCAGCAGGTCCTGCTCGCCGACCAGCACCAGGCCATCGGCATGGCGATCGGCGGGTGCCACGAAGCCGCGCTCGACGCCGACGATCGCCAGCGCCACCGTGCCCATCGGCAGCTTCTGCACGCCGAGGAAATCCTCCACCGGCTCGGCGCGGACGTTGTTCTCCCGCAGCAAATTGGCCAGGCGCTCGCGGGACCCGTTGGTCCAGGCGGCCAGCACCGGGCGCAGGTTGCGCCTGGCCAGCGCCGCGGCGTGTTCGCCATAGGCCTGGAAGACGTTGCGCCCCTCGGCGCGCACATCGTTGAACATCCGGCCAAGCCGGCCGCCGGCATCGATCCCCGGCGCGTGCTCCGGCTGGTCGAAGGGCGAGAAGCGGAACACCCGCGCCTCCTCCAGCATCTCGATCCAGCCGTCGTGGTCGATATAGAGGCGGTCCGGCGGCGCCGGGCGGTAGGGCACCTCGCCCTCGCGGGCCGGCATCCGGCGGGCCTCGTAATGGTCCACCACCATCTCCAGCCGCGCCGCCAGCGCATCCTCCGTCTGGTGGTCGAGGGACACGGAAGGCCCCTCCCCCAGATGGTCGATCAGGGTCTCCATGTTCTCGTGGAACAGGCCGGCCCAGTGTTCCATGCCGGGGTGGCGGCGGCCGGCGGAGACGCTGACATACAGCGGGTCCTCCCCCGCCGCGGCGCCGAACAGCTCACGGTAGCCGGTGCGGAAGCGGCTGATCGAGGGGGCGTCCAGGAACACCTCCCCCACCGGGCGCAGCACCAGCTCGTTCACCTTGTCGCCGCTGCGCTGGGTGGCGGTGTCGAAGCGCCGAAAGTCCTCGATCTCGTCGCCGAAGAAATCGAGGCGCACCGGTTCGGCATGGCCGGAGGGGAACAGGTCCACGATGCCGCCGCGCACCGCGTATTCGCCGTGTTCCATGACGGAGCCGGTGCGGTGGTAGCCATTGGCTTCCAGGAACTCGGTCAGCTTCTCCGGCTTCACCCGCCCGCCGCGCTTCAGTGCCAGCGTCGCCCCGGTGAAGGCGGCGCGCGGGGGCACCTTCTGGACCAGGGCGTTGATGGTGGTCAGCAGGATGCGCGGGGCGCGGGCGGGTTCGGCCAGGCGGGTCAGCGTCGCGACGCGCTCCGACACGATCTCCGGGTTGGGCGAGACGCGGTCGTAGGGCAGGCAGTCCCAGGCCGGAAAGCGCAGGATCTCGACATGCGGGGCGAAGAAGGCCAGCGCCTCCGCCATCCGGGCCATGCGGGCGTCGTCGCGGCAGACATGCAGCACGGGGCCGGTCGATTCGGCCCGGCGACGGGCGAGCAGCAGGGCGTCGAAGCCCTCCGGCGCGCCGTGGACCGTCAGGATGTTCACGGCCGCAGTTCCGGCGGCAGGCCGGCGCCCGATTCCGTGCATTCGACCGTCATGCGGGTCAGCAGCGGCGAGGCGACCTCGGCGGGAATCGGCCGGCGGCCCATCAGCCAGTCCGCCAGGTCCACATCCGGCAGTTCCAGGATCTGCTCGAGTTCCAGCAGCTCCGCCTCGGTGAAGGCGGCGATGTTGCGGGCGACGAAGGCGCCGACCATCAGGTCGGTCTCCTTGGTACCACGGTGCCAGGCGCGGAAGTTCAGGCGGCGCCGGCGTGCGTCCAAGGTCGGTTCGGGATCTGTCAGCTTGAGGCTCTCGGCGTTCTGGGACATGTCGTCGCGTGTCATATAGAGGCCCATGGGAATCCTGTCAGCAAGCGCCCCGGAAGATGCCCAAGCTCATGTGACGCCCCTGCTGGCGCCCCTCGCCGAACTGCCGGGCGTCGGCCCGACGCTGGCCGCGCTGCTGGCGGAGGCGGCGGGCGGCCCGCGCGTCTTCGACCTGCTGCTGCACCTGCCCGAGCGCGTGGTCATCCGCCGGCGTGCGGCCAGCCCGGCGGAGGCACCGCTGGACCAGGATTGCGTGCTGGAGGTGGTGGCGCAGTCCGCCCGCGCCGCCCGGTCCGGCCGCAGCCAGCGGTCCTATGTGGAAGTCCGGGCGACCTGCGCCGGCAAGCCGCTGGTGCTGCGCTTCATGAATGGCCGGCTGCCCTGGATCCTGAAGCTGCTGCCACCTGGCGAGCTCCGCTACCTGGCCGGCCGGGTGCAGACGGAAGGCAGCAACGGGTTCGCCATGATGAACCCGACCGTCGCGGAGCAGGAATCGGCGCTGCCGCTGGTGGAGCCGGTCTGGCCCATGGTGCGCGGCCTGACCCCCCGCCGCATCGCCGCCGCCATGGACCAGGCGCTGGCCCTTCTGCCGGAGATGCCCGAATGGGCCGATGTCTCGCTGCTGAAGCAGGAAGGCTGGCCGGGCTTCGCCGCCGCGATCCGGCTGCTGCAAAGGCCCGCCGGGCCGCTGCCCGCCCTGCCCCGCCGGCGCCTCGCCTATGACGAGTTGCTGGCCCACCAGGTCGCCATCGCCCTGGTCCGCCGCCGCCAGCGGGACAGGCCCGGTCGCGCCATGGCCGGCACGGGCGACCTCGCGGACAAGGCGCTGGCCGCCTTCCGCCACCCGCCCACCCCCGGCCAGGCGCAGGCGCTGGCGGAAATCGGCGCCGACATGGGCAGTCCGCGCCGGATGCTGCGGCTGCTGCAAGGCGATGTCGGGTCCGGCAAGACGCTGGTGGCGGTGCTGGCCATGCTGCGCGCCGTCGAATCCGGCGCCCAGGCCGCCCTCATGGCCCCCACCGAACTGCTGGCCCGCCAGCATCTGCGGACGCTGGAGAAGCTCTGCGTGCCGGCCGGGGTGCAGGTGGAACTGCTGACCGGCAGCGTGAAGGGCGCGGCCCGCAAGCGGGTGCTGCGCGGCCTGGCGGATGGCATGGTGCAGGTGGTGGTCGGCACCCACGCCCTGTTCCAGGAGGCGGTGGTGTTCCGCAACCTCGGCCTTTCGGTGGTGGATGAGCAGCACCGCTTCGGCATCGGCCAGCGCCTGATGCTGGCGCAGAAGGGCCAGGATGCGGACATGCTGGTGATGACCGCCACACCCATCCCGCGCACCCTGCTGCTGACCCAATGGGGCGAGATGTCCGTCTCCCGCCTGGAGGACAAGCCCGCCGGCCGCCAGCCGATCGCCACCCGCATCGTCAGCCAGGACCGCCTGCCGGACGTGATCGACCGCCTGGGCGAGGCCATCAAGCGCGGGGAGCGTGCCTATTGGGTGGTCCGCGCCATCTCCGGCGGCGAGCGCGACGATTCGGTCGCCGCCGAGGACCGCTTCGCCGAACTTTCCGCCCGCTTTCCCGGCAAGGTCGGGATGGCGCACGGGATGCAGGATTTGGCGGTGCGGGAGGCGGCGCTGGCCGATTTCGCCGCCGGCACCACGCAGCTTCTGGTCGCCACCACCGTGATCGAGGTCGGCGTGGACGTCCCCGACGCCACCATCATGCTGATCGAGCAGGCGGAACGCTTCGGCCTGGCCGCGCTGCACCAGCTTCGCGGCCGCGTCGGGCGTGGCTCGAAGCCGTCCTCCTGCCTGCTGGTGCACTCCCCCGCGCTGGGGGAGGCGGAGAGGCGCCGCCTGCTGGTGCTGCGGGATACCGAGGACGGTTTTCGGATCGCCGAGGAGGATCTGTTCACCCGCGGCGGCGGCGAGGCGCTCGGGGCCCGCCAATCCGGTCTGCCTGGCGCCCGCCTGCTCGACCCGAAGGAGGAGGCGGAGGAGGTCGCCCGCCTCACCCACCTGGCCCATCAGGACGCCGCCCTGCTGCTGCACCGCGACCAGGACCTGGCCGGGCCGCGCGGGCGGGCGGCACTCGGGCTGCTGGCGCTGTTCGGGCACGACCCGACGCTGGCGCGGCTGGATGCCGGATAGGTTCCCGAGCCTCACGGGGGGTTGCGCGCGGCGCCGCCCCTCCTTAATCGCCGCAGCGTCCGGGATCACCTTGGGGGATGCTGCGTGAGTGGGCTGATCGAGATCGAGCGCCTGACGAAACGCTTCGGCGCCTTCACCGCCGTGGATGATGTGAGCTTCAGCGTGGCGAAGGGCGAGGTGCTGGGCTTCCTCGGCCCGAACGGCGCCGGCAAATCCACCACCATGCGGATGCTCGCCGGCTTCATGACGCCCACCTCCGGCACCGCCCGCATCTGCGGCAAGGATGTCGTGGACCACCCGGTGGCGGCGAAGCGCCAGCTCGGCTTCCTGCCGGAAGGCGCGCCGACCTATCCCGAGATGAGCGTCTTCGCCTTCCTGCAATTCTGCGGCCGGGCGCGCGGCTTTCACCGCTCCGAACTGACGGACCGCGTCATGCGCGCCATCGGCCTGACCCAGCTTGAGGGCGTGCGCCTGCAACCGGTGGAGACCCTGTCGAAGGGCTTCAAGCGCCGCGTCGGCCTCGCCGCGGCCCTGCTGCACGACCCGGCCGTGCTGGTGCTGGACGAACCCACGGATGGCCTCGACCCGAACCAGAAGCACGAGGTCCGCAACCTGATCCGCGCCATGGCGCCGGACAAGGCCATCGTCATCTCCACGCACATCCTGGAAGAAGTCGCCGCCGTCTGCACCCGCGCCGTGGTCATCGCGCGCGGCCGCGTGGTGGCGGATGCGACGCCGGCGGAACTCGCCGGCATGGGGCCATCGATGGATGCGGTCTTCCGGTCGCTGACCTTGCCTGCCGAAGCTGAAGCGAGGGCTGCGTGATGGGTGGCATGGTCACCGTCTTCCGGCGCGAACTCGCCGGCTATTTCGCGACGCCCGTCGCCTATGTCTTCATCGTCATCTTCCTGGTGATGGCCGGCGCGCTGACCTTCACGCTCGGCAATTTCTTCGCCCGCGGCCAGGCGGACATGCAGCCCTTCTTCACCTTCGTGCCCTGGCTGTTCCTGTTCCTGGTGCCGGCGCTGACCATGCGGCTCTGGGCCGAGGAACGCCGGCTCGGCACCATCGAGCTGCTGCTGACGCTGCCGATCGCGCAGTGGGAAGCGGTGGTCGGCAAGTTCCTGGCCGCCTGGGCCTTCTGCGGCATCGCGCTGGCGCTGACCTTCCCGCTGGTCATCACCGTCAATGTCCTCGGCAAACCGGACAACGGCGTGATCCTGACGGGCTATCTCGGCTGCATGATGGTGGCGGGTGCGTTCCTCGCGGTCGGCGCGGCGATCTCGGCGCTGACGAAGAACCAGGTCATCGCCTTCGTCCTCGCCGTCGCCGCCTGCTTCTTCCTGACCGCCGCCGGCAGCCCCGTCGTCACGGAGTTCCTGTCGCAGCGCGTGCCGGCGCTGGCGGAGACCGCGCGGTCCATCAGCATCACGGACCGGCTCGGCGGCTTCACCCGCGGCGTGATCTCGCTGCGGGATGTCGTGTTCTTCGTCTCCTTCATGGCCTTCTTCCTGTTCGCGAACACCGTCGCGATCGACCAGCGGAAGGCGGACTGACCGCATGAGCTCGACCACCTCCCCTGGCACGACCCCTCCCGCGACGCCGCGCGGCAAGCGCGGCTTCTCCGCGATCCTGGCGCTGATCCTCGGCGCCGTGCTGCTGATCGGCGTCAACATGCTGGCCGACCGGCTGCTGTCCCGCGCCCGCATCGACCTGACGGAAAACCGCCTCTACACGCTGTCGGACGGCACGCGGCAGGTATTGCAGGGCCTCGCGGACCCGATCACCTTCCGCGTCTTCTATTCCCGCCGCCTCGGCGCCGCCATTCCGCTGTATGGCGCCTATTCCGAACGCGTGCGCGCCATGCTGGAGGAATACGCGGCGGTTTCCGGCGGCAAGGTCCGCCTGGAGTTCTTCGACCCGGAGCCTTTCTCGGAAACCGAGGACCGCGCCATGGCGCTCGGCATCCAGGGCGTGCCCGTGGACCAGTCCGGCGAGCAGGTCTATTTCGGCCTGGCCGGCGTGAACCTGCTGGATGACGAGCGCACCATCCCGTTCTTCCAGCCGGACCGCGAGCGTTTCCTGGAATACGACCTGACGCGCATGGTGTGGGAGTTGTCCAACCCGACGCGCCCGGTGCTCGGCGTCATCTCCTCCCTGCCGCTAAACGGCGATCCGCGCGCGATGATGATGCGCCAGCCCGGTGTGGGTCAGCCCTTCGTGGTGATGAACCAGCTGCGCAACTTCTACACCGTGCGCGACATCGCCGCAGACGCGCAGGTGATCGCGCCGGATGTGCAGGTGCTGCTGGTGGCGCATGCGCAGAACCTGTCCGATGCCACGCTGTATGCGATCGACCAGTTCGTCATGCGCGGTGGCCGCCTGATCGCACTCACCGACCCGCACAGCGAAAGCCAGGCCTCCCGCCCCTCCCCCGGCCAGCCGCCGGCGACGAACACGGCCTCCTCTCTCGACCGCCTGCTGAACGCCTGGGGTGTCGAGGCGCCGTCGGACAAGGTGGTGCTGGATCTGCGCGGCGCCTGGCGCGTGCGGGCGGACCCGCGCGACCGGGTGCAGGCGGTGGACTACCTCGTCTGGTTCAACGTGCCGACCGAGGGGCTGAACCGCACCGAGGTCGCGACCGCCGAATTGCAGCAGGTCACGGTCGGCTCCGCTGGTGCGGTGCGCCGGCGCGAGGGTGCGACGGTAGAGTTCACGCCGCTGGTCACCTCCAGCGCACGCTCCATGCTGGTCGATGCCACCGCCGTCCGCCAGGACCCGAGCCCGACCAGGCTGCTGGCGGATTTCCAGCCGGACGACCAGCAGCACGTCATCGTGGCCCGCATCCGTGGCGCGCTGACCAGCGCCTTCGAGGCGGCGCCCGCGGTGGCGGAGGGCACGGAACGCCCGGCCGACTTCCCCGCCCACCTGGCCCGCAGCACCGGCCCGGCCAACCTGATCGTCGGCAACGACGCCGACATCCTGGAGGACCGCTTCTGGGTCCGCACCCAGGATTTCTTCGGCCAGCAGGTGGCGACGCCGATCAGCGACAATGGCAGCTTCCTGATCAACCTCGCCGACAGCATGGCGGGCGGCGAGGCACTGGTCTCGCTGCGCTCCCGCGGCGAATCGCTGCGGCCCTTCGCGCTGGTCGAGGACATCCGCCGCGACGCCGAGGCGCAGTTCCGCCAGACCGAGCGCGGGCTGACCGAGCGGCTGGAAGCCACGGAACGTCGCCTGCGGGAACTCCGCCAGGGCGGCGGCCAGCCCGGCGCGGCGCCCGCCAACACCGTCATCACCCCGGAACAGCGCGCCGAGATCGACGCGGCCCGCGCCGAGATCGTCCGCACCCGTGGCCAGCTTCGCCAGGTGCAGCTCGAACTGCGGCGCGACATCGAACGGCTGGAGACCTGGCTGCGGCTGGCGAACATTGCGCTGGTGCCGACGCTGCTGGTGCTCTTCGCCATCGGCCTCGGCATCATGCGCTCGCGGCGCCGGGCGGGGGCACGCGCATGAGGCGCCGCACCCTGCTCGGCCTCGGCACCGCCGCCGCCGCGGCGGTGGGTGGCGCCATCCTGCTGACGCCGGACCGCGCCGCACCGCCGCCGCCCTCCGCCAGTGATCTGGCCTTCCCGGCGCTGCCGCAGCGCCTCGGCAACGCGGCCTCGATCGAGGTGACGCGCCATGACGGCACGCTGGTGGTGCGCCGCGCCGCGCCGGATCGCTGGGTGCTGCCGGCCAAGGCAGGTTATCCCGTGCGGCCGGAACGGGTGCGGGAATTGCTGGTCGGCCTGACCGAGCTGCGCCTGACCGAACCCCGCACCGCGAACCCCGAGATGCTGGACCGCCTCGGCCTGGATGATCCCTCCCGCCCCGCCGCCACCTCCTCCCTGCTCCGCGTGCTGGATGCCGAAGGTGCGGCGCTGGCGGAGCTGGTGGTGGGCCGCCGCCGCGTGCGCGTGCAGGGCAACGTGCCGGAATCGGTCTATGTCCGCCGCCCCGCCGAATCCCAGGCCTGGCTCGCCGAGGGCCGCCTGCCGCTGGATTCCGACCCGAACCTCTGGATCGACCGCGACCTGGCGAACCTGCCGCGCGACCGCGTCCGCGCCGCCACCATCGACCGCACGGGCGAACCGCCGCTGGTGCTGCGCCGCGGCGCCGACACCGACAGCCCGCTTGCCGTGGTGGAACCCGCCGAGCCGCCGGAGCTCGACGCGATCAGCCTGGACGAGGTGGCGCGCGGCTTCGAGTTCCTGACCTTCCTCGACGTCCGCGAAGCCGCCGCCCTGCCTGGCGAGCGCATCGGCACCGGCCGCTTCGAACTCACCGACAACCTCCGCATCTCCGTCACCGCGCACAAGGATGGCGAGACGCTGTGGGCGCTGCTGGCGGCGGAGGGCGATGAGGAAGCCGCGCGGCTCAACGCCCGCTGGCAGGGCTGGGCCTACCAGCTCGGCCAGTGGAAGGAGAAGGCCTTCGTGCCGCGGCTCGCCGATTTGCGGAAGCAGGAGGCCGCGCCTGCCGCCGAGCCGGAGGCGGCCCCGGAGGCTGCACCGGAGACGCCCGCCGCGCCGCAATGAGCGTGGCGCCGAACCCGCGCGAATACCCCAACCGCCCCTGGGTCGGTATCGGCGCCGTGGTGCTGCGCGGCGAGGAGGTCCTGCTGATCCGCCGCGGCCGCCCGCCGCGCCTGGGCGAATGGTCGCTGCCCGGCGGCGGCCAGCGCCTGGGCGAAACGGCGGAGGCCTGCGCGCGGCGCGAATTGCAGGAGGAAGCCGGGATCGAGGCCGGGCCACTCCGCCTGCTCGCCGTGGTGGACGCCATCACGCCGGGCGAGGAAGGGCGAGGACCGCGCTTCCACTACACCATCATCGACTTCGCCGGCGAATGGACCTCCGGCACCGCCCGCCCCGGCGGCGACGTGACCGAGGTGGCCTGGGCCAGCCTGGACCACCTGGCCCCCTATGCCCTGTGGCCGGAGGCGCTGCGTGTCATCGCCCTGGCCCGCCACAACCGGGCCGTGTGATGACCGGGCCATTGCCAGTATCGCGAATGTGGGATGCACCGCCGCTGGAACCGTGTCAGGACCGCAGCGGATGCGGATCGCCCTGAACCCCGACCGCCCCGGACCGCGCCTCGGCACCCCCGGATCGAAGCGCCCCTCCCGTCCGCGTGGCTTTGTCCTGCTGTGGCTCGCGGCCTTGCTGTTGCCGGCGCTCGGCGTCATCGGCACCGGCCTGACCACCTGGAGTGACGTGCGGCGGGACGCCGAGGCGAGGCTCGAGCGGAATGCCGAGATGCTGCGCCAGCACGCGCTTCGTGCCTTCGCAACCCAGGAAGCCATTCTCGCCGCCATCAGCCGCGCCAGCACCGGGCGGGACTGGGAGGCGATGCGCCAGGATGCCGAATTGCACGGCCTGCTGGCGGAACTCACCGCCGCCGGGCAGCCGGTGGTCCGCGGCGTTCTGGTGGCGGATGACCAGGACCGGGTGGTCTCGGCCTCCTACGAATTTCCCGCGCGGCCCACGGACCTTTCGGACCGCAGCTATCTGCGCGAGCTTCGCGCCGGAGCCGGGCAGACGGTGGGAGAGGTGCTGGTGGCCCGCCCGATGGGGTGGCCCGCCTTCGGCATCGCCCGCAGCGCCCCGCCTCGGCCGGGTGCGGAGGGTCCGCGCGGCACGCTCGTCACCTCCTTCAACCCGGATGCGCTGGCTGCCTTCTATGCTTCCGTCGTCGAAGGGCCGCAGGATGTCGTGACGCTGGCACGGCTGGATGGCGCCATCCTGGCCCGCCACCCGGTCCTGCCACCGAATGCACCCACGGGACCGAGGCCCGAAGCCGCCGCTCCACTCGCGCAGCTTCTGGGCCTGCCGCGCGGCGCGCCGCCGCCGGTCCTGGCCTCGCCCTTCGATGGCACGCGGCGGCTTTTCGTGGCGAAGCGGGTCGGCGAATGGCCGGTGGCCATCCTGTATGGCCTGGACCAGAGGGCGCTGGTGGCGGCCTGGCGGCGGCGGATGGCGGCCCCGCTGGCCAGCGGCCTGGCCGCCGCCGGGCTGCTGCTGGTGCTGACCGCCATCGCGGCGCGCGGCGCGCGCGAGCAGCAATTGGCGGCGGAACGGCGGATGGAGGCGGAGGCGAGGCTTGCCGGCGCCAGTCGTGCCGCCGCCATCGGCCTGCTGGCGGCCGGCCTGGCGCATGACGTGAAGAACCTGGTGCAGGCCGTGCGCAGCGGCACCCGGCTGATGGAAAGCCGCGCGGAGGACCCGGCGGAGGTGCGGCGCTGCGCCGGGCTGCTGGCGGCCTCCGCCGAGCGCGGGCGCCAGCTTGTGGATGGCATGCTGGCCTTCGCCCATGGGGGCGCGGAGCTGGAGGCGACCGAGCTCGATGTCGCCCCGGCGCTGCGCGAACTGGCGGAACTGCTGAACCGGACCCTTGGCAGCGGCTGGCAGGTGAAGGCGGAAATCCCGCCCGAACTGCCGCGTGCGCGCGGGGACCGCGCGGGATTCGAGGCCGCGGTGGTGAACCTCGCGGCCAATGCGCGGGACGCCATGCCGCGCGGCGGCCGCGTGGAGATCGCCGCCTGGGTCGCCACGGTCCCGGAGGCGCCGGGCGGGGAGGATCTGCAACCCGGCCGCTACGTCGTGGCGGCGGTCCGTGACCGCGGCATCGGCATGGACGCCGCGACCCTGGCGCGGATCGGCGAGCCCTTCTTCACCACCAAGGGCGTCGGGCTCGGCACCGGCCTCGGCCTCGCCTCGGTGCGCGGCTTCTGCGAACGCGCCGGCGGCGTGCTGCGGGTGGACAGCGAACCGGGGCGCGGGACCACCGCGGCGATCTGGCTGCCCGCGGTGGGCTGAAGGTTCAGCGCCGCCGCAGGCCCAGCAGCAGGAACAGCGCGCCCAGCACCGCCGGCACGACCCACACCGGCGCCTCCAGCACCGGCAGGATCCCGACATCCCACAATTCCGGCAGCAGCCGTCGCTGCACGCCAGCCTGGAAGGTGTTCAGGAACTCCGGCCAGATCTGGAAGATGGCAGCGCCCAGCGGCGTCGCCCAGCCGAACCAGGCGCCGAGCGCGACGCCCGCGCCCAGCAGCAGGACCCCGAGGATCTTCAGGCCCAGAGCCTTTCATTCTGCAGGTTGGTGTACATGCCCGCGACGAAGTCGCCATAGCCGTTGAACAGCCGCGTCGGCACCCGTTCGTTGCTGCCGATCAGCCGCTCGCTGGCCTGCGACCAGCGCGGGTGCGGCACCTCGGGATTCACATTGGCCCAGAAGCCGTATTCGCTGGCCTGCAGGGTTTCCCAGAAGGACACCGGGCGCTGGTCGGTCAGCGTGATGCGCGCGATCGACTTGCCCGACTTGAAGCCGTACTTCCACGGGAACACCACGCGGAACGGCCCGCCATTCTGCGGCGGCAGCGGCTTGCCGAACAGGCCCACCGGCATGAAGGTCAACTCATTCGCCGCTTCCTCGATGGTGCAGCCCTCGATGTGCGGCCAGGGGTACCAGGACTGCCGGAGGCCGGTCATCACATCGGGCTTCCGCGCCGTCTCGAAGCGCACGAACTTCGCCGAGCCCTGCGGCTTCACGATGTCGAGCAGCTTGGAAAGCTGGAAGCCGGACCACGGCACGGTCATGCCCCAGGCCTCGACGCAGCGCAGGCGATAGACACGCTCCTCGATGCCGATGCGGCGGATGATGTCATCCACGTCGAATTCGCCGGGGCTTTCCACCATGCCGTCGACCTGGATGGTCCAGGGCCGCACCGGCATCTTCAGCGCCGTGGACCAGATGCCCTTGTCGCTGCCGAATTCGTAGAAATTGTTGAAGGTGACGGCATCGCGCTCCGGCGACAGGTCGCGGCCGGCGGGGTAGCGCGTGTTGCGCATGGCGGGCGGCAGGTCCGGCACCTCGGCGGGCAGCCGGGTCCAGGGGTCGGCGGGTTCGCTGCGGCGCCAGAACTGCGCCTGGGCCGCGGCGGGTGCCAGTATCGCACCGGCGCCGGCAGCCGCCATCAGGGCGCGCCGGCCCAGCACCAGGTGTTCCGGGGTGGCCTGGCTCTCGGGGATTTCCCAGCCGCGCGGTCGCTTGATGAGCATGGTGGTCTCCGAATGCGAGCCGTAGAGGTTCGGTCGTCGATGCCGCCCGTCAAGGCGGCACCCGGTCACGGCCGGGGCAGCACCGCGGCGGGCGGCAGGCCCGGCGCGGTTTGGACGCGGAATAGACGGTAGCGCTCCGCCTCGATCCCACCACGCACGCGGGACAGGGCACCCTCGATCGGCTCGGCGCCCGGCCATTGCGGCGTGGTGCTGCGTCTTTCGCTTTGAATGAGGAGTCCGGTTACGCCCTGAATCGGGCGCGGCAGATTAAAAAGTCTCCATCGCGGGTCCAGCGCCACCACCGGGACGCCTGGCGGCATCCGCAGTGCCAGTTGCGCGGCCAGGCCATATTCCTCGGCCGCGACGAAGCCGGCACCGATGCGCTGCCGTTCCTGCTCCGCCGCCGCCGCCAGGTCCGGCCAGCCGCCGAGCCGCGCCAGGGTCGGGTCCAGGCGGCGTGGCAGCGGCAGCGGGGCGAAGGCCGCCTGGATGTAGACGGCCAGCGCCAGCACGGCGCCGAGCGCCACCGCCGGCCGCGGCCAGCGTGCCAGGCGGGTCGGCAGGAAGGCGGCGGCGGCGATGCAGGCGGCCGGGTACAGGATGCCCGGCCAGTTGCCCTGCACCCGGCTGCCCGTCGCCTGCCACAGGAACAGCGCGGTGCCCGGCAGCACCATGGCCGCCAGCAGCCCGGCGGCCGCATCGCCGCGCCACCAGGCCCGCGTCGCCAGCGCCACGCCCGCGACGCACAGCACGAAGACCAGAGGCGTCGCCAGACCGGCCTGGCCCGCGACCAGCTCCCCGAGGTAGCGCAGCGCGGAGCCGGCCTCGGTCGCACCCGCCCGTCCCCCCTGGCGCGCGAAGGAGGCCCAGTCATTCGCGGCGTTCCAAAGGATCACCGGCAGGAACACCAGCACGGCCAGCGCGCCGCCGGCCCACAGCCGCCAGTCCCGCCACCAGCGCCACGCCTGCCGGGTCGCCAGTAGCCACAGCACGGCGCCCACGCCGAGCAGCCCGGCCGTGTATTTGGACAGCAGCGAAAGCCCCGCCAGCACCCCGAAGGTCAGCCACCAGCGTCCGTCCTGGCTCGCATGCAGGCGCGCCAGCGCCCACAGCGCCGCGGTCCAGAACACCAGCAGCGGCAGGTCGGGCGTCACCAGGATGCCGCCGACGCCGACCAGCAGGGTCGCGTTGAACAGCGCCGCCGCCAGCAGCCCGGGGCGGCGTTCCGGAAACAGGGCATCCGCCGCCCGCGCCAGCAGCAGGCTGGCCACCGCGATGGACAGCGGCCCCATCAGCCGGATGCCGAATTCGCCTTCGCCGGCCAGCAGCGTGCCGGCGCGGATGAACCAGGCGATCATCGGGGGATGGTCGAGGTAGCCGGCCTGGAGGGTGCGCGACCAGGTCCAGTAATACGCCTCGTCGGGTGCCAGCGGCACCAGCGCCGCCACCGCCAGCCGCAGCAGCGTCACCGCCGCCAGCAGGGACACCGCGACCAGCAGGGACGGGGCGTTCATCGGGCGCGCCAGACCAGGGTGGAGGACACCGCGTAGTTCCACACCACCGTGATCAGCGCCCCGGCCAGCCCGGCGGTGCCCCAGGCCAGCATCCCGTCCCGCAGCAGCAGCCCGGCGATGCCGACATTGGCGGCCGCGCCGATGCCGCAGACCAGGTAGAACACCACCAGCCCGCGCCACAGCGCCGGCCCGCGCAGCCGCACGTCGCGGTAGGTGATGCGGTTGTTCAGCACGAAATTCGCCGTCATCGCCACCAGGGTCGCCGCCCATTGCGCGGCGCCGAAGGACAGCGGCCCGATCAGCAGCGCCAGCGCCGCCATGTGCACCAGCAGGCCGATGGCGCCGACCGCGGCGAAGGCCAGGAAGCGCAGCGGCACCGTCCCGCCGGTCGCCTTGTCCAGCAGCAGACCGGCGAATTCCAGCAGCACCGTGGCATCCAGCTTGCTCTCACCTGCCTGGCGGGACCGGAAGCTGTAGGGCACCTCCGCCACCGCCAGGCGGCGCGGCGCGGACAGCAGGATGTCCAGCAGGATCTTGAAGCCGCGCGCGGCCAGCCGCGGCGCCACCTCCTCCACCAGGTCGCGCCGCAGCAGGAAGAAGCCGCTCATCGGGTCCGCCACCGGCACCGGCAGCAGCATCCGCGCCAGGGTGGCGCCGGCATCGGACAGGGCACCGCGCGCCGCGGAAAACCCGCTCTCCGCCCCGCCACCGGCCACATGGCGGCTGCCGATGGCGATGTCCGCCCCGCCTTCCACCGCGGCCAGCAGCGCCGGCAGGATGGTCTCGTCATGCTGCAGGTCGCCATCCATCACCGCGACGAAGGGCGCCGAGACGGAAAGGAACCCCTCCATGCAGGCGGAGGCCAGGCCGCGCCGGCCGATGCGGCGGATGCAGCGGATGCGCGGATCCGCCGCGGCGATCGCGCGGGCCGCGGCGGCGGTGCCGTCCGGGCTGTCGTCGTCGACGAACACCGCCTCCCACGCCAGGCCGGCCAGCGCGGCCTCCAGCCGTGCGACCAGGGGGGCGACATTGGCCGCCTCGCCATAGACCGGGATGATGACCGCGAGGCGGGCTGGCAGGTTCGGTTGCACCCGCGCGGTCTAGAGCATTTGCCGCCGCGGGGAAATTCGCCCCGGCCCGCCCTCGCTGCCGTTCGATTTTGTCTGGCGAGGCCGGGCGGGGTGGGCGACAAGGGGGCAATGTTCCTGCGCCGGCGTCTTCCTTGCACTCGGGGGTGAATTCGTCCCAACCGCTGCTGCGCCGAGCCGGGCCCCGCGGCCTGATGCTGCTGCGCGCCGTCGCCGTGCTGCTGCCGTTGCTGGCACTTGGCGCGCTTGGTCTCGGCGCGCATGCCACGGTGGACCGCGATGCGCGCGGCCGGGCGCAGCGCGCCGTGGACATGCTGCACGAGCACGCGCTGCGCGCCTTCGAGGCGCAGGAACTGGCCATCGCCGCGATCGAGGCGCGGATGGCCGGCATTGCCTGGGAAGACGTGCCGCACGACCGTGGACTGTACGATTTCATCCTGCGGGTCGATGCCGTGAACCTGTCCTCGGCCGGCCTCGCGCTGATCGATCCCCGCAACCTGCTGGTGATGTCGAGCACCCTGCCCTTCGGCGCCTCGCCGCGCGATGTCTCGAACCGGGACTACGTCGCAGCCCAGCCCGCCGGCCTGCCGATCCCCGACCGGCCCTTCATCGGGCAGGTGGTGCGCTCCGTCGGCAATGCGGCCCTGGTCTTTCCGATGGTCCGGCCACGGCAGCGGGCGCAGGGGGATGGGCTCAGCGACGGCGGGTCCGTCCTCGCCGGCCTGTGGCTCAGCACCTTCCAGGGCTTCTACCGCAGCATCCTGGAGACGCCCGACGACGCCATCACGCTGTTCCGCATGGACGGGGCCGTGCTGGCGGCGGTCCCGGCCGTGGTGGATGCAGAAGGCGCCGCCCTGCCGCGCGCTGCGGGCGATGTCCTGACCGGCCTGCGCAGGACGCCCTTCGCCATCCTGCGCGGCCCCTCGCCGATCGACGGCGTGCCGCGGCTGACGGTGTTCCGCCGGCTGGCGCGGCACGATGTCGGGATCGCCTACGGCATCTCGGTGGAGGCGCTGAACCGCGACTGGCGCCGGCGCATGCTGGGGCCGCTGCTCGGCGCGGGTCTTGGGATGCTGCTGCTGCTGGCCGCGATCCGGCAGGCCGAACAGGCGCTCCGCGCCCGCGCCGCGGCCGAGCAGCGGTCCCGCGATGCGGAGCGGCAGGCGACGCTCGGGCTGCTGGCCGGCGGGCTGGCGCATGATTTCGGCAACATCACGCAATCCGTCGTCGCCGCCGCCACCCTGCTTGGCCGCCACGCGGAAGACCCGGACCGCGTCCGCAAGATCGCGGGGCACCTGGCACGCCACGCGCACCGCGCCACCGCGCTGTCGCGCCGGCTGCTCGCGACCACGCGCCGGACCACGCTGCCCGAGGCCACCTCCGAATCCGTCGACGTCTCGACCTCGCTGCGCGAAGTGTGCGAGTTGCTGGACGCGACCCTCGGGGCCGGCCTGCGGGTGCGCTGCGACGTGCCGGCCTGGCTTCGCAGTGCCCCGGGCCTGGACCGGGCGGAGCTGGAAACCGCCGTGATCAACCTGGCGGCCAATTCCCGCGACGCGATGCCGCGTGGCGGCGAGGTGTGGGTGGCGGCCACCGTGATGGAAGTGCCACCCCGCCTGGCCGGCGCGCCGGACCTGCCGCCCGGTCGCTACATCCGCATCTCGGTCCGCGACCAGGGCGAGGGCATGGCGCCGGAGGCCCTGGCCCGGCTCGGCGAGCCGTTCTTCACCACGAAGCCGCCGGGCCGCGGAACCGGACTCGGCCTTGCCATGGTCGCCGCCTTCCTGCGTCGTGCCGGCGGCGCGCTGATCGCGGAGAGTACGCCTGGACAGGGCACCACCATCCACATGGTGCTGCCCGCCGGTTGAGCGTGGGGTTTGGGTCACACCCCTGTGTTGCCAATATATTCGGAAGAATTTTAACTTCTGCTGCTACCGTGAGTTGTCTATGGTTAAGGAGCTCCCTCCACCATAGAAGCGAGAAACGCTTTGCCTCCCGCTGCGCTTCCCGCCAACGAGGCCGACCGCCTGGCGGCGCTGCATGCCACCGGCATCCTCGACACCCCGCCGGATGCGCGCTTCGATGCTTTTGCCCGCCTCGCGGCGCATCTCTCCGGCGCGCCGATGGCGCTGGTTTCGCTGATCGACGCGGACCGGCAGTGGTTCAAGGCGGCTATCGGCATCGACCTGCGGGAAACACCCCGCGACACCGCCTTCTGCGCCCACGCGATCCTGAGCCCGGAGCGGGTGACGGTGGTGGAGGACGCCACCACGGATGCGCGTTTCAGCGACAACCCGCTGGTCAACGGCGCCCCGCATATCCGCTTCTACGCCGGTGCGCCGATCATCGACCGCGCCGGCCACGCCCTCGGCACGCTCTGCGTCGTGGACAGCGAACCGCGACGGATGTCGGAGGCCGCGGCCCGCGCGCTGGCCGACATCGCCCAGGGCGTCGCCGCGGCCATCGAATTGCGGACCAGCCTGGAGACGGCGCAGTCGGCGGCGCTCCGCGACCCGCTGACCCGCCTCGGCAACCGACCGCTGTTCGAGAAGCGCCTAGCCGAGGCGATCGAGCTGGCGCGGGGACCGGAGGAGCATGGCTTCGCCGTGTTCTGCCTGGACCTCGACCGCTTCAAGGCGGTGAACGACCTGCTCGGCCATGCCGGTGGCGACGCCCTGCTGAAGGAAGCGGCGCGAAGGCTGATGGCGTCCGTCCGCGGCGCCGATACCGTGGCGCGCCTTGGCGGCGACGAATTTGCCGTCATCCTGTCCGGACCCGTCACCCCGGCCGAGGCCGATGCGCTGGCGGTGCGGCTGATCGAGGCGCTGAGCGCGCCCTTCGAGTTTGAAGGCCAGCCGGTGCCGATCCGCACCTCCGTCGGCTATGCCCTGGCGCCAGCCGATGGGCTGGACGCGGACGCCCTGCTGCGCCGCGCCGACAACGCCCTGTATGCCGCGAAGCACCAGGGCCGCGGCCGGCAGATGCGCTTCGACCCGGCGATGGAGGGCCAGCTGGCCGGCCGCCAGGCGCTGGAGCGCGACCTTCGCAAGGCGCTGGCGCAGGGCGCCTTCCGCTTCGAGTGGCAGCCGGTGGCGGATGCCAACACCGGCAAGGTCGTCAGCTGCGAGGCGCTGCTGCGCTGGGACCGGCCGGGACATGGCCCGGTCTCGCCCGCCGTCTTCGTCCCCATCGCCGAATCCTGCGGCCTGGGTGGCATGCTGGATGAATGGGTGCTGCGCGAGGGCTGCCGCCTGGCCGCCGCCTGGCCACACCCGCTGAAGGTCGCCCTGAATGTCTCCGCCTCCCGCTTCCACCTCGGCGGGCTGGCGGGGCTGGTGGCGACGATGCTGCGCGATTCCGGCCTGGCGGCCGACCGGCTGGAACTGGAGGTCACCGAAGGCACGCTAATCAAGGACGAGGCCGCCGCGGCGGTGACGATCGAGGAGTTGCACGTGCTCGGCGTGCGGGTGGCGCTAGACGATTTCGGCACCGGCTATTCCTCGCTCGGCTACCTGCACGCGCTGCCGCTGGACAAGGTGAAGCTGGACCGGTCCTTCATCCGCGACATCGACGGCAGCGAGCGGGCCCGCAACGTCATCCGCGCCGTGCTGCAACTGTGCCGCGGCCTCGGCATCAAGGCCTGCGCCGAGGGCGTCGAGACGCAGTCGCAGCTGGATTTCCTGCGTGTCGAGGGTTGCGACCTGATCCAGGGCTACCTGATCGGCCGCCCCAGCCCGACCCCGCCGCTGCCGGACGCCGCCTCCCAGGGCGGCACGCCCTGGCTGCTGGCGCCGCGGCCGGACATCCAGGCGGCGCCGGCCGCAGTTGCGCTGCGCAGCGGCTGGGGCCGGGGCGTCCGGCGCCGCTGGGTCGGCTTCGCGCTGCTGGCCATGCTGCCGATGCTCGCCTCCTCCGCCTGGCTGTTCGAGACCGAGACGCGCGACCGCATCGCGGTGGCGGAAACCGAGGCGGCCGCCGTCGCGGCGCGCGGTGCGCGGGAGGTGGACGCGCTGGTCGACCAGGCGCGCACCCTGCTCGCGGCGCTCGCCCGGGTGCCGGAAGTGCGCGCCGCCTTCCGGCCCGGCACGACGGAAGCGGCCACCGCGATCTGCGAGTCGGTGATGCTGGAGGTGGCGGCAACCGCCCCCTGGCAGCGTTCGCTGGCGGTGATCTCGTCGGACGGGCAGATGCAGTGCTCCAGCCTCGGCGCGGCACGCGGCAACGTCGCCGACCGGCCGCATTTCCAGCAGGTCATGGCGACCAGCACGGACGTGCTGTCGGACCTGGCGGTGCCGCGTTCCGGCGGCACGCCATCCCTGTTCCTGATGGTGCCGGTCCTGGGGGAGGATGGCCGCGTTGCCGCCGTGCTCAGCGCCGGGCTCGACACCGGCTGGCTGATGCGGTCGGTCATCGCCAGCGCGCCGGCCGGCTTCCGCGTCGCCGTGGTCGATCGGCACGCCAAGCTGGTGGCGCTGCACGTGCCGGATGCAGACCCGGCGCGCGCGGCCGCCTGGCAACCCGGACTCGATGTCACAGGCCACCCCGCGGTTCGCGCGGCGCTCGCCACCTCCGAGGCCGGAACCCTTCGGGCGGGGATGGATGGCGGCGTCGCCGGCATCTACGCCTTCTCCCCGCTTGGCAGTGGCAGCGCACGGGTCGTCGTGGGCATTCCCGAAGCGCTGCTCCTGGCTTCGGTCGAGGACCGGCGGCTGCTGTCCTACCTGCTGCTGGCCCTGGGTGGCGGGGCATTGCTGCTGCTGGTGCTGGCGCTGGGCGAGGTGATGGTGCTGCGCCCGATCCGCCGCCTGGGCCAGACCGTGGACCGGCTGGCGGATGGCGATCTCTCCGCCCGCGTCGGCCTGACATCGCGGGCCGCCACGCCGGAACTGGCGGCGCTGGCCCACCGGGTCGACCACATGGCGGCGCGGCTGGCCTCGGCGCTGGAGACGGCACGCGCGGCGAGCGCGGTGAAGACGCGTTTCCTGTCAGCCGCCAGCCACGAACTGCGCACGCCGCTGAACGGCATCCTCGGCTGGGCGCAATTGATGCTGCGCGACAAATCGCTGGCCCCCGACCACCGGGAGCAGGTGAAGACCATCGCCGAGGCCGGCGAGCATCTGGCCGGCGTGGTCGGCCGCCTGCTGGAGATCAGCACCATCGAGGCCGGCCGCGCCGAGGCGCCGCGGCTGGAGCCGACGGATGCCGGCGCCCTGGCGCGGTCCTGCGTCGAGCTTCTGCGCCCCGCCGCCGACCAGAAGGACCTGGCGCTGCGCATCGAGGTTGCGGCCGACGTGCCGCGCGCGGTGCTGATGGATCAGGCCCGGGTGCGGCAGGTGCTGCTGAACCTGCTCGGCAATGCGGTGAAGTTCACCGAGGCCGGCGGCGTGACCCTGCGGCTGTACAAGCCGCTGGAAGGCCGGCTGCGCTTCGATGTCAGCGACACCGGGCCTGGCGTTTCGCCGCTGCTGAACGGCAGGCTGTTCCAGGACTTCGTGCGCTACGATCCGCGCGGGACAGGTACCGCGGGCTCGGGTTTGGGGCTTGCGGTCTCCGCCCGCTTCGCGGCGCTGCTGGGCGGCCAGATCGAATACGAGCCGGGGCCGGGCGGCCGTGGCAGCCTGTTCTGGTTCGAGCTTCCGGCGTCCGCCGTGGCGCGGCCGGCTGCCGAGGCGCCGGCATCCGCTCTGGAATGTGCCGCGCCGACCGTGCCGATGCTGGTGCCGCTGGCCATCGCCGCCAATGCCGAGCCACCGGCGCCGCGCCCGCCGCTGCCGGCCGCCCGCGGCGGGCGGCGTGCGTTGCGGATCCTGGCCGCCGACGACGTCTCCGCCAACCGCCTGCTGCTGCGCGCGACGCTGGAGGCGGTGGGCCACAAGGTCACGCTGGTGGCCGATGGCGCTTCGGCGGTCGAGGCCGTCGCCGCCGATCCCGATGGCTTCGATGCGGTGCTGATGGATGTGCAGATGCCCGGCATGGACGGGCTGGAGGCCACCCGCCGCATCCGCGCCCTGCCCGGCCATGGCCGCCACCTGCCCATCCTGGCGGTGACGGCCGGCGCCTTCCGCGAGGATATCGACGCCTGCCACGAGGCCGGCATGGACGGCCATGTGGAAAAGCCGATCCGCGTCGCCCGGCTGGAACAGGCGCTGGAGGAGCTGGTCGGCGCTCCCGCCATCGGCCTTGCAACGGCGCGGGAGGCCGAGTTGGCGGCAGCCGGGCGGCGCGCCACCGCCTGAACTGGTGGCCCGGATCAGGCGGTGCGCGGCGCCTTGATGCGGCGCGGCGCGACGCGCAGCAGCAGCCACCCGGCCAGGCCCGCCGTCACCGAGCCCATCAGGATGCCGATCTTCACCGCATCCTGCAGCATCGGGTCGTTGGCGAAGGCCAGCAGGCCGATGAACAGGCTCATCGTGAAACCGATGCCGCACAGCAGCGAGATGCCGAGAAGCTGCGCCCAGCTCGCCCCCATCGGCAGTTCCGCCAGCCCGAAGCGGATGGTCAGCGCGGCGAAGCCGAACACGCCCACCAGCTTGCCGAGGAACAGGCCGAGCGCCACGCCCAGGGTCAGGTCGTTGCCGAGGCTGGCCAGGGTGACGCCGGCGAAGCTCACTCCGGCATTGGCGAAGCCGAAGATCGGAATGATCAGGAAGGCGACCATGCCGTGCAGCCCGTGTTCCAGCTGGTGCAGCGGTGATTTCGCCAGGTCGTCCGGCCGGCCGGGCGCCGGGCGCAGCGGGATGGTGAAGGCCAGCAGCACGCCGGCGACCGTCGCATGCACGCCCGACCGCAGCACCAGCACCCACAGGATGGCGCCGCCCAGCAGGTACAGCCACAGCCGCATCACCCCCATGCGGTTCATCAGCACCAGGCCTGCGATGACAAGCGCCGCCAGCCCGAGGTCGATGGTCGAGATCGAGCCAGTGTAGAACACCGCGATGATGGCGACGGCGCCGAGGTCGTCGATGATGGCCAGCGCCGTCAGGAACACCTTCAGCGAGGTCGGCACGCGCGAGCCGAGCAGGGACAACACGCCGAGCGCGAAGGCGATGTCCGTGGCCGCCGGAATCGCCCAGCCGCGCGACGCCGCCGAATCATCGTAGTTGAAGGCCAGGAAGATCAGCGCCGGCACCACCATGCCGCCGAGCGCCGCGATGCCCGGCAGCGCCCGGTTCGACCAGCTCGCCAGCTGCCCGTCCAGGACCTCCCGCTTGATCTCGAGCCCCACCAGCAGGAAGAACACCGCCATCAGGGCGTCGTTGATCCAGTGCAGCAGCGACAGCGGCCCGAGATAGGCGCCGAGTGCTGCGAAATAGAGCGGCGCCAGCGCCGAGTTGGCCACCACCAGCGCCAGCACCGCCGCCGCCATCAGGATGAGGCCGCCCGAGGCCTCGCTGGCCATGAACTCGCGCAGGATGGAAACCGGGCGGCGATTGGGGGTGGTGCTGGCCATGCGTGTCGGCAATCCCGTGGTGTGGCGTCGTGGCAGGCGCTCGTTACCTCATTATGGAGCGAATGCAATCAGAACCGGCGCGAGGGGCCCTGGTTCACAGCAGGCCGCGCGCGATTCCGCCATCCACATTCACCGTCTGGCCGGTGACATAGCCGGCCAGCGGGCTGCCGAGCCAGGCAACCATCACCGCCACCTCCTCCGCCGCGGCGAAGCGGCCGAGCGGCACCTCATGGGCGAATTCGGCGATGATCGCGGGCACATCCGTGCCGCGCTCGGCCGCCAGCTTCTCGGCGCGCTGCTGCCACAGCCGGGTCAGGGTGCGGCCGGGCGCCACGCAGTTCACCCGGATGCCCTCCGCCGCATATTCGCCGGCCAGCGTCTTGGTCAGGCCGAGCAGCCCGGCCTTGTGGACGTTGGAGACGATCTGGTTGGGGTAGGGCATGCGCGACGCCGCGGCGCCGAGCAGCACGATGGAGGGCGCCGTGCCCTTGCGCAGCAGCGGCAACGCGGCCCGCACGGCGCGGACCGCCGACAGCACGTTGAAGCTGTAGTTGCCGAGCCAGTCCTCGTCGGTCAGCGCCTCGAACCCCGAGCGGATCGAGCCGCCGACGGCATCGACCAGCAGGTCCAGCGCCCCCCACCGCGCCTCGGCCTCGGCCAGCAGGCGGTCGGCGGCGCCGGCCTGGGTGATGTCGGCCACCGCCGTCGCGGGGATCCGCCCGGTCTCGGCGCCGATACGTGCCGCCGCCGCCGCGATGGCGGCCGGATCGCGGGAGGCGATCATGACCTCCGCCCCCTCCGCCGCCAGCATCCGCGCCGTGGCGAAGCCGATTCCGGCCGAGGCCCCCACCACCAAGACGCGCCGTCCCTGATATCCGAGGTCCATGACCCGCTTCCGCCTTCGCCGTTGACTGTCTGCAATAGCGTGTCTAACTGGTCCGACGAAATGCAGGAAACGCCCCCATCGAGGGGCGCCGCAAAGGGAGAGGTCGGGCCATGAACGACATCATCAAGGCGATTCCACGCCGGCAGGCGCTGCTGCTGGCCACCGGTGGCCTGCTGGCCGCGCCCGGCATCGCACGCGCGCAAAGCTTCCCGGAACGGCCGATCACGCTGCTCGTGCCCTTCGCCACCGGCGGCTACAACGACCGCCTGGCGCGCGCCATGGCGCCCTTCCTGCAAAAGCATATCGGCCAGCCGGTGACGGTGATGAACCGCCCGGGCGGCGGCACGGTGCTGGGCAACACCTTCTACATGCAGCAGCCGGATGACGGCTACATGGTGATGGTGCACTCCGCCGGCCCCTACATCCCGCTGTCGATCGTGACGCGCAACGCGCGCTACAAGGCCGACGACTTCCACATGATCAACCTGCCCTCGCGCGACCTGACCCTGGCGGCCTGCGCGACCTCCAAGGGCATCAACTCGATCGATGAGGCCGTGGCCAGCCTGAAGCGCGACCCGCGCAGCCTGTCCATCGGCGTGCAGCCGGCCTCGGCCGACCTCATCAACATGGCGCTGTTCCTGCAGGCGCATGGCATCGACCGGTCGCGCGTCCGCGTCGTCACCTATGATGGCGGCGGCCCGGCCCGCACCGCGACCGCCGGCGGCCATGTCGATATCGGCTTCGTCGGCGGCGAGGGCTTCCTGCCGATCAAGGACCGCATCCGCCCGCTGCTGCTGTTCAGCGACGAGAAGTCGACCGACTACCCGGATGCGACGCTGCTGACCGACCACGCGAAGGCCGCGGGCTTCCAGCCGCAATCCGTCGATGGCTCGCAGCGCGGCTTCGTCGTGCTGAAGCGCTTCGTGGAAGCGCAGCCCGATCGCTACCGCATCCTGCTGCGCGCCATCGAGGCCGCGACCAAGGACCCGGAATGCGTCGCCACGCTGAGTAACCAGCAGCTGGCCACCACCTGGTACGGCCCCGAAGCCTCGAACCGCGCCTACCTCGCCAGCGCGGCGCTGATGGAACGCTATGCCGACCTGCTGAAGCAGGCCTGACGCGACCAGGGAGGGGCGACGCGCATGCCAACAGTCCGGCGCCGCGTCGCCTGGGCGCCGCTGATCCTCGTCACCGCGCTGGCGGGGATCGCGGTCGCCTATCTGCTGAATGCGCGCGGCGTGTCGCTCAGCCCGCAGAACCTGCTGCTGCTGCAACCGACCGCCTGGCTGGTGCTGGTTCTTTGGGCGGTGATGGCCTGGGGTTTCCTGCGCGAACCGGTCGTCGCGGAAGGTGAGGCCCCCGGCGAGAGCTGGGCGGATTTCGGCCGGGTCGTCGCCATGGTGGCCGCCTTCGGCATCTTCATCCTGAGCCTGGAGACCGCCGGCTACGACATCGCCATCTGGGCCTTCGCCCTGGTGGCACTGTGGATCGGTGGCGAACGCAACTGGATCGCCCTGGCTGCTTTCCCGCCGGTCTTCGCGCTGGCCGTGGTGCTCGGCTTCCGCCTGCTGGTGCCCTACCCCTTCCCGACCACGCTGCTGTAGGGCCGCCGGATGATCGACTTCCCCGCCTTCGGCTCCGCGGTTTCCATGCTGGCCGGTTCGCCGGAGGCCTGGATCTGGGTGGTGCCGGGCCTGCTGATCGGCCTGGTGTTCGGCGCGCTGCCCGGCATCTCCGTCTCCATGGCGATGGCGCTGGTCCTGCCGGCGACGCTGTACATGGACTTCCTGCCGGCGATCATCTTCCTGACCTCGGTCTATACCGGGGCCGGCTTCGGCGGCTCGATCCCCGCCATCCTGATCAACATCCCCGGCACCTCCTCCGCCGTCGCGACCACCTTCGACGGCTACCCGATGGCGAGGAAAGGGCTGCACAACGAGGCGCTGGGCGCCGCCCTGGTGTCCTCCTGCATCGGCGTGCTGATTTCCTACATCATCCTGTTCGTGCTGGTGCAGCCGCTGGCCGAACTCGTGCTGCGGATCGGGCCGTACGAGATGGCGGCGATCGGCATCTGGGGCCTGGTGCTGCTGGGCTCGATCGGCGGGTCCTCCGTCACCAAGGGGCTGTTCGCCGCGGCCATCGGCGTGCTGTGCGGCACGGTCGGCATGAACACCGCCGGCTACATGCGCGGCGACATGGGCATCCCCTGGCTGCTGGATGGCGTGCCGACCATCCCGGCCATGGTCGGGCTGCTGGCGGCGAGCCAGTTGTTTGCCCTGGTGAACGCCAGGTTCATCGTCGAGGCGAAGGAGAACCGCACCATCAGCCTGCGCCGCATCATCGCCGGTGGCGGGCTGGTGCTCGGCAGCCCGGGCACGCTGCTGCGGGGCAGCGCCATCGGCGTTTTCGTCGGCGCCGTACCCGGCGTCGGCTCCTCCATCGCCAACCTGATCTCCTATGGCGAGACGCGGCGTGCCTCGCCCGATCCGGAAAGCTACGGCACCGGCAACCCGCGCGGCGTCATCGCGGCGGAATCAGCCAACAGCAGCTCCGAAGGCGGGTCGATGGCGACCATGCTGGCGCTCGGCATTCCGGGCGGCGGCGCCACGGCGATCCTGCTGGCGGCCTTCGCCATGCACAACGTCATCGGCGGCCCGCGCTTCATGGAGCAGAACCGGGACATCGTCTACGCTATCATCCTGTCCAACTTCGCGCAGGCGCTGGTGCTGCTGGTGATCGGCGGCGCCTTCGTGTTCTTCGCCAGCACCGTGGTGCGGCTGCCGTTGCGCTACCTGATCCCCTCCGTGCTGGTGATGTCCACCATGGGCGCCTTCGCCATCGAGGGCTCGATCGCCGGGCCGCTGACGCTGTTCGCCTTCGCCGTGCTCGGCTGGCTGATGTCGCGCTACGGCTTCCCGGTGGCCGCCATCGTCGTCGGCCTGCTGCTCGGCAAGCTGATCGAGACGGAGATGCTGCGGGCCTGGCAGCTGGCCGGCGGTGACCCGACCTATGTCTTCGAACACCCGGTGGCGGTCGGCATCATCGTGCTGATGCTGGTCTCGCTGGGGCTATCCGTGCGTCGCGACATGCGCCGGCGGCGGGCGCTGCGGGCGCAGGCCATCGCGGCCTGATGCGTTGACACCCGGGGCGCGCGGACGAAGATGACGCCAAAGGGGCGGCCATTGCCGCTTGTCCAGGAGGAGGTCGCGACCATGGCTCTGACGCTCGAGGATTTCACCGCGAAGTGCCGCGCCGCCCTGGCCGCCGATGACGGACCGTCCGGGCGGCAGGAGGTCTGCGAGCTGGTGCGGGAAGCGCTGCACGACCGCGACTTCGTCGCCGCCACCATCCCCGAAGGCACGCCGGAGCGGCATGTGCTGTTCGAGGACCCGACGCTCGGCTTCACCGTCCTCGCGCACGCCTACACCGGCGCCAAGACCAGCGGCCCGCATGATCACGGCCCGTCCTGGGCGATCTACGGCCAGGCGGCCGGCGAGACGGTGATGAGCGACTTCGAGTGCCTGTCGCGCCCCGATGCGAGCAAGCCTGGCGAGGCGCGCCGGCTGCGCGACTACACGCTGAAGCCCGGCGACGCCTATCTGTATGAGCCAGGCGCCGTGCATGCCCCCCGCCGCGACGGCCCGACCCGGCTGCTGCGGATCGAGGGGATGAACATGGACCGGGTGAAGCGCCTGCCCTACCGGGAAGTCGCGGCGGCGGGCTGAAGCCGCGCGCTACGAACCCGCTTCCGTCTCACGGGACGTGCCGACGGCCGCGAGACGCGGCGTCGGCGCGTCATCCTCCTCCGGGTTGGCCAGAAGCTGCAGCGTCTGGCCCGCCAGCGCCGCGGCAACGACGGCGGCTGCCAGGAAAAGGGCGATCCCCGGCACATGCCAGGGCGGCACCAGCGCCTCGCCATTGGGCCCGACATACCACCAGATGGACAGGCCTCGTGCCAGGAGGGCGGCACACAGTCCGGGCACCAGCCCGAACAGCAGCGCAGCCACCAGCACACCCAGCAACAGCAGGTCGCGGCCCGCCCCGAGCGGGTCGGACGTCGCCAACACCCGCACCGCGAAGGCGGCCAGCACGATCAGGGCGGCCAGCGCGATGCGGACGAGCCATGGGCGCCTGCGTTGCGCGCCGTGCCAGCTCAGCGCCGCCGCGAGGGGCCATGACAGGGTCAAGCGACGGGCGCGGGGCTGGTCGGCAGCGCGGGGCTTCGTGACAGGGGCAATGCGGTGACGCCTCCGAATCCCGCGCGTGTTGCTGATGCGCGAAACTATTCTTGGTAGAAAGACCTACCGGAGACTCGCCTCGGCGGCAATGGCGCAAGACTGAAGCGGCCATGGACAGGATAGAATTGGCGCACCCGGAGGGATTCGAACCCCCGACCAACGGAGTAGAAATCCGATGCTCTATCCAGCTGAGCTACGGGTGCGGAACAGGGATCAGTGGGACCAGTTCTCGGTCCGGCCGAACTTGAAGTTGTCCGCATAGGCTTTCGGCTTGATGTCGGCCTTCACCAGCGGCGGCTGCGCGACCTCGTAGCGCCAGCCGCGGCTTTCGGCATAGGCGATGGCGGCCTCCGCGCTCGGGAAGCGCAGCGTCACCTGGCCCTGCGTGTCGCCGGAGCCGGACCAGCCGGTCAGCGGGTCCAGCCGCTTCGGTTCGCCCGGCGCGAATTCCAGCACCCAGGCGCCGGCGCCGGCGCGGCCGGATTGCATGGCGGATTTCGGCTGGCGGTGGATACGGGCGGTCTGGCTGTCGCGCGTCATGCCGGCGGTGATCCTCGGGTGGCCTGCTCGGATCGCTATAGCCTCGGCGGGCCTTGGTCGCCAACTGCCGCAGTTAACCGGGACGCAAGGCCGGGCCGGCAGACTGGCACCGCAGCAAAGGCAGGCCCCGCATGCGTGCATCCTCCGCGATCTCGCCGTGAACCACCTGAAGGCGCTGTACGACCTGCCGGACCTGCTGGTCTACGCCGTCTTCATGCTCGGCGCGGCCGGGCTCGCCGCGGCGGTCTGCCTGGGCGCCTGGCGCCTCTCGTCGGTGACGGCCACGAAGGACCAGCTCGACCTGGCGATGCGGACCAGCGCGGCGATGGTCTCGGCGCTGACCCTCACCCTCGCCTTCTGCGCCATCCAGGCGCGCAGCCAGACCAGCGAGGCCGGCCGCGTCGTGGCGATGGAGGTCGCCGCGATCAGCGGCCTCGCCCGGCTGGCGGACCGGCTCGGAGAACCCGGGCTCCGGCTGCGTGCCGACATCACCGCCTACCTCCATGCCGTCGTCCATGCCGAGTTCCCGGCGCTGGCCGAACGCGGCCGCGACACAGCGACCCAGCATGCGGCGGAGGCGCTGGAACACGCCGCCTACGCCGCCGCCACGCAGGCCGGCGATGCTCTGGGCCGGGACCTGATCCAGCAGGCCGATGGCGTGGACGAGGCGCGGGAGAACCGGCTGATGGCGGCCGAGGCCGGGCTGCCGGAGGCGTTCTGGCTGCTCATCCTGCTGCTGATGGCGCTGCTGGTCTCGACCGGGCCGCTGTATCCGCCGCGGCGCCATGTGGTGGCGATGCTGGCGATGCAGGCGGCCGGCGTCGGCGCGTTGATCGCCTTCATCTTCCTGATGGATCAGCCCTTCCGCGGCCACCTCTCGGTCAGCCCGGAGCCCTACAACGCCTTGCAGCGCAGCCTGGCCCATCGCGCCGCGGTCGCCGCCGCCGGGCGCAGCGGCCTGCTCGCGGCCACGCCGGCACCGCAGGATGTGAACCGGCAAGACGTGACAGGGCGCGTGCAGGACGCCAGCGCCCCCTGATGCTAGGACCCGCGCCGTTTGGCGGAGGTTGTCGGGATGGCGTGGATCTACCTGATCGGGGCGGGGCTGCTGGAGATCGGCTGGGCGATGGGGCTGAAGCAGACCCAGGGCTTCACCCGGCTGGTGCCCTCCGTCCTGACGGTCGCGGCCATGGCGGCCAGCTTCTGGCTTCTCGCCCTGGCGCTGAAGACGCTGCCGATCGGCACCGCCTATGCGATCTGGACCGGCATCGGCGCCGTCGGCACCGCGATCCTCGGCATCTGGCTGCTCGGCGAGCCGGCGACGGCGGGGCGGCTGGCCGGCATCGCGCTGATCGTCGGCGGGATCATCACGCTCAAGGTCGCGACGTGACACCCAGCAGCGCCGCGTAGTCCGGCGGCGGGAAGGCGAAGGGCGGCGGGCGGCGCAGTGCGGGATCGGCCTCGATCCGGCGCAGGGCCTCGGCCGCGGCCCCGGTATCGGCCTCCGCCCATTCGGCGCCGGCGACGGCATAGGTCGCCTGGCTGTCGGTGGCGGGCACCAGGCGATAGGGCACCGCGTGGGCGCCCGGCGCCTGCATGAAGTCCAGGTTGCCGGACCAGCCGGTGCCGACCACCGGCCGGCCAAGCGCCAGCGCTTCCGCCAGGGTGAAGCCGAAGCCCTCCGCCCGGTGCAGCGAGATCAACACGTCGCAGCACAGGATCAGCGCCGACATCTCGGCATCGGACAGGGTGCGGTCGAGCACACGGATGTTGGGGTGCCTGGCCGCCAGCGCCGCGACGTCCTGCCACGCCGCGCCGGCGCGCGCGGTGTTGTGCACCTTCAGCACCAGGATGCGGCGGGGGTCGTCGCCGAAGGCGGCATGGTGGGCCGCGATGCTGGCCGCCGGATTCTTGCGGGAGATGGAGGAGGCGGCGTCGAAGATCGCCAGGGTGACGAAAACGTCCTCCGGCAGCCCGAAATCGGCACGGGACCGAGGCGCGGCAGCCGCGGGTTCCACCGGATAGGGCACCACCCGCACCGTGGCGCCCCGCCCGCCGAAGGCCTCGGCCGTGAAGCGGGAGCCGGCCCAGATCTCGTGGCACGCCTTGAAGCCCCGGCGCCAATCGGCCGGCAGCACCGGCAATTCCCAGTTCCACACGCCGATGACGCGCTTGCCCGCCACCGCCTGCCGGCCGAGCACCGCCAGCGCCCAGGGCAGCATCGGCCCGTTCACATGCACCAGCAGCGTACCCGGTCCCGGCGGCACCTCGGCGGGCGGATGCGGCGGCCCCTGGCGCAGCGGTCCGGTGACATCCGCGGCGATCGGGTTCAGCCCCCTCGCCCGCAGCCCGGCCTCCAGCCGCCGCGTCCCGGCGCCGAGGCCGCTCATCGCGCTGTGATAGCCGGCCAGTACCAGCGGCCCCGCCCCATCCGGTGCCGGATGCGCGATGCGCGGCGCGCGGAGTGCCATCAGGCTGAACAGCGCCTCACGCCGCAGGTCGCGCGGCAGCAGGCTCCAGGCGCGATGGATCAGGCTCAAGCGGCGGTGTTCCGTGTCATGGCCGTCCGCCTAGCGTCTCGAAACCCGGGACGCCAGGGTGGGGCGCCGTCACAAGGCCCGGATTGACGGGCGCCGCTTCGAATCCGACCCTGGCCTGCCGAAGGAGGATGCCATGACCGAACCCCTCGAGAAGCTGGAGAAGTGGCGCGGCTTCGTGCCGGATGAGGAGCTGGAGACCTACCGCAAGGGCGGCTTCGCCCGCCGCATCGGCATCGGCCGCCGCCCGGCCCTGCTGAACATCGATACCACCTACATGTTCGTCGACCCCGCCTATTCCCAGTGCGGGCGGGAGGATCCGGCGCTGGTCGCGGCGCTGACGCGGCTGACGGCGCTGTTCCGGCGCCTCGGCCTGCCGATCTACTACAGCCGGCGCGACGACCGCACGCACCCCAGCTACCGCGGCATCTGGAACCTGAAGCTCGGGACCGCCGGGGATTTCCAGTACAGCCGCGACAAGCGGGCCGATGAATGGCCCGAGGCCTATGCCCCGCGCGAGGAGGATCGCGTGGTGATGAAGAACAAGCCCTCCTGCTTCTTCGCCACGCCGCTGGAGGCGTTTCTCCGGTACGACGAGGTGGATACGGTCATCATCTGCGGAGTCTCGACTTCCGGCTGCGTCAGGGCGGGCGCGATGGACGCCTTCTCGCACAATTTCCGCGTCGTGCTGGTCGAGGAAGCCTGCGGCGACCGCAGCCCGAGCGCGCATCGGGCGAACCTGTTCGACCTGGACATGAAGTTCGCCGATGTCGAAAGCCTGGACTATGTCGAGCGCGAATTGCAGGCGAAGTTCGGCCTGGCGCGCGCGGCGGAGTGATCAGGGGCTTCGCGCGAGGGTGACGCCGATCATCGAATCGCGCGTCACCAAATTCGCAAGGCGGGATGCGTCCCAGCCTTCGGTGCCGGCGGGCCGCGCCGGCACCACCAGATAGCGCAGCTCCGCATTGCTGTCGTGCACGCGCAGTTCCGTGCCCGGCGGCAGGGTGGTGCCGAATTCGGCCAGGATGCCGCGCGGGTCGCGCACGGCGCGGGCGCGGTAGGCGCGGCTTTTGTACCAGGCCGGCGGGCGGCCGAGGATGCTGCGCGGGTAGCAGGAACACAGCGTGCAGACCACCAGGTGATGCCGCGCCGGTGTGTTGAACAGCGCCGCAAGCTTCGTCCCCGCCGCATCCAGGCCCAGCTCCGCGGCGGCGGCCACCGCATCCTCCGCCAGCCGCGCGGCGAAATCCGCGTCGGTCCAGGCGCGCGTCACCAGGGCCGCGCCGTTGTGCGGTCCGCGCGCATCCATGCGCTCGATCTCGGCGCGAATCTCCGCCGCCGTCAGCACGCCCTTCGCCAGCAGCAGGTTGCGCACGGCGACGCCGCGCAGGCGCAGCGGCGACAGGGTGTCCTCGGTCGCATCATGGTCGGCCTGGTAGGGATGGTCGTCATGGTCATGGTCGTGGTCATGGTGATGCGCGCCGGCCGGCTCGCCCTCGACCCGGTCGAGACCCTCCGTGCGCAGCCGCGCTTCCTCCGCCAGCAGCGTGGCCTCCGGCAGCAGCCCCTTCTCGACCACCAGGCTGGAGAAGGCGAGGATCCAGCGTTCGTAGTAGGGCATCGCCCAGTAGGTCGCGGCATCCAGCTGTTCCTGCACGCGGCGGCTTTCATCCGTGGTGAACAGGCGGCGCCTGCCGTCCGACAGCAGCATGCGGATCGCATCGGCCTCCTTCTCCCAATGCGCCGCGTCATGTTCCTCGCGCTGCACCGGGCCATCGAAGCGGCCGCCGGCATCGTGCGGCGGATGAGCGTGCGGCAGGTCGGTCATGGCGGCGTGTCCCTCGCGGTGCCCGGCCAAGGCTAGCCGTCGATGCGTGGCCCCGGAAGCCTCGACAGGCCCGGCCGGCTGCGCAAAGCTTTGCGCAACACAGGGAGCAAAACGGCATGACGAACTTTTCCGCCGCCTTCGGGCGCCGCATCCTGCTGGGCGCCGCCGCGGCATCCCTCGCCGCCCCAGCGCTGGCCCAGGCGCCGTGGCCCTCGCGCGACGTGCGCCTGATCGTGCCCTTCCCGCCCGGCGGCACCACGGATGTGGTGGCGCGGCTGGTGGCGCTGGCGATGCGGGACCGGCTCGGCCGGCCGGTGGTGGTGGAGAACCAGCCCGGCGCCGGCAGCACCACCGCCGCCGGCCGCTTCGCGCGGGAGCCGGATGACCACGCGCTGTTCCTGTCGCAGATCGCCTCCCACGCCATCGGCCCTGCGCTGTACCCGACGCTGCCCTACGACCCCGAGGCGGATTTCCGCGCCGTGACGCTGCTGGTGACGGTGCCCAACGTCTGGGTCGCCAATCCGCGCAACGTGCCGGATGGTGATGTGCGCGCGCTGCTGCGCGACGCCCGCGCGCGCCCGGGCATCCGCACCTTCGCCTCCGCCGGCAACGGCACCTCCACCCACCTGACCGGGGAGCTGATCGCGCAGTTGGCCCGCGCGCCGATGCAGCACGTGCCCTATCGCGGCGCCGGCCCGGGCATGGTCGCGGTGATGGGCGGGGAGGTCGACACCTTCATCGACAACCTGCCGACGGCGCTGCCGCAGATCCGCGCCGGCACGGTGAAGGCCCTGGCCGTGACCTCCCCCGCCCGGCTGCCGGACCTGCCCGATGTGCCCGCGATGTCCGAACTCGGCGCCGAATTCGGCATGGCGGGCTTCGCGGCGGAGGCCTGGTTCGGCCTGCACGCGCATCGCACCGCCCCCGATGCGGTGGTGGCGCGGATGGCGGAGGCGGCGCGCGCGGCGCTGGCCGACACAGCGGTGCAGGCGCAGCTGGCGGAACGCGGGACCCAGCCGAAAGGCGGACCCTCGGCGGAATACGCGGCGCTGGTGACGGCGGAGCGGGTGCGCTGGCGCGACGTGGTGCGGGACGGCAACATCCGCGTGCAGTAAAGTCAGGATCGGGGTGCCCGGAATCGAACCGAGGACCTCCTGTACCCAAAACAGGCGCGCTACCAGGCTGCGCCACACCCCGTGGACCGCGTGATTAGCCGAAGCCGCAGGGCAAGGCCAGCCGGATGACCGATCGGACCGCATCACCTGCGGTCGAGCGGCCCGGCCGAGGGAGCGAAAAGAGCCATGCGGGTGATCTACATCCTGTTCGACAGCCTGAACCGCCATGCGCTGGGCTGCTATGGCGGGCAGGCGGTCCCGACGCCGCAGTTCGACCGGCTGGCCGCGCGCAGCGTCAGCTTCGGCACCCACTACGTAGGCAGCATGCCCTGCATGCCGGCGCGGCGGGACCTGATGACCGGCCGCCTGAACTTCCTGCACCGCGCCTGGGGGCCGCTGGAGCCCTTCGACAACGCCTTCCCCGAGATCCTCCGCGCCGAACGCGGCACCCACAGCCACCTGGTCACAGACCACTACCACTACTTCGAGGATGGCGGCGTCGGCTTCCACGGCCGCTATTCGTCCTGGGAGTTCTTCCGGGGCCAGGAGAAGGACAAGTGGAAGGGCGTCGTCGCCCCGCCGATGGAGCGCTGGCGCGGGACCTACCACCCGACGCAGTTCGATGGCCGCACCGACCAGAACGCCAACATGCCCTACTACGTCTCGCGCGAGCGGATGACGGAGGAAGCCGCGTTTCCGATCGCGCTCTGCACCGAGGCTGCGCTGGACTTCCTCGAGACCAACAAGGCGGCTGACAACTGGCTGTTGCAGCTCGAGTGCTTCGACCCGCACGAGCCGTTCTTCGCCGCGGCGCGGTTCCGTGAGGGGCTGCCCACCAACTACCGCGGCCCGGTGCTGGATTGGCCGCGCTACGGCCAGCCCGGCTACGCGCCGGAGGAGGAGGCGGAGCTGCGCGCCAACTACCTGGCCCTGGTCGCCATGTGCGACGACTACCTCGGCCGCGTGCTGGACTGGATGGACGCCAACGAGGCCTGGTCGGACACCGCGCTGGTGGTCTCGACCGACCACGGCCTGCTGCTCGGCGAGCATGAATACTGGGGCAAGAACCGCCCGCCCTTCTTCGACGAGGTCGCGCGGATCCCGCTGTTCATCCACCACCCGGACCACGCGGCGCAGGCCGGGTCGCGGCGGATGGCGCTGACCCAGACCATGGACCTGATGCCGACCATCCTCGACATCTTCGGCGCCACGACGCCGCCGGAAGTGCTGGGCCGGTCCCTGATGCCGCTGCTCGCGCAGGATGCGCCGCTGCGGCCGGGGGTGCTGTTCGGCCAGTTCGGCGGCGCGGTGAACGTGACCGACGGGCGCTTCGTCTACATGCGCCACCCGGAGGGCGCGCAGTCGGCGGTGCCGCTGCACCACTACACGCTGATGCCCGTGCACATGCGCAGCTTCTTCGAGGCGCGGGAGATCCAGGGCGCGACGCTCGCCGGCCCCTTCGGCTTCACCAAGGGCATGCCGGTGCTCAAGCTGCCCCTGGTGGCCGATGCCGCCGCCAACATGATCCACCGCTACCCGCTGCTGGACCCGCACACGGCGCTGTACGACCTGCACGCCGACCCGGCGCAGGCCGCGCCCGTCGATGCGCCGGCGGAGGCCGCGCGCATGGCCGCGTTGCTCACCGCCCTGATGGCGGAGCACGAGGCGCCGCCGGAAGCCTTCGCGCGCCTGGGCCTTCCGGCGCCGCGTTCCAGGGCGGCGGCTGATTGACCAGCCGAGGCCGCCGCCGCCATGCTGGCGGAAAGCCCCCGGAGGAAACCGAAACCATGATCAACCGCCGCACCCTGACGGGCGGCCTCGCCGCGCTGCCCCTCCTCCGCGCCCGCGGCGCCGGCGCGCAGGCGCGCTATCCGGATCGCCCGGTCCGGATGATCGTGGGATTTCCCGCCGGCGGCGGCGTGGACCTGACGGCACGGCCCCTGGCGCAGAAGCTGTCGGAGCGCTTCGGGCAGCAATTCGTGGTCGACAATCGCGGCGGGGCCGGTGGCAACATCGGCATGGACCTGGTCGCCAAGGCGCCGGCCGATGGCTACACGCTGCTGGTCGGCAATGTCGGCATGCTGGCCATCAACCCGGCGCTGTACAGCAACCTGACCTTCGACACCCTGACCGACTTCGCCCCGATCGCGCAGATCGTCGCCGTGCCGCTTGCCGTCGCCGTGCCGGCGGACCTGCCGGTGCGCAACCTGGCGGAGTTCATCGCCATGGCCAAGGCGCGGCCTGGCGCGCTGAACATGGGCTCCGGCGGCAATGGCGGCATCCCGCATCTGGCGTTCGAACTGCTGAAGCGCCGTGCCGGGATCGACGTCGTGCACGTACCCTACCGCGGCAGCGCGCCGGCGTTGCAGGACCTGCTGGGCGGCCGTCTCCAGTTGATGATCGACGGCTACAACCTGATGCGCGCGGCCGCCGAATCCGGCCGCATCCGCATCATCGCGACGACGGGGCGGGAGAGGCTGCCGGCGCTGCCGGACGTGCCGACGGTGCAGGAAAGCGGCGTGGAGGGGTTCGAGGCGGTGGGCTGGCAGGGCATCCTCGCCCCGGCCGCCACGCCCGCCCCGATCCTGGCGCAGCTTGAGGAAGCCATCGGCTGGGCGCTGCGCGACACCGACCTGCTGCGCACCTACCTGGCGCAGGGCCAGCTTCCGATCTTCCAGGGCCGTGAGGCCTTCACCCAGACCGTGCGGCGCGAGCGCGAGCAATGGACGCGGGTGGTGCGGGAGGCGAACGTCTCCCTGGATTGAGGCCGGGTCGCCGGATCAGGGCGCGGTGCCGAAGATCCGGTGCAGGACGCGGTCGCCGACGCGGATATCCAGCTTCTCCGTGATCCCGGCCTGCAATTCCAGCGTGGCGCGGACCGGGCCGCGGCTGTCGATCGGTGTCAGGCTCTGCGGCACGGTGCGTTCGGCGATGCGGTGGATGCGGCCATCGGCGGCGATGAACAGCATGTCGAGCGAGGCCAGGGTGTTGCGCATCCACATGCTGCTCTCGCGCGGCTGGCCCCAGTCGAACAGCATGCCTTCCTCCGCACCCACGGTCGGGCGGAACATCAGGCCGATCATTTGGTGGTCGGGGCTGACCGCCATCTCCACCTGGAAGGTGTGGCGGGTGCCGTTGCGGCCGAGGATGACCAGCGGTTCGGTCGGCAGCTTCGGCTGCGGCCGGTCCACGCCCGGCTGGGCCAGGGCGGCGCCGGCCATGAACAGGCCGAGCGAGGCAAGCACGGGGCGTCTTTTCATCATGGCCCGAGCATAGCACCGGCCGCGAGGCTGGCGAGGGGCGGCTCCGGCAGCCCCTCCAGCGTCCGGGCCGCCAACGCCCATATCTCCGGGCGCACGGGGCCGGGGCGGGGCTCGTCGGCGATGGTGGTGAACCAGTGCTCCGGCGGGTTGCGGCCGGCGGCGCGGTGGAAGGACAGGCCGCGCAGCACGGCCTCCGCTGCGGGCGGGATGCGGGGTGGGATCGGCAGGCGGTTCAGCGTGGCCCAGACCCCGGCCCAGCAGCGCGCCACCGACCACGGGTTGTAGCCGCCGCCACCCAGCACGATCAGCCGCGGCGCCATCCCCATCAGCGCCTGCGCCACCGCGCGATGCGCGCCGTTGGATAGTGCGAGGCGGGAGAGCGGATCCTCCGCGATGGCATCCGCCCCGCATTGCAGCATCACCGCCTGCGGCCGTCGCTGGCGCAGGATGGGCAGGATGGCGTGGCGCAGCAGCACGTCCATCTCGCTGTCGTTGAAACCCTCGGGCACCGGCAGGTTGCGGGCATGGCCGCCGGCGCGGTTCTCGGCCGGGCCGGTGTTGGGCCAGCGCCCGGCCTCGTGCACGGATACGGTGAAGACGCGCGGATCCTCCGCGAAGGCCTGCTCAACCCCGTCGCCGTGATGCGCATCGATGTCGAGGTACAGGATGTTGTCGAGGCCGAGGTCCAGCCAACGCAGCAGGCCCAGCACCGCGTCGTTCAGGTAGCAGAAGCCGCTGGCACGGTCCGGCTGGCCGTGATGCGTGCCGCCGCCCGGCACATGCACGATGCTGGCCGCCGGCCCGGCATCCCGCGTCAGGCCTGCCGCCAGCATCACGCCACCGGCGCCGGTGGCGGGGCGGGAGAACACCTCCCGGTACACCGGGTTGCCATCGGCGCCGATGCGGTGGCGCGCCTTGTGGGCCGGGTCCACCTGCTGCGTCGCCTCGGCGGCCATCAGTGCGGCGATGTAGTCCGGCGTGTGGAAGCGCAGCAGGTCTGCCGGCGTGGCGCGCGGGCTGTCACGGTACTGCGCCGGCGCCACCCAGCCCATGGCGCGCACCAGGTCCAGCATGGTCGAGACGCGCGGGATCGCCAGGGGATGCTTCGGGCCATAGGTGGAACCCCGATAGATCTCGGAGCCGATCAGCAGCGGGCGCGGGTGGATCATCCACCGGGATATGTGGGCACCCGCGGGGTTGCGCCAGCGCCCCTCTTGCGGCGGCCGGCGCCGCACCGCATACATCAGGGCGTCATCGGGGGGAGCCCATTGGGGGCTGAGAGGCGGGGGTGATCCCCGCGACCCCACGAACCTGATCCGGGTCATGCCGGCGAAGGGAACGGTGTCTTGCCTAGCCCGCCCCCGTTGGGCGCTTCCGCGCCCGGATTCCGCATCGCGTTGCCGCATGGCCTGTCGCTCGGCGGCCTGCCCGTGTTGGGGGCGCTTGCCCTCCGCATCGAGGGCGGGCGCACCACGGCGCTGCTCGGTCCCTCCGGGTCCGGCAAATCCACCCTGCTGCGGCTGGTGGCCGGGCTGGTGCCGGTGCCGGGCCACGGCCGCGTGCAGGCCGAGGATGGCGCACCGATCGCCGGCCGCGTCGCCTACATGGCGCAGCAGGACCTGCTGGCGCCCTGGCGGGACCTGCTCGGCAACATCGCCATGGGCGCGCATCTGCGCGGCGAGCGTCCCGACCTTTCGCGCGCCCGCGCCCTGCTCGCCGAAGTCGGGCTGACGGCGGCGGATGGCGCCAAGATGCCGGCGCAACTCTCGGGCGGCATGCGCCAGCGCGCCGCCCTGGCGCGGACGCTGATGGAGGACCGCCCGCTGGTGCTGATGGACGAGCCGTTCAGTGCCGTCGATGCGCCGACCCGCCACCGCATGCAGTCCCTGTCCGCCCGCCTGCTGGCCGGCCGCACGGTCTTGCTGGTGACGCATGACCCGCTGGAGGCGCTGCGCCTGGCGGACCGCATCTTCGTCCTCTCGGGCAGTCCCTCCGTCCCGGTCGAGGTGCAAGTCCCGGAGGGTGCGCCACCCCGACCCGCCGGCAACCCGGCGCTGCTTGCGGCCCAGGCGGCGCTGCTGGAACGGCTGGCGGAGGCGGTGGCATGATCCGCGGGTTCATCGCCGCCGCCGGCCTCGTGCTGCTGTGGCAGGCCTTCGTCTGGGTCACGGAGGTGCCGCCCTTCCTGCTGCCGGCGCCCTCCCGCGTCGCCGCCGCGCTGGCGGATCGCTGGGACATCATCGCGGGACACGCCGCCATCACCGGCACGGAAATCCTGCTCGGGCTGCTGCTGGGCACGCTGCTCGGCTGCTGCACGGCGCTGGTGCTGGCGGCCTGGCCGGGCGGGCGGCGCTGGCTGCTGCCGCTGCTGCTGATCAGCCAGGCCATCCCGGTCTTCGCCATCGCGCCGCTGCTGACGCTGTGGCTCGGCTTCGGCATCGGCAGCAAGGTGGCGATGGCCACCCTCATCATCTTCTTCCCCGTCGCCACCGCCTTCTATGACGGGCTGCGGCGGACGGAGCCCGGGATGCTCGACCTCGCCGCCACCATGGGCGCCTCCCGCTTCGCCCTGCTGTGGCGGGTGCGGGTGCCGGCCGCCCTGCCCTCGCTGGCCTCGGGACTGCGCGTCGCCGCCGCCGTCGCGCCGATCGGGGCCGTGGTCGGCGAATGGGTCGGCGCCTCGGCCGGCCTCGGCTACCTGATGCTGCACGCCAATGGCCGCAGCCAGACGGACGTGATGTTCGCAGCCCTCTTCGTGCTGATGCTGATGGCCCTCGCCCTGTGGTTCGCCACCGACTGGCTGCTGCGAAGGGCGATCCCCTGGCAGCCCGATTCCCTCCTCAGTGAAAAGGTCACGACATGAAGCGCCTGCTCGCCCTTTTGGCCCTGCTGCTGGCCGCCCCCCTCGCGCACGCGCAACCGGCGCGGGAGCCGCTGACGGTGCTGCTCGACTGGTTCATCAACCCGGACCACGCGCCCATCATCATCGCGCAGGAACGCGGCGATTTTGCCCGGGCCGGCCTCGATGTCCGTATCGTGGCACCGGCCGACCCGAACGACCCGCCGCGGCTGATCGGCGCGAAGCGCGGCGATATCGGCGTGTACTACCAGAAGAACCTCTACCTCGCGGTGGACCAGGGCCTGCCGCTGGTGCGCGTCGGCACGCTGGTGGCGACGCCGCTGTCCACGCTGACGGTGCTGCGCGACGGCCCGGTGCGGACGCTGGCGGACCTTCGCGGCAAGCGCATCGGCTATTCCGTCGCGGGGTTCGAGGAAGTGACGATGGGCGCGATGCTGGAGTCCGTCGGCCTGTCGCTGTCGGACATCCGCCTGGTGAACGTGAATTTCGGCCTGTCCTCCGCCCTGATGTCGGGCCAGGTGGACGGCATCCTCGGCGGCTTCCGCAATTTCGAGCTGCACCAACTGGATATCGAGAACCGCCCCGGCCGCGCCTTCTTCCCCGAGCAGTACGGCATCCCGGCCTATGACGAGCTGATCTACATCGCCCACCGCGATCGTTCACGGGATGCGACCCTGAGGCGCTTCATCGACGCGACCGAGGCCGCGACGCATTTCCTGGTGAACAACCCGGAGGAATCCTGGCGCATGTTCATCGCCGGCCCGCGCCGCGAGTTGGACAACGAGCTGAACCGCCGCGCCTTCGCGAGCACCGCCAACCGCTTCTCGCTGAGCCCCGGCGCGCTGGACCGCAACCGCTATGAACGTTTTGCCCGATTTCTCGCCGACCGCCGCATGATCCGCAGCGTGCCGGCGCTGGAAACCTATGCGGTGGAGCTGCCACCCGCTACGCAGGTGCGATGACCGCAACGCCGCGCTTCCTTGTTGACGCCGATGCCTGCCCGGTGCGGGACGAGATCCTGCGCGTCGCCGGGCGGCTCGGCTTCGAGACCATCTTCGTCTCCAACGGCTCACGCCCCATCCGGCCGCCGGGCGGGCGCACGCGGATCGTCATCGTCACCGATGGCGCCGACAAGGCGGATGACTGGATCGCGGAGGAGGCGACGCCGATCGATGTCTGCCTGACGGCCGACATCCCCCTCGCCGCGCGCTGCCTGGCCAAGGGCGCCTTCGCGCTGAACTTCAAGGGCCACCCCTGGACCGAGAACAACATCGGCAGCGCCCTGGCCGGCCGCGCCATCTCCCAGCATTTGCGGGAGATGGGCATGGGCGGCGGCCCGCCGCCGATGGCGGGCGCCGACAAGTCGCGTTTCCTGAACGCGCTGGATACGATGGCGCAGGCGGCGATCCGGCGGGCGAAGGGTTAGCTCACCCTCGCCGCTGCCCCAGCCGCCATCCCCGCCAGCCGCCCCTGGCAGAAGGTCGCGACCGGCGCGCGGCGGTCCGGATCGACCAGCACCACATCGCCGCGCAGCCCCGGCGCGATGCGGCCGCGGTCGTCCAGCCCCGCCGCCTGCGCCGGATTGGCGGAGACCAGCGCCCAGGCCGCCGGCAGGTCCAGCACGCCGCGGCCGGCCATGACGAAGGCGGCCTCCAGCATTGCCGGCCAGTAGTAGTCCGACGCCAGGATGGTGACCAAGCCACGCTCCGCCAGCGGCGCCGCGGCGGACCAGCCCATGTGGCTGCCGCCGCGCACCACGTTGGGCGCGCCCATCACCACGTGCTCCCCCGCCTCGCGCGCCGCCTGGGCGACGGCCTCCGACATCGGAAACTCGCAGACCGCGGCGCCCAGCGCGCGAAACGCGGCGCGATCCTCCGGCGTCGCGTCGTCATGGCTCAGCATGGGAATGCGTAGCGCCCGCGCCGCCGCGGCAAGCTGGGCATGCGCCTCTGCCACCTCGCCGCGCCGGGCCAGCGCGGCCTCGGCCAGCACCGTGAAATCCGAGACGGCGACGCCACCGCGCTGCGCATAGGCCGCGGCCTTGGCCGGGTCCGGCAGGCGCCGGACGATGCCGGGCGTGTGGTCGTTGAAGGCCAGCAGCGCGACGCGGCCGGCCGCCATGTCGGCCAGCAACTCCTCCAGCGCATCCAGGTTGTCCGCCTCGTAGCGGCAATGGATGCGCAGGTCGCAGCCGCCATCGGCACGCACCGCCTGCACGGCCGCCAGCGTCCGGCGCCAGGCCTCGATGCCGCGCAGCCCCGGCTCCCAGGACAGGGTCACGCCGAGGCAGGCGGTGGTGATGCCGGCGGCCAGAAGCTGCGCCGCCGAATCGCGCATCGCGAGGCCGGCCGGGAATCCGATGCCGGGGCGCGGCTGCATCTGCCGTTCATGCGCATCGCCGTGGATATCGACCAGGCCCGGCAGCACCAGCAGCCCGGTGGCATCGAAGCGCCGCGCGCCGGCCGGCGCGGCGGCGGCAACCAGGCCATCCTCCAGCGCCACCGCCGCCGGCCGCAGGGCGCCATCGAGCAGCGCGGTGCCGCCTTCGATCAGCCAGCTCATTCAGGACTCCACGACAAGCTGCGCGCGGCCGGCGGCATAGCGGGCGATCGAGAGGTCCACCACCTCCCCGGCCGGATCGACATTCACCGCCTCCGTCACCAGCACCGGGCGGTTGCGGGATTGCTGCAGGATCTCGGCTTCCTCCGGCGTCGGCAGGCGGGCCGTGATGCGGGTGACCTTGCGGCTGTAGTCCGGCACGCCGCAGGCGGCCAAGGCGGCGCTGATCGACGGGTCCTTGCGCAGCAGCTCCGGAATCCGGCCGAAGCGCGTCGAAGGAAAATGGTGCGTGCCGAGCACCAGCGGCCGGCCATCCGCCAGCGACAGCCGTTCCACCACCACCACCGGCCGCCCGCGCCGGATGCCGAGCTGCTCGGCCAGGCCGGTTTCCGCCGCCACCTCCGCCACGCGCAGGATGCGGCCGCCAGGCTCGCGGTTCTGCCGGCGGATGATCTCGGCGAAGCGCGTACGCGGGCCGAGGCGGTAGTCCACCACATCCTCGGCCACGAAGCTGCCGCGGCCCTGTTCGATGCGGACCAGGCCGCGGCCTTCCAGCTCCTCCATCGCGCGACGCACGGTGTGGCGGTTGACGCCGTACTGCGCCGCAAGCTCCGCCTCGGTCGGCAGGCGGCCGCCGGGCGGGTGGGTGCCGCCGGCGATATCGCGCTCCAGCCGCTGCGCGATCTGCCGCCAGAGCGCGACCCCCTGGCCGCGTGCCAGGGCGATGCCGCTGGCGGGGGCGTCGTTCGGTGCCGGTTCGTTGATCATGGGCCGATGCCTGGGCCTGCATGGTTCGTCATGGAATCTTCAAACCCCTCCCGGTTCGCTTATGCGAGTTTTGCTTGACCTTATCGGGGCGGATGACTAGTTGTCTAGACAATATGAGCATCCCATGAGCCCAGACCCCGACACCCCAACCCCCAACAAGGTTGAGAATAATGCGGAGCGCCGGCGGTGGATGTCCATCCTCGCCCGCGCGGATGCCACGGAGATCGTCGCACGGCTGGAGGCGATGCCGCCGGCGCCGCCCCATCGCAGGCTGCGTGGGCCGGAGACCGGCCTGGTGATGGTGCGTGGCCGCGCCGGTGGCGATGGCGCGCCCTTCAACCTGGGCGAGATGACCGTCACCCGCTGCGCGGTGCGGCTGGAGGATGGCACGGTGGGCCATGGCTACGTCGCCGGCCGCGATGTGCAGCAGGCGGAACTGGCGGCACTGCTCGATGCGCTGATGCAGGATGCGGCGCGGCGCCCGGCGCTGGAGGCCGCGGTGATCGCGCCGCTGGAGGCAGCGCAGGCCGAGCGCCGCGCCGGCCGTGCCCGCCGTGCCGCCGCCACCCGCGTGGAGTTCTTCACCATGACGCAGATGCGATGAGCACGTCGTTCCCCGGCTTTGCCGATCCGGTGCTGGATTCGCAGGCGGCGTTCCGCGCCGTGCTGCAGGCGATGAGCCGCCCCGGCCAGGTGCAGCGCGTGCCGCGGCTGCCGGAGGCGCCGCCGGGCCTGTCCCCCGCCGCCGCCGCCGTGCTGCTGGCGCTGGTCGATGCCGAGACGAAACTGCGCCTCGCCGCGGGGCCGCAGGCCGAGGCCTGGGTGCGATTTCATTGCGGCGCGCCCTCCGCGCCGGCCGGCACCGCCGCCTTCGTGCTCGATCCTGCCGCGCGATTGGCGGAACTGGACCCGGGAACGGAGGATGAGCCGGAGCGTGGTGCGACCTTGATCCTGGAGGTCGACGCCGTCGAGGAAGGCTCGGGCTGGCGGCTGACCGGGCCCGGCATCCGCGACGAGCACCGGCTTCGCGTGCGGGGCGCCCCGCCCGGCTTCCTCGCCAACTGGGCGACCAATCGCCGCCAGGCGCCCTGCGGCGTCGATGTCATCCTGTGTGCCGGGGACCGCCTCGCGGCGCTGCCGCGCAGCGTCGCGATCGCGGAGGGCTGAGGCATGTATGTCGCGACCAAGGGCGGCGAACGCGCCATCGGCGCCGCCCATGCCTGGCTCGACGAGACCCGCCGCGGCGATCCCGCCCTGCCGGAACTGACCGCGGCGCAGGTCGAGGCGCAGCTTGGCCTCGCCGTGGACCGCGTGATGGCGGAGGGTTCCTGCCACGATCGCGGCCTGGCGGCGCTGGCCGTGAAGCAGTCCCGCGGCGACCTGATCGAGGCGGCGTTCCTGCTGCGCGCCTACCGCACCACCCTGCCCCGCTTCGGCGCCAGCCTGCCGCTCGACACCAACGCGATGGCCCTGCACCGCCGCATCAGCGCCACCTACAAGGATTTGCCGGGCGGCCAGGTGCTGGGCTCGACCTTCGACTACACGCACCGCCTGCTGGATTTTTCGCTCGCGGCCGCAGGTGGATCACGGCAGACGCCGCCGGAGGCCGCGGCGAGTGCGGAGCCAACACCGCGCGTGACGGAAATGCTGGCGCGCGAGGGTCTGATGCAGCGCGAGGCTTCGAGCGAGGCGGAGCCGGGCGACCTGACGCGGGAGCCGCTGTCGTTCCCGGCTGACCGTCCCCTGCGGTTGCAGGCGCTGGCACGCGGCGACGAGGGATTTTTGCTGTCGCTCGGCTATTCCAGCCAGCGCGGCTACGGCAACAACCATCCCTTCGTCGGCGAGATCCGCATGGGCGAGGTGGCGGTGGAGTTCGTGCCGCCGGAACTCGGCTTCGCCATCGACCTCGGCGACATCACCGTGACCGAATGCCAGATGGTGAACCAGTTCAAGGGCAGCCGCACGGAGCCGCCGCAATTCACCCGTGGCTACGGACTGGTCTTCGGCCATGGCGAGCGCAAGGCGATGTCCATGGCGCTGGTCGACCGCACGCTGCGCGCCGCCGAACTGGGGGAGGACGCCACGGCGCCGTCTCAGCAGCAGGAATTCGTGCTGTCGCATTGCGACAATGTCGAGGCCACGGGCTTCGTCGAGCACCTGAAGCTGCCGCACTACGTCGACTTCCAGTCGGAACTGGAAAACGTGCGCACCATGCGCGCCAGCGTGCAGCAGAGCCCTCTCCCCCCTGGGGGAGAGGGTTGGGTGAGGGGGTCCGCGCCACAAGATCAGCCGGAGCCGACCACATGACGCACGACCCGGGCTACAACTTCGCCTACCTCGACGAATCGACGAAGCGGATGATCCGCCGCGCCATCCTGAAGGCCGTCGCCATCCCCGGCCACCAGGTGCCCTTCGGCTCGCGCGAAATGCCGCTGCCCTATGGCTGGGGCACCGGCGGCATCCAGGTGACGGCGGCCGTTCTTGGCCCGGCCGACGTGCTGAAGGTGATCGACCAGGGCAGCGACGACACCACCAACGCCGTCTCCATCCGCGCTTTCTTCCGCCGCACGGCCGGCATCGCGACGACGGAAAGCACGGAACAGGCCAGCATCATCCAGACCCGTCACCGCATCCCGGAACGCGCGCTGCGGGAGGATCAGATCCTGGTCTACCAGGTGCCGATCCCGGAGCCGCTGGGGCGGCTGGAGCCGCGCATCGCGGAGACGCGGCGGATGCACGCCATGGCCGACTACGGGCTGATGCATGTGAAGCTGTACGAGGACATCGCCCGCCACGGCCACATCGCCACCAGCTATTCCTATCCGGTCATGGTGAACGACCGCTACCTGATGTCGCCCTCCCCCATCCCGGCCTTCGACAACCCGAAGATGGACCGCATGCCGGCGCTGCAATTGTTCGGCGCGGGGCGGGAGAAACGGATCTACGCGGTGCCGCCCTATACCAGCGTCCGCAGCCTGGATTTCGACGACCATCCCTTCCGCCCGATCCGCGCGCCGCATGCCTGCGAATTGTGCGGCTCCGGCGACACCTACCTGGACGAGGTGCTGACGGATGATGTCGGCGGCCGCATCTTCGTCTGCTCCGACACGGATTTCTGCCGCGAACGCCAGGCGATGAAGGAAGCGGCGGAATGAGCGTCAGCGAAGAGCCCTCGCCCCCCACAGGAGGGAGAGGGTTGGGTGAGGGGGGCACGCCGCCCCTCCTCTCCGCCCAGGACCTGGTGCTGCGCTTCGGCCGCATCGCCGCGCTCGATGGCGTGGCGCTCGACATCTTCCCCGGCGAGGTGGTCGCCATCGTCGGTGAATCCGGCAGCGGCAAGACCACGCTTCTCCGGGTCCTTTCCGGGCTGATGCGGCCGGATGCCGGCGAGGTCCGCTACCTCGGCCAGGACGTGCTCGGCATGACGGAAGCCGCGCGGCGCCGCCTGATGCGCACCGAATGGGGTTTTGTCCATCAGAACCCGCGCGACGGGCTGCGCATGGCCGTCTCCGCCGGCGGCAACATCGGCGAGCGGCTGATGGCGACCGGCGCACGGCACTACGGCAACATCCGCGGCCAGGCGGCGCATTGGCTGGAGCGGGTGGAGATCGACCCCGCCCGCATGGATGACGTGCCCCAAAAGTTCTCCGGCGGCATGCAGCAGCGCCTGCAGATCGCCCGCACGCTGGTGACCCTGCCGAAGCTGGTCTTCATGGATGAGCCGACCGGCGGCCTCGATGTCTCCGTCCAGGCGCGGCTGCTCGACCTGATCCGCGCCCTGGTGGCCGACCTCGGCCTCGCCGTGCTGATCGTGACGCACGACATCGCCGCCGCCCGGCTGCTGGCGCACCGGATGCTGGTGATGCGGCATGGCGTGGTGGTGGAGGCTGGCCTGACCGACCGGGTGCTGGACGACCCGCAGCACCCCTACACGCAACTCCTGGTCTCCTCGGTGCTGGCGGCATGAGCTTCGCGATCCGGACGGAGGGGCTGGCGAAGGAGTTTCGCCTGTTCCTGCAAGGCGATGTCCGCATCCCGGTGCTGGACGCCGTGGATTTCAGCGTGGCGCCCGGCGAATGCGTGGCCCTGGTCGGACCCTCGGGCGCCGGCAAATCCACGCTGATGCGCTGCCTCTACGGCAATTACGGCGCCGGTTCCGGCCGCATCCTGCTGCGCCACGCCGGCGAGGTGGTGGACCTCGCCACCGCCGATGCGCGGCTGGTGCGGGAAATCCGGCGCGAGACGCTGGGCTATGTCAGCCAGTTCCTGCGGGTCATCCCACGCGTCGGCGCGCTCGACATCGTGGCCGAGCCGTTGCGTGCCCGCGGCGTGCCGGAGGATGCGGCCAAGGCCCGGGCCTCGGCCCTGCTCATGCGGCTCAACCTTCCGTCAAGGCTGCACAACCTGCCGCCCTCCACCTTTTCCGGTGGCGAGCAGCAGCGTATCAACCTGGCACGCGGCTTCGCCGCGGACTACCCCGTGCTGCTGCTGGATGAGCCGACCGCCAGCCTCGACCCCGTGAACCGCCAGGTCGTCGTCGCCCTGGTCGCGGAGGCCAAGGCGCGCGGCGCGGCGCTGATCGGCATCTTCCACGACACCGAGATCCGCGACCAGGTGGCCGATCGCCTGTTCGAGGTTCTGCCCATCCAGGACGCCGCATGAATTCCGACATGATCCTGACCAATGCGCTGCTGGTCCTTCCGGACAGCGTGGTGCCCGGCACGCTGGTCCTCCGCGGCGACCGCATCGTCGAAATCCAGCCCGGTCGCAGCCACGCGCCCGGCGCGATCGACCTGGACGGCGACCACCTGATCCCCGGCATCGTCGATGTCCACACCGACAATCTCGAACGCCAGGTGCAGCCGCGCGCCACCGCGCGCTGGCCGTCACGCTCCGCCATGCTGGCACATGACAGCCAGACGGCGGCAGCCGGCGTCACCACGGTGCTGGATGCGCTGTGCCTGGGTGACCTCGGCTTCGACACCGGGCGCACGCAGACCTTCAAGGACGGGCTGGCGGATCTCGATTCCCTCACCCACACCGGGCTGCTGAAATCCGACCATTTTCTCCATCTGCGCTGCGAATTGCCGGCCTCGGACATGCCGCAACTGGTTGACCTCGCCGCCGATCATCCTTTGGTCCGCATGGTCAGCCTGATGGATCATTCCCCCGGCGTCGGCCAGTACCGCGACCTGGAACGCTACCGCACCATGCGGGTCCGCCAGGCGCAGATGAACCTGGCGCAGGTGGACCAGCGCATCGCGGAACTGCTGGACCAGCGCGCCCGCCTGCGGGAGCCGCAGCGCCGCTGGCTGCTGGACCGCGTGGCGCATCGCCACCTGCCCCTGGCCAGCCACGACGACGACAACGAGGACGACATCATCCGCAACGCCGCGGATGGCATCACCATCAGCGAATTCCCGGTGACGCGGGATGCGGCGCTGGCGGCGAAGCGGATCGGCGTGCAGGTCATCGCCGGCGCGCCCAACATCGTCCGCGGCGGCAGCCATTCCGGCAACGTCGCCGTCTCCGACCTGATGCATGACGGCGCAGTCGACGTGCTGGCCAGCGACTACGTGCCGCCCGCCATGGTGGAGGCCGCCTGGCTCGCCGCCGGGCAGGGCCACGCCACGCTGCCGGCCGCGATCGCGATGATCACCGGCACGGCCGCCCGCATGGCCGGCTTCACCGACCGCGGCTGGATCCAGGCCGGGCTGCGCGCCGACCTCGTGCAGATCCGCCCCTTCGAGGGCCATGCCGTGGTGCGCAAGGTCTGGCGCGCGGGCGAACGCATCGCATGATGCGCGCCGCCATCTACTGGGCGCCGCGGCTGGAAGACAGGCTGCACGCGCTGGGCTCGCAGTGGCTCGGCCGCGACACCGAGACCGGCGCGACGCTGGCGCAACCTGCCCTGCCCGGCCTCGACATCGCGGAGGTCACCAAGGATGCGCGGCTGTACGGCCTGCACGCCACGCTGAAGCCGCCCTTCCGCCTGGCCACCAGCTGGGCCGCGCTGCGCACCGATGCGATGGCGCTGGCGGCCCGCACCCGGCCCTTCGCGCTGCCGCCGCTGCACCTGGCCGAGCATCACGGCTTCCTGGCGCTGCTGGAGACGGAGCGCAGCGCCGAATTGCAGGCGCTGTGCGATGCCGCCGTCGCCGGCCTCGACGTGCATCGCGCGCCGCCGACCGAAGCCGAGATCGCCCGCCGGCGGCCGGAACGCCTGACGGAGCGCCAGCGGGAGAATCTGCACCGCTGGGGCTACCACTACGTCTTCGAGGATTGGTGGTTCCACGTCACCCTGTCCCGCCGCCTCGACGCCGCCGAGATGCAGGTGGTGCGGCCGGCGCTGGGAGCCCATCTCGGCGAGGTGCCCGCCACCAGGCGCCGGGTGACAGAGCTGTGCCTGTTCACCCAGGCCGGGCCGGGCGCGCCTTTCCTGCTAGCCGAGCGTCTGCCGCTGCTCGGCTGAGCGCCGCGAGGACGCGGGCGACGCCTTCCTCCCGCGTCGCATCGTTCAGCACGGTCTCGACCTCCAGCCCCTCCGGCAGCGGGGCCTCACGCGCCAGCCGGGCCTCGATATCCGCCGGCGCCTCGCGGCCACGGGCGGCGAGGCGGCCGGCGAGGACCGGCAGCGGCGCGGTGATGAACAGCACGCGCACCGGCCAGCGCATCGCGGCCTCCGTCAGCACGGTCCGGGACAGGTTGGCGATGACGACGCGGCCGGCGGCCAGCGCCTCCTCCACCTCGCGGGCGATGCCATAGAGCAGGCCATGCGCCTCCCACCACAGCGCAAAGCCGCCCGCATCCCGCACTACGCAGAAGGCCTCCCGCGTCATTGGCAGGTGGTCCTCGCCGCCGGCCTCGGCGGGGCGGGTGATGCAGCGGCGGGCGAACAGGAAGCGCGGGTCATCCGCCAGGCGTGCCTGCGCCGCCGCCATCAGCGTGTCCTTCCCCGCACCGGAGGGTCCGACGACCGGAACAAGCATCGTGGTTGCGCACCGCAATATTGACCCCGACGCTTCTGCCTGCGCCTATCGAAGGTCTCAAGACGCCATACGGAAATCGTCCCAGAATGTTCACGACGCGCCCCGAGATCGCCGGCACCTTCGGTGTCGTCGCCTCCACCCACTGGATCGCCTCGCAGGTCGGGATGGCGGTGCTGGAGCGCGGTGGCAACGCCTTCGACGCGGCCGTGGCCGCGGGTTTCACCCTGCAGGTGGCCGAGCCGCATCTGAACGGCCCGGGCGGCGACTGCCCCATCATCATCCATGATGCCAAGGCCGGCGCGCAGCGCGTGATCTGCGGCCAGGGCGTGGCGCCGGCCGGGCTTTCCGTGGCCCACGTCAAGGGCGAGCTCGGGCTCGACCTGATCCCCGGCACCGGCTTCCTGCCCGCCATGGTGCCCGGCGCCTTCGATGCCTGGGCGCTGATGCTGCGCGACTACGGCACCTGGTCGCTGCGCGACGTGATGTCGTACGCCATCGGCTACGCGCATCGCGGCATCCACTACGTCCCGCGCGTCATCGCCACGCTGAACACGGTGAAGCCGCTGTTCGAATCGGAATGGCCGACCTCCGCCGAGATCTGGCTGCGCAATGGCGGCCCGGTCGCCGGCGGGCTGTATGCCAACCCGACGCTCGGCCGCACCTGGGAACGCGTGCTGCGGGAGGCCGAGGCGGGCGGCCACGATCGCGTCGCGCAGATCGAGGCGGCGCGCAACGCCTGGTATGGCGGCTTCGTCGCCGAAGCCATCGGCGATTTCTTTGCGAAAACGGAAATCCTCGACAGCTCCGGCCAGCGCCATCGCGGCGTGCTGAGCGCGCAGGACATGTCGCATTGGCGTGCCAGCACGGAGGCGCCGCTGCGGCGCGACTACCGCGGCCACACCGTGTTGAAATGCGGCGTCTGGAGCCAGGGGCCTGCCATGTTGCAGACCCTCGCGCTGCTCGAGGGCTTCGACATGGGGGCCATGGACCCGATGGGCGAGCGCTTCGTGCACACCGTGGTCGAATGCATGAAGCTGGCCTTCGCCGACCGCGAGGCGTTCTACGGCGACCCCGATTTCGTCGACGTGCCGATCCACCATCTGCTGTCCGAGGAATACGCCGCCGAGCGCCGCAAGCTGGTCGGCGAACAGGCCTCCCTCGACCTGCGCCCCGGCACCTTGCCCGGCATGGCGACCCCCTGGGTGGACCATGATGCGGCGAGCCGGGTCGAGATGCTGACCCGCGCGCCGGGTGTCGGTGAGCCGACTGTCGCCCGCCTCGGCGTCTCCTCGGCCGACACCTGCCACATCGACATCATCGACAGCCAGGGCAACATGGTCTCCGCCACGCCGTCCGGCGGCTGGCTGCAATCCTCGCCGTCCGTGCCGGGCCTGGGCTTCTGCCTCGGCACGCGCGGGCAGATGTTCTGGCTGGACGAGAGCCTGCCGAACGGCCTGAAGCCGGGCAAGCGCCCGCGCACCACGCTGTCCCCGGCGATGGCGCTGAAGGATGGCCGCCCCTGGATGAGCTTCGGCACGCCGGGTGGCGAACAGCAGGACCAGTGGCAGCCCATCCTGTTCTCCCGCATGGTCGACCATGCGCTGAACATCCAGCAGGCGATCGACGCGCCGGCCTTCCACACCGAACACTGGCCGAGCAGCTTCTGGCCGCGCGTCGCCCGCCCCGGCAAGGTGGTGATCGAGGGCCGCTACGCCGCCGATGTCGCGCCCGCTTTGGCGGCGCGCGGCCACCTGGTGGAGGTCGGCGGCGAGTGGTCCGAGGGCCGGCTATCCGGCGCGCGCCAGGAGACCGACGGCCAGTTGTTTGCCGGCGCCAATCCGCGCGGCATGCAGGGCTACGCCGTGGGCCGATGAACGGCGGCCGATGAACGGCGGAAGATGAAGCTTGCGGTCGGCCCTGTTCTTGCATTGAATTGTTTCATTGCACGCCCTCCAGGAGCCCGACCGATGATTCGCCGCCGTAGCCTGCCCTTTCTCGCGGCAGGCCTGCTCGCCACGCCGGCCCTGGCGCAGGCCCCCTGGCCGTCGCGCCAGATCCGGCTCGTGGTGCCCTATCCGCCCGGCGGCGCCAGCGACATCGCCGGCCGCCTGCAGGCGCAGGCGCTGACGGAAGGGCTGGGCGTGCAGGTGGTGGTGGACAACCGCGCCGGCGCCGGTGGCACCATCGGCACCGCGCATGTCGCGCAGTCCGCACCGGATGGCTACACGGTGATGATGGCGAGCCCCTCCTCCCACCTCGGCGCGCCCCTGCTGTTCAAGACGCCGGGCTACGAGGGCGTCGACGACTTCACCGCCATTGCCACCTTCGCCACCGGCACGGCGATGGTCTGCGTCAATCCGCGCCTGCCGATCAACAATATCCAAGAGTTGGTGGCCTATGCGAAGGCCAATCCGGGCAAGCTGAACTACGGCTCGGCCGGTGCGGGCGGCGCCAACCACATGCTCGGCGTGCTGTTCATGCAGCGCACCGGGACGGAGCTGACGCATGTGCCCTACCGCGGCGCGGCACCGGCGCTGGCGGACCTCATCGCCGGCAACATCCAGGTGGTGTTCGACAGCTACTCCGGCGTCATCGGCTCGGTCCGGGCCGGCCAGGTGCGGGCGCTGGCGGTCACCAACCCGACGCGCTGGCCGCTGGCCCCGGAATATCCGACCGTGCAGGAACAGGGCGTGCCGAACTACGACCTGCCGAGCTTCTCCGCCGTCATGGGTCCGAAGGGCATCCCGGAGCCGATCGTGGCGCGCATGAACGCCGCGATCAACGAGGGCCTGAAGAAGCCGCAGATGATCGAGCGCCTGGCCGCCAACGGCAATGCGCCCTACCCCAGCACGCCGGCGGAGTTCACCACGCTGATGCGCACCCAGCGCAGCCTGTGGCAGGAGTTGGTGCGCTCCACCGGCCTGCAACCGGAGTAGCGATAGGCGGCGCCTGTCGTCGTGACAGGCGCCGCGCAACTGGCGCGGTGGCATCGCGACCCTGTAGCTATCCCACGGAGCAGGAGGATGGCGATGCCAACTGAGATTCCCCGCGGCAAGCGGCCACTGGACGATGTGGATCTGGTGCGCGTGGCTGGTGGAGCGGGGTCGAAGGATCCGCCAGCCCAGCAGGAGCCGGACCCCGGCCAGTACCATCTCGATCAAGGCGACGCCGGTGCCAGCTTCACCGGCGGGTCCGGCCAGGACACCATCCGCATGGGCCAGGGCGATGACAGCGCGGCCGGCGGCGCTGGCAACGACATCATCCATGGCGACAATTTCCTGGCGGCCCAGGCGATCGCCGGCGATCCGGGTGAGCTTCTGTACACCGGCCACGACACGCTGGATGGCGGCGACGGCCAGGACACCATCTACGGCGACAGCGCATCCCACCCCGGCATCGGCGGCAACGACGTGATCAGCGGCGGCACCGGCGACGGCGCGGCGGACCGCGTGTTCGGCGGCGCCGGGGACGACGTCTACACCTGGCGTCCCGGCGATGGCAGCGACCGCTTCGACGGCGGCACGGGCCTCGACACGCTGCACCTGCCGGGGATGCCGGAGGAGGTGCTGCGCATGGGCCTGATGGTCACGGGCGGGCTGGAACTGCGCAGCCTGGGCCAGGGCCTCCATGGCTTCTTCGACGCCGCCGGCAACCCGGCGACCGCCAGCGGGCAGGTCACGGTAAAGGGCGAGACGATGAGCTTCGTCGGGCTGGAGTACATCCGGCTGACATAGCCATTCGGGGGGGAGGTGTTCCCTCCCCCGGCAAGCTGTCAGGCCTTGGTGGCCTGCGCCCGCAACTGCGTGATGGTCGCGCGGTTCGTCACCTGCTCCGGGTTCATGCGGATCTCGATGATCGCCGGCTTGCCGCTGGCCTTGGCCCGCTGGAAGGCCGGCACCAGTTCATCGGTGGCCGAGACCACCTCCCCATGCCCGCCGAAGCTCTCGATGAAGCGGGCGAAGTCGGGGTTGGTCAGCGCGGTGCCGGAGACGCGGCCGGGATAGGCGCGTTCCTGGTACATGCGGATGGTGCCGTACATGCCGTTGTTGAACACCAGGATGATCGGCGCGGCCCCGGCGTGGAAGGCCGTCGCGATCTCCTGCCCCGTCATCAGCGCGCCGCCGTCGCCGACGAAGCAGACCACGGTGCGGCCGGGATTGGTGATCGCGGCGCCGATGGCCGCCGGGATGCCGTAGCCCATCGCGCCGTTGGTCGGGCCGAGAAACTCCTGCTTTTCCGAGATGTGCATGAAGCGGTTCGGCCAGGTGGCGAAGTTGCCTGCGTCGCTGGCGAAGATGGTGTCGTCCGGCAGCACCTTCTCCAGCGCCTGCAACGCCTCGGCCAGGTTCAGCGGCCCCTCGTAGCTCGGCGGCTTCGCCTGCGCCTCCCGCGCCGCGCGCACGTCGCGCCGCCAGCCGGACCAGCGCGGGTTGGCGATGCGGGGCAGCGCGGCGGCAGCGGCGGCGAAGGCATTGACGTCGGCGGTGATGCCGAGCGCCACGCGATGCACGCGGCCGATCTCCGCCTGGTCCTGGTGGACCTGGATGATCGGCTGGCGCCCGGCGAAGTCGAACAGCGTGTAGCCCTGGCTCACCGGCTCGCCGAGGCGGGTGCCGAAGGCCAGGATCAGGTCGGAGTCGCGCGCCTTGGCCACCAGCCCGGCATCGGCACCGACCCCAAGATCGCCGGCGAAATGCGCGGAGGTGCCATCGAACAGGCCCTGGCGTCGGAAGGAGACGGCGGTCGGGATGTCGTTGCCGACGAGGAAGTCGCGGATGGCGGCACGGCCCTCCGCGCTCCAGCCGCTGCCGCCGAGGATGGCCAGCGGACGCTCCGCCTTCTCCAGCATCGCCATCATGCGCGGCAGCGCCTCCGGCGCCGGATGCGCCGGCAGCACGGCGCCGCGGCCGATATCCGGCACGCTGGCCAGGTGCTTCTGCATCTCCTCGGACAGCGCCACCACCACCGGGCCGGGGCGGCCGCTGGTCGCGACGTCGAAAGCATGCGCCATCAGCTCCGGGATGCGCGAGGCCTCGTCGATCTGCGTCACCCACTTGGCGATGGGCGAGAAGAAGCGGCGGTAGTCCACTTCCTGGAAGGTCTCGCGGTCCGTCTCGTTCTGCGGGATCTGGCCGACCAGCAGCACCAGCGGCGTGCTGTCCTGGAAGGCCACATGCACGCCGATGGCGGCGTGGCAGGCGCCCGGGCCGCGGGTGACCACGGCGACGCCGGCACGGCCGGTCAGCTTGCCATGCGCTTCCGCCATGTGGACGGCCCCGGCCTCGAAGCGGCAGGTCACCAGCTCGATGCGGTTGCGCTGCGCGTACAGGCCGTCGAGCAGGTCGAGGTAGCTTTCGCCCGGTACCGCAAAGACATGGGTCGCGCCATTGGCGACCAGTGCATCGGCCAGCAACTGGCCACCCGTCCGAGCCTCGACATCCGCCACGCTGGTCGCTCCCCTGTCCATGCCGGGGAGGATTTAGCGCGGGTCGCGCCGCGCGCCTACTCCGCCGGCGCCGGATGCGGCACGGGCTGGCGCTTCTCCAATTCGGACAGCTTCGCCGCCACCGCCCCGATCGGCTTGGTGAAGGGTGCCAGCAGAAGGTACAGCGCCGGCACCGCGTACAGCGTCAGGAAGGTGGAGAAGGTGACGCCGCCGACGATGACCACGCCCAGCGCCTGCCGGCTTTCCGCACCCGCGCCGGTCGCCATCGCCAGCGGCAGGGCGCCGAAGGCGGTGGCGATGGAGGTCATCAGGATCGGCCGCAGCCGGGTGACCGAGGCCTCCAGCACCGCGTCATGCACGGAAAGGCCCCGGTCGCGCAGCTGGTTGGCGAATTCCACCACCAGGATGCCGTTCTTGGCCATCAGCCCGATCAGCAGCACCAGCCCGATCTGGCTGAAGATGTTCAGCGAAAGGCCGGTGAATTGCAGCGCCAGCAGGCCGCCCGTCACCGCCAGGGGCGTCGACATCAGGATGATGAAGGGGTGGATGAAGCTTTCGAACTGCGCCGCCAGCACCAGGAACACCACCAGCAGCGCCAGGGCGAAGGTGACGTACAGCGCGCCGGAGCTTTCCTTGAACTCCAGGCTCTGGCCGCGATAGCTGATGCGCGCCTCCGGCGGCAGCACCTCCCGCGCCACGCTCTCCATGAAGCCGAGCGCCTCGCCCAGCGTGTAGCCGGGGGCGAGGGAGGCGCTGATGGTGATGGCGCGCACCCGGTCCTCCCGCGCCAGCGACTGCGGCCGGGCGCGTTCGGACAGCGTCACCACGTTGGACAGCGGCACCAGCCCGCCCTGGGCGGACCCCGCCCCGGCGATCAGGCCAAGCTGGCCGCCATTGCTGGTACGCACGAAGATGTTCTGCAGGTCGTAGGGGCTGGCGCGGTCTTCCTCCCGCGCCTGCAGCAGGATCTTGTACTCCTGGCCCGCATCGACATAGGTGCCGACCTCCCGCGAGCCGAGCATGGTCTCGATGGTCCGGCCCATGGACTGGATCGAGACGCCGAGTTCGGCGGCCTTGCGGCGGTCGATTTCGACACGGATCTCGGGCTTGGTCTCGCGGTAGTTGCTGTCGAGGTTCAGCAGCCGCGGATTCTCCCGCGCCCGCGTCAGGAAGGCGTCACGCCACTGCACCAGCGTGTCGTAGCTGGTGCCGCCGATGACGAACTGCACCGGCGGCTGGAAGCCGCGCTGGCCGAGCGAGGGCGGGTTCAGCGCGAAGGCGCGCACGCCCGGAATCGCCAGCAGGCCCGGCATGATCTGCGCCGCGATCTCCTGCTGCTTGCGGTCTCGCTGGTCCCAGGGCGCGAGCCGCATGAAGATGTTGGCGACGTTCGCCTGCGCCGGCCGCTGGAAGCCGCCGACGGTGGCGAACAGGGAGGCGATTTCACCGCTGGCGACGAAGGGCTCCAGCACCCGCTCCACCCGCAGCACATGTTCCTGCGTGTAGGTAAAGGAGGCGCCTTCCGGCCCGGTGGTCGGGATGATGATGACGCCGCGATCCTCGGTCGGCGCGAATTCCTTCGGCAGCGTCAGGAACAGCAGCACGCCGAGCCCGGTCAGCGCCGCGACGCCGCCCATGGTCAGCAGCGGCGCGGCCAGCGCCCGGCGCAGCGTGGTCCGCAGCACCCAGTTCATGCCGAGGAAGAACGGCTCCGTCCAGCGCACCAGCCGCGACTCGCCCTCATGCGCCTTGAGCAGCTTCGAGCACATCATCGGCGTCAGGGTCAGCGCGATCAGGCCGGAGAACAGCACCGAGGCCGCCAGGGCGAAGCCGAATTCGGTGAACAGCCGCCCGGTGTTGCCGCCCATGAAGGACAGCGGCACGAACACCGCGATCAGCACCAGCGTGGTGGCGATGACCGCGAAGGCGATCTCCCGCGCCCCGCGGATGGAGGCCAGCAGCGGCTCCTCCCCCTCCTCGATCCGGCGGTGGATGTTCTCCAGCACCACGATCGCGTCGTCCACCACCAGGCCGATCGCCAGCACCAGCCCGAGCAGGGTCAGCACGTTCAGCGAGAAGCCCAGCGCGCCGAGCGCGATGAAGGAGGCGATGATGGAGACCGGGATGGCGACCGCCGGGATGATGGTGGCGCGCCAGGAGCGCAGGAAGAAGAAGATCACGACGACCACGAGGATCAGCGCGATCATAAGCGCGTGCTCCACCTCGTAGATCGACTGCGCGATGAAGGTGCTTTCGTCGTAGCCGATGACGACATCGACGCCGTCCGGGATGCCGGTGCGGATGCGCTCCACCTCCGCCTTCACGCCATCCGCGACGGACAGGGTGTTGGCGGTGGATTGCCGCAGGATGCCGAGGCCGATGCCGGGCTTGCCGTTGATGCGGTAGCCGCCGCGGGTATCCTCCGGCGCCACCTCGATCCGCGCCACGTCGCCGAGCAGCACCTGGCCGCCGCCGCTGCGCGCCAAGACAACTTGGCGGAACTGGTCGGGATGGCTGATGCGCGTGTCGGTGCGGACGGTCAGCTCCCGCGCCGAACCCTCGATGCGGCCGCCCGGCAGCTCGATGTTCTCGCGCCGGATCGCGTCCTCCACGTCCTGCACCGTCAGGCCGCGCGCCGCCATGGCCTGGCGGTCGAGCCAGATGCGCATGGAGGGCTTGCGCTCGCCCAGCACCAGCACCTGCGCCACGCCCTCCACGATCGCAAGCTGGTCGGCGAAGCGGCGGCGGGCGAGCTCGGTCAGCTCCATGCCGGACAACTGGTCCGAGACCAACGCGACCCACAGGATGGGCCGCGCATCGCCATCCACCTTCTGCACCACCGGCGTATCCGCCTGGTCCGGCAGCCGGGCGAGCGCGCGGGCCACGCGGTCGCGCACGTCGTTGGAGGCGGCATCGACGTCACGCGAAAGCTGGAACTCGATGGTGACCTGGCTGCGCTCGTCGCGGGAGGTGGAGGACATCACCTTGACGCCCTCGATCCCCGCCACCGCGGCCTCGATGATCTCGGTGATCTGGGTGTCCACCACGCCGGCGGAGGCGCCGAGATAGGTGGTGGTGATGGAGACCACCGGCGGGTCGATCGCCGGGTATTCCCGGATCGGCAGGTTGATGAGGGACGCCATGCCGAGGACGATCAGCATCAGGCTGATGACGGTGGCGAAGACGGGCCGCTTGATGGAAACGTCCGAGAGCACCATGGCGCGGTTTTCCCCTCAGGAGGTCGGGCGGACCATGGTTTCGGTGACGCGCACCGGCGCATCGTTGCGCAGGCGCTGGATGCCGCGGACCACCACCGGCTCGCCGGCCTCGATGCCCGACAGGACCTCGACCTCGCCCCGCAGGCGCTGGCCGAGGCGGACCTCGACGCGCTTGGCGCGGTTGTCGCGCACCACATAGACGAAGCTGCGGTCGCCGAGCGGGTCGATCGCCTCCTCCGGCATCAGGAGCGCGTTGGCGCGCGTTGCCAGCACCAACTCGACCGTCATGAACAGGCCGGGCTTCAGCGCCTCATCCGGGTTGTCGAATTCGCTGATCACGCGGACGGTGCGGGTGTTGGCGTCGATGCGGGTGTCGATCACGGCGACGGTGCCGGTGAAGCGCCTGTCGCCGAAGGCGCTGCTGCGGGCGGTGACCTGGCTGCCAACGCGGACGCGGGCCAGGAACACCTCCGGCACCGAGAATTCCACCCGGACACGCTCGATGTCGTCGAGCGTGGTCACCACCGTGCCGGGCTGCAACAGCGCGCCGACGCTGACCTGGCGCAGGCCGACACGGCCGGCGAAGGGCGCCGCGATGCGGGATTCCTCCAGCCGTGCTGCGGTCTGGCGCACGCGGCCCTCCGCCTGGCGGGCCTGCGCCTCCAGCGTTTCCAGCCGCTGGGCGGCGATGGACTGGCCGGGCTGCAACTGCCGGGCGCGCTGCGCCTGGCTGCGGGCGTCATCGTACTGGGCACGGGCCTGGTCGAGTTCGGCACGCAGCGCCGCGGCCTCCAGGTCGACCAGCTGGTCACCCTCCCGCACCGCCTGGCCTTCCTCGAACCGGATGCGGGTGACGATGCCGCTGACCTTGGCGGTGATGGCGACGGCGTTGCGTGCGCGGACGGTGCCGACCGATTCGGTGCGGTCCACCACGGTGCCGGTGCGCACCGGCGCCACCACGACCCCCACCGGCCCGCCGCCGCCACGCTGCTGCACCGTCGGCGCCGCCGCCTCCAGCCCCACCAGGGCGAGCGGCCGCGGCAGCCCGATCTGCTCGCCATACACGTGCCAAGCCGTTCCCACCCCGATCACGGCGGCGAGGACGGCTAGCTGGGAGGTTGTGCGCATGCGACCCCAGTTCTGACAGCGATTCTTCTGGCCCAGCCCGGAACAGCGGACAAGATACCGTTACCGTTCGTCACTGTCCGGAACCGCCAGAAAGTCGGCACCGGTCCGCAGCAAATGACCCACGTTCCGCAATTTTACAAGCAATGCTTCTTCATCAGCAGCCGAGTGCCATGCAATCGCCGTGCCCCCGCCGCGGCCCCTTCCCGCCCCGCCCCGCCCGCGCCACTCTGCGGGTCGCAGTCCGGGAGTCCGAAGCGATGCGCGCGATCTTCGTCATGGTGAAATGCGAGATGGGCCAGGCCTATCGCGTGGCGCGGGAGATGGCGGACAGCATCCCCGAATTGTCGGAGATGCATTCGACCAGCGGCCAGTACGACCTGCTCGGCAAGTTCTACCTGGAGCCGGACGACGATATCGGCCTGTTCGTGGTGGAGCGCATCCAGAGCGTGCCGGGGGTGAAGGACACCTACACCCTGCAGACCTTCAATGCCTTCTCCGGCGGCAAGGCCTGAACCGCCTCAGTTGATCTTCTGGATGCGGCCCTGCTGCAACGCATCTGCCCAGCGCGCGTCGTCGGTGGCGAGGAATTGGGCAAAGGCCGCCGGCGGGCGGAGGTCCATCTCCAGCCCCAGGGTCTGGAAGCGCTGCACCAGGGCGGGGTCGCGGTAGGCGGTGGCGACCGCCGCATGGATGCTCTCGGCCACCGAAACCGGCAGCGTCTTCGGCCCGAACATGCCGACCCAGCTCGATATGTCGTAGCCCGCGACGCCGGCCTCCTGCGCGCTCGGCACATCCGGCAGCAGCGGGGTGCGCTGCGCGGTGGAGACGCACAGCACCCGCACCCGGCCGGTGGACAGATGCGGCATGGCACTCGCGGTGCTGGTCCAGCCGCAGGGAAGGTGCCCGGCGACGATGTCGTTCATCATCAGCCCGCCGCCGCGATAGGGCACGTCCACCATCTGCACGCCGGCGAGCCGGGCGAATTCGGTGCCGGCGAAGCGGGTCACCGCCTCCGTCTGGCCGAAGCCGATGGCACCCGGCCGGGCGCGGGCCGCGGCCAGCAGCCCGGCGACATCGGCGAAGGGCTGCGAGGTGCCGGAGACCATGACCAGCGTCTGCGTCGTCATCTTCGCGATCGGCTGGAAGTCGCCGATCGGGTCGTAGCTGAGGTTGCCCATCACGTATTTGTTCAACGTGTGGGTGGAGGTCACCATGCCGATGGTGCTGCCGTCGCCCTCCGCCTTGGACAGGGCGTCGCTGCCGATGGCGCCGTTCGCGCCCGGGCGGTTCTCCACCACGATCGGCTGGCCCACCGCCGGGCGCATCGCCTCCGCCACCGCCCGCGCCAGGATGTCCGTGCCGCCGCCGGGCGGATAGGGCAGGATGACGCGCACCGGGCGGCCGGGCGCCCAGGGCTGCCCCTGGGCACGGGCGGCACCAGCCGGCAGGGCGAGCAGGGCGGGGGCGGCCAGCAGGGCGCGCCGTGTGGCGAGGGTCATGGGACGTCTCCGGTCTGGCGCGCCGTGTCCGGTTGGCCGGCGCCCTTGCGGCAACCATAGCCCGCAATCGGCCGGGCGCGAGCCCTGGCGTGAAACCCTCTGAAATGCCCGCCATGGCAGCGCCATGTTCTGGTCGCGCCTGCCCTGACGCTGCCTTCACCTCGCCGCAACGACCTGCGCAAATGGTCGTCACGGAGGATCAGACCATGCGCGTGCTTCCCGGCTTCGCCCTCGCCACCGCCCTGCTGCTCGGTGCCTGCCAGAATCCGGATGGGTCGGTGAACGTCCCGGCGACACTCGCCCTGGGCGCGGGCGCGGCGATCGCAGGCGTGGCGATCGCGTCCGCCAACGACAACAACCACCGGCACTATGACAACCGCCGCTACTACGGCCGTCCGTCCTATGGCTACAGCCGGCCCTATTATGGCCGGCCCGCCTATGGCTACGGCCACGGCCGGCCGTACCGCCGCTGGTAGCGTTCTAGCCCCCCGTCAGCCCCAGGTCTTGAACTGGGGCATGCCGGAGATCGGCGGCGCCGCCTTCAGCGCCGCGATGTCCGGCACCGGCCGGACCAGGCTGGCATCGCCGGCCACCGCCGCCTCGATCGCGGCCGCGACCGCCAGCACCAGCGCATCGCCACCGCGTGGGCCGACGATCTGCAATCCGAACGGCATCCCGGCACGATCGACGCCGAGCGGCAGGCTGACGGCCGGATGGCCCACCAGCGTCACCGCATAGGCCAGCGACAGCCAGTGGAAATAGGTGCGGGTCGGCGCGCCGTCGATCTCGGCCGGGTACAGCTCCGTCCAGGGGCGCGGGCTGATGGTGATGGCCGGGCTGATCAGGATGTCGTGGTTCTGGAAGAAGCCCTGCCAGCCGCGATAGATGCGGGTCTGCTCGCTGGCGGCGCGGGCGTAGTCGGCCAGGGTGTAGCGCAGGCCTTCCTCGACATTGGCGATGACGTTGGGGCCGACATCCTGTGGCCGAGTCCGCACCTTCTCGGCGTGTGACGCGATGAAGCTGGCGGCGCGCAGCACCTCGAAGGCCTCGTCGGTGCCGGTGCAGCCGGGCGTCGCGTCCTCCACCCGGCCGAACAGCGGGGTCAGGGCGGCGACGCGGCTGGCGAAGATCTCGCGGATGTGGCGCTCGGTGGGTGCGATGCCGAAATCCGGCGTGGCGGCGACCCGCAGCGTGCCGAGGTCGATGGCCATCGGCGGATACAGGTCGCGGTCGCCACCGCGCACGCGCCGGCCCGGCAGGGTGTAGGCCAGCGGGTCCACCGCATCGTCATCCGCCATGGCGGACAGCATCAGGGCGCAATCGCGGGCGTTGCGCGCCATCGGGCCGAGCACCGGCAGGGCGGACCAGCCATGGCCGCGCCGTTCCGCCGGCACCAGGCCCGGCGAGGGCCGGTAGCCGACGATCCCGTTGAAGGCCGCCGGGTTGCGCAGCGAACCACCGGTATCGCTGCCCGAGCAGATCGGGAACATCCCGCAGGCCAAGGCGACGGCGGAGCCGCCGGAGGATCCGGCCGCGGACTTCGTGGGATCGAAGGCGTTGCCGGTGGCGCCGTAGACGATGTTGCGGGTGTTGGCGCCGGCGCCGAATTCCGGCGTGTTGGTCTTGGCCGTGACGATGGCACCCGCGTTCCGCAGGTTGGTCACCATCGCCTCGTCGCGGGTCGGGATGTGGTCGGCGAAGATCGGGCTGCCCCAGGTGGTGCGCAGGCCCTTCACTTCCTCCAGGTCCTTGATGCCGACCGGCAGGCCGTGCAGCGGGCCGAGCCTGCCGCCGGCCATCACCTCCGCTTCCGCCTGCTTCGCCGCGGCGCGGGCGCGGTCCTCGTCCAACGCCACCACGGCGTTCACGGCATGGTTCACCGCGGCGATCCGGCCGAGGCAGCTTTCCAGCAGTTCCACCGGCGACAGCTTGCGGGCGCCGATCAGGCGGCGGGCTTCCACGGCGGTCAGGTCGCAGGCCTCGGTCATGTTCGGAATCCCGTGTCACGCAGTCTGCTGAAGCCCTCTCCCCCGAAGGGGGGGAGAGGGTTGGGTGGGGGGGGGCGCGGCGCCGGTCAAGCCCTGCGCGTCAGTACCCCATGGCACAGCCATCCTTGCGGGGGTCGGAGCCCCCGACAAGGCAGCCGCGCTCGCGGTCGATCAGGATGGCCTGGCCGCCGCCATGCGGCTTCTCGATCAGCGTGACCTCGTGGCCCAGCCGGTTCAGCCGGTCGATCACCGCCACCGGAATGCCGCGCTCGGCCTGCACCTTGCCGCCGGTCGGGAACAGCCGCGGGGCGTCCAGCGCCTCCTGCACGTCCAGGCCGTATTCGAACATGTTGGCCAGGAACAGGGACTGGCCCATCGGCTGGTAGTGCCCGCCCATCACGCCGTAGGGCATGATCGCCTCGCCGTTCTTCATCACCATGCCGGGGATGATGGTGTGCATCGGCCGCTTGTCGGGCGCGATGCAGTTCGGGTGGCCTTCCTGCAGGCGGAAGCCGTAGCCGCGGTTCTGCAGCATCACGCCGGCGCCCTCGGCGAAGATGCCGGAGCCGAAGCCCTCGAACAGGGAGTTGATGAAGGAACAGGCGTTCCCGTCCTTGTCGACGACGGACAGGTAGACCGTGTCCTTGTGCTTCTGCCAGTCGGCGTGCCCGGCCTCCGGCAGTTCCGCCATCGCCTTCTGGTCGGAGATCAGCTTGGCCAGGTCCGTGATGTAGCCTTCGGACAGCAGGCGCTCGACCGGGACTTCGACCTGCGAAGGATCGGCCAGGAAGGCGTCGCGGTCACGATAGGCGAGCCGGGCGGCCTCGATGTGGCGGTGCAGGCGCTCAGTGGACAGAAAGCCCTCCGCGGCGGTGCCGAGCTTGTCGATCATGCCGAGGATCATCAGCACCAGCAGGCCGGAGCCGTTCGGCGGGCACTGGAACACCTCCATGCCGCGCCAGGCCCGGCTGATCGGGTCGACGAATTCGGCGACCGTGGCGCCGCGGGCGAAATCCTCCGCCGTATGGGTGCCGCCGGCGGCGCGCAGGGTCGCCACCATGTCGGCGGCGATCTCGCCCTCGTAGAAGGCGCGGGCGCCGTGCTTGCCGATGGCGCGCATGGTCTTGCCGAGCGCCGGGTTCAGGAAGCGATCACCCAGCGCATAGGCCGCGCCGTTCTTCAGGAAGTGCTTCGCGGCCCCCGGGTGGCCCGCCAGCTTCCCGGCGGAGCTTTCCCAATCCATCGCCACGCGCCCGGACAGGTGGAAGCCTTCCTCGGCATAGCGGATGGCCGGCGCCAGGATCTCGTCCAGCCCCTTGCTGCCATGCGCCTTGTTCAGCGTCTCCCAGGCCGAGATCGCGCCTGGCACCGTCACCGAATGCGCGGAAGTCGGCATCATGGCGGTCAACCCGGCCGCCCGCAGCGCCTCCGGCGTCGCACCGCGCGGGGCGCGGCCGGAGCCGTTCAGCGCGATGACCTTGCCCGTGCCGGCCGGGGCATACAGGCAGAAGCAGTCGCCGCCGATGCCGGTGGATTGCGGCTCCACCACGCCCAGCACCGCCACCGCCGCGATCGCCGCATCCATCGCATTGCCGCCGGCCCGCAGGATGTCGAGCGCAGCCAGCGTCGCCTGCGGCATGGAGGTGGCGGCCATGCCGCGCTCGGCATAGACGGCGCTGCGGCCGGGGGCGTGGAAGTCGCGCTTCATTCTGGGCAGGTCCTTCGGAACGTCGGGGAAGCGATGCAACGGCAAGCGCCCGGGTGCAACCCGCCCAGGCCGCCGAAAGGTCGCTACTGGGTCAGGAAACCGCCATCGACGACGAGCGAGGTGCCGGTGACCATGCGGCTGACCGGCGCGGCCAGGAAGACGATGGCGCCCATGATGTCCTCCACCGTCATGATGCGGCCGAGCGGCATGCGGCGCACCTGGCTGGCCCGCACCTTCTCATCCGACAGCAGGCCGCGGGTCAGCGGCGTCTCGACGAAACCGGGCGCGATGGCGTTCACCCGAATGCCCTGCGGGCCGAGCTCATAGGCCATCGCCTTGGTCATGCCCTCCACCGCGTGCTTGGTGGCGGTGTAGACGGTGCGGTTGGCGCCGGCGACGTGGCCGTTGACGGAGGACATGTTGATGATGGCCCCGCCTCTCCCGGCCTCCACCATCCCCTTCGCCACCGCCTGGGCGACCGTGAACATCGCCCGGATGTTGAGGTCCAGCAGCCGGTCCAGCGCCGCATCCTCGACCTCGAGGAAGGGCTGGCGGATGTTGGTGCCGGCGTTGTTCAGCAGGATGTCGAAGGGACCGGAGGCTTCGACCAGGGCGCGCACGGCGTCGCGGTCCGTCACGTCGAGCTGCGCGGCGCGGGCGGCGTGGCCGGCTTCGCCGAGCGCCGTCGCGGTCTCCTCCAGCTCCTCGATGGTGCGGGCGGCGAGCACGACCTCCGCCCCGGCGGCGGCCAGCGCCACGGCGCCGGCCTGGCCGATGCCCTTGCTGGCGCCGGTGACCAGGGCGCGCAGCCCGTCCAGGCGGAAGGTGGGGGTGGTGGGCAGCATGGCAGGTATCCTCCGGCAGGAGGCCCAGCGTCCTGCGCCGCGCCGTCGGATCATGCAAGAGGGTGGCTTCCGCCGCGCCGCGGCGCGGGGTAGGACACCGCATGGACCAGATCGATTTTGCCGACTTCGACAAGGTCGACATCCGTGTCGGCACCATCATCGACGCGCAGCCCTTCCCGGAGGCGCGCAAGCCCGCCATCCAGCTCTGGGTGCAGTTCGATGACGGGCTCGGGGTGAAGACCTCCTCCGCCCAGCTCACCGTCCACTACACGCCGGACCGGCTGATCGGGCGGCAGGTGATGGCGGTGGTGAACTTCCCGCCGCGCCGGATCGCGGGATTCGAAAGCCAGGTGCTGGTGCTGGGCGTGCCGGATGAAAACGGCGCGGTCGTGCTGCTGAAGCCGGACATCAAGGTGCCGGACGGCGGCCGGATGTTCTGAGGGAAGACGACGAAGATGGCGCCGCGCTACTACACCGTGACCTGGGACCAGCTGCACCGGGACGCCAAGGCGCTCGCCTGGCGGCTGGTGGAACGTGGCCCCTGGACGGGCATGGTCGCGATCACCCGCGGCGGGCTGATCCCCTCCGCCATCATCGCCCGCGAGCTGGATTGCCGGCTGATCGAGACGGTGTCCGTGGTGACCTATGACGAGGAACACCGCGGCGAGCCGCAGGTGGTGAAGCCGCCCGCCGCCGCCCTCGAAAGCCAGGGCGAGGGCTGGCTGCTGATCGACGACCTGGTCGATACCGGCACCACCGCCCGGCTGGTCCGCGCCATGCTGCCGAAGGCGCATTTCGCGACGGTCTACGCCAAGCCGCACGGCAAGCCGACGGTCGACACCTTCATCACCGAGGTGAGCCAGGACACCTGGATCCTGTTCCCCTGGGACACCGAGCCGCAGTTCATCGCGCCCATTTCAAAGGTGCATGCGAACGGGAAGTAGACAAAGCCCTCTCCCCCCGCTTGGGGGGAGAGGGTTGGGTGAGGGGGGCCGCGCAAGTCGCGCAGGCCGGTCCAGGTTCACGGCACACCCCCCCCAGGGGGGAGAGGGTTCTTCTCAGAACGAGGGAATCTCCTCCCGCGCCACCAGCACCTTGTCGACCCGGCGGCCGTCCATGTCGATGATCTCGAAGCGCCAGCCGGCCCAGGAAATCCGGTCGCCCTCCTTCGGCACGCGCTGCAGCAGCGCCAGCATCAGGCCGGCGACGGTGTGGTAGGTACCTTCCTGCGGCAGGTCCGGCAGGTCCAGACGCGCCTTCAACTCGTCGGAGGGCATCATCCCCTCCAGCAGCAGGCTGCCATCGTGCCGCACCACGGCATTGGCACCATGGTCCGCCGGCGGGGCGCCCAACTCGCCGACGATCGCCTCCAGCAGGTCGGAGGCGGTGACCACCCCCTCGAAGCTGCCATATTCATCCATCACCAGCGCCATGCCGATGGGGTCGCCGCGCAGGCGCTCCAGCGCGTCCAGCGCGCTCAGCGTATCCGGCAGCACCGTCGCCTGCCGCATGGCGCGGGCCACCGACATCGGCGCGCCCTCCAGCAGCTGGTCCAGCAGGTCCTTCGCGGCGACCACGCCCACCACATTGTCCACCCGGCCATCGGAGACGACGAAGCGGGTGACGGAGGAGGCGCGCAGCCGGGCCGCCACATCCTCCGGCGGCGCGGTGCGGTCCAGCCATTCCAGCTCGTTGCGCGGCGTCATCAGCGCGCGCACCGGCTTGTCCGCCAGGCGCAGCACACGCTCGATCATGTGGCGTTCCTCGGTCTCGATGGCGCCGGAGGTCGCACCCTCCGCCACCACCGCCTTCACCTCCTCCTCCGTCACCTGGTTGCGGCTGACGTCGTGCTTGCCGAACAGGCGCAGCACGAGGGCGGAGGAGGAGGACAGCAGCCAGATGACGGGCGAGGTCGCCCGCGCCAGCATCGCCAGGGGGCGGGAGACGACGACCGCCACCATCTCCGGATTGCGCAGCGCCAGCTGCTTCGGCACCAGCTCGCCCAGGATCAGGCTGAGATAGGTGATCAGCACCACCACCAGCGTGAAGGCGACCTCATTGGCCGCGGCACCGATCAGCGGGATCTCGGCGAGCCACGGCGCCAGGGTCGCGGCCAGGCGCGCGCCGCCGAAGGCGCCGGCCAGCACGCCGACCATGGTGATGCCGACCTGCACGGTGGGCAGGAAGCGCTGCGGGTCGTCGGCCAGGGCCATCGCCGCGGCGGCCCCGGGACGGCCGCGGCGCTGCAGCGCCTGCAGCCGCGCCCGGCGCGCAGAGACGATCGCCAGCTCGCTCATCGCGAAGACGCCGTTCAGCAGGACCAGCAGCAGGATCAGCAGGATCTCAAGGCCGATCGCCATCTTCTCACGGACTCCGGGATACCCGCGCGGATGTAGCGGCGTCAGGTGCCCGAGGGAACCGATGGCGGGCGAAAACCGCCGGTGGCCCTTCCCCTGGCACGAAGCCGACGCACATCGGCGGGATGACCCCGACCCTCCCCCTCCCAGCCGCCCTCCTCGGCGCGGCCGGCCTGCTGCCCTTCCTGGGCCTGGCGGCGCTGGCCGGCTTCGGCGTCCCGCAGGCCGCCCCGGCGCTGGCGGCCTATGGCGCCACCATCCTCGCCTTCCTCGGCGCCGTGCATTGGGGCCTGGCGTTGGCCGGCCCGTCTCCGGCCAATGTCGCGCGGCTGGGCCTCGGGGTGGTGCCGTCCCTGATCGGCTTTGCGGCTCTGCTGCTGCCGGTGCGCCAGGGGCTGGCCGTGCTGGCCGTGGCCACCCTGGCCACCGCGGCGGTGGAGACTCTGGCGGCCCGGCGCGGCCTGGTGCCGTGGGACTACCTGAAGTTGCGCTGGCTGCTCTCGGCAGGGGCCGCCTGCTGCCTCGGCATCGGCGCCTGGGTGGCCATGGGTTGAAATGACGCGCCGTGCGCGAATCCGATTGTTTCATTTCTGGGATTTGTTAAGGTTGCAGCAACCTAATCCCATGGCGGAGGCACTTCATGCCGGAAGATGAACAGCAGCACGACGCCGCCATCGTGGCCTTCCCCAACAGCAACGAGCGCCGCCTGCGCATCGCGCTGCGCAACCTGGACGCGGCGCTGGAGGAACAGCGCCAGGCGGTCGCCGCCTTCCGCGCCGAACTGGCGCAGCTCGGCAGTGCCATGCAGGGCCTCGGCGCAAGCGCCCAGGGGCTGCAGGACCGCCTGTTCGAGGTGGCGGAGGACAACGCCCTGGCGCACCAGGCCGCGCAACGCCTGCAGCAGACCGCGGCGGCGATGGACCGCGTGACCTGCGACGCCTGAGTTGCGAGACCGCCTCGCGGCGCTCCACGGCCGGCTGAGCCCGGCCGAGCAGAAGGTGGCCGCCCTGGTCGCGGCCGATGCCGGTGCCGTGACGCGGATGAACCTGGCGGCCGTCGCCAAGGCCGCCGGGGTCTCGGAGCCGACGGTGATCCGCTTCTGCCGGACCCTGGGCCTCGACGGATTCTCCGAACTCCGCCTGGAACTGGCCCGCGCGGAGGGCCACGGCGCCACCGCACCCCGGCGTACCGTCACCGCGGACACGCGGGTTGCGGAGGCCCTCCATGCCGGCTGCGGTACCGCCATCGCCAGGCTTGCGGTCCTGCGCGACGGGTTGGACCATAAGGCGATCGAGGACGCCGCGCGCCGCCTGCTCGCCGCCCGGCAGGTCGAGATCTGGGGGTTCGGGGAGACCGCGCCGCTCGCGGAGGCGATGGCCGGGCGGCTGTTCGGGCTCTGCCGCGGCGTCGTGGCGCGGGGCGAGGCGCGGATGCAGGCGATGGCGGCCGCCGGGCTGGAAGCCGGCACCGTCGTGCTCTGCCTCTCCGCCCTGCCCGACGCCTGGCAGGCGGCGGAGGCGGCGGCCTTTGCCGGGGCGCCGCTCATCGCGCTCGCGCCGGCCGGATCGCCGCTGCTGGCCATGGCGACGGTCGGCCTCGGCATCGCAGCCGGCGACGAGGCAGGGCTGGCCGGACCGATGATCGAACACCTGGCACTGGTGGCGCTGGCCGAGTCCCTGGCGCTGGCCGTCACCCTGCTGTCCTCGCCGGCGGCGCGGGAGCGGGCGGCGCGGATGCAGGCGGATGGCGCCGCAGGATGGCAAAGCCCCCGTCGCCCGCTATGAGGATGCGACGAGCCGCGCGAAGCGGGCGCCATCTCCGGGAGTGACCGCCGTGACCCATCCCCTGCTGCCCGTCCTGCGCCAGGCCCGCATCATCCCGGTCGTCCGCACCAGCAGCGCGGCCCTCGCCGCCCGCGCGGTGGATTGGCTGCGCGGCGCCGGCATGACGGTGTTCGAGATCACCATGACGGTGCCGGATGCCACCGCCCTGATCCGCGACCTGTCCAGCGACCCTGCCCTGCTGGTCGGCGCCGGCACGGTGCCGGACCGCGCCACCGCGGAGGCCTGCCTCGCCGCCGGCGCCCGTTTCCTGGTCGCGCCCTGGGTCGATGCGGAGGTCGCGGATGCCGCCCATGCGGCGGATGCCATCGCCATGCTCGGCGCGCTGACGCCGACGGAGGTGCGTGCCGCACTGGCTGCCGGTGCCGATGTGGTGAAGATCTTCCCGGCGAGTTCCGCGGGCGGCCCGGCGCATATCAAGGCGCTGCGGTCGGTGTTCCCGCAGGTTGCCTTCTGCCCGACCGGCGGCGTCGATGCCCGCACCGCGCCGGACTACCTGGACGCCGGCGCCGCCTTCGTCGGCATGGGCGGCCGCCTGGTGGATGAGGCTCTGCTCGCGCGCGGCGACCGCGCGGCGGTGGAGGCTGCGGCGCGCGACGCGCTCGGCCAGCGGCAAGCCTGATGGTGGACATACTCTGCCTCGGTGAGCCGATGCTGGAATACAACCAGCAGCCGACCACGCCGGATGGGCGCAGCCTGTACCTGGAAGGCCATGGCGGCGACGCCTCCAACGCCGCCATCGCCGCCGCGCGCAGCGGCGCCAGGGCGGGGATGCTGGCGCATCTCGGCGATGACCGCCCCGGCCAGGCTTTCCGCGACCTGTGGGCGGCGGAGGGCGTCGATGCCGGCAGCGTCCGCACCGATCCGGATGCGCCGACCGGCATCTATTTCGTCAGCCACGGCCCCCAGGGCCACGACTTCACCTTCTACCGCCGCGGCAGCGCCGCCAGCCGGATGGCGCCGCGCGACGTGCCGGAGGACGCGATCCGCCAGGCCCGCTTCCTGCACCTGTCCGGCATCAGCCTCGGCATTTCCGACAGCGCCTGCGACGCGGCCTTCCACGCCATCGCGGTGGCGCGGCAGGCGGGCGTGAGGGTGTCCCTCGACACCAACCTGCGCCTGCGCCTGTGGCCGCTGGCGCGCGCGGCCGCCTGCATCCATGCGGCGGTGGCCATGGCCGACATCGCCTTCCCGTCCTTCGACGATGCGAAGGCGCTGACCGGGCTGGACCAGCCGGAGGCCATCGCGGATTTCTACCTCCGGCTCTGCCCGCTGGTGCTGCTGAAGCTGGGGGCGGACGGGGTGATGGTGGCGACGCGGAATGGCCGCCAGCACATCCCGGGTTTCGTGGTGCAGGCCGTGGACGCGACCGGCGCGGGCGACACCTTCGCCGGGGCCTTGCTGGCCCGGCTGGCCGCCGGCGATGCGGTGGCCGACGCCGCGCGCTACGCCAATGCCGCCGCGGCGCTGTCCACCCTGGGCTACGGTGCCGTCGCGCCCATCCCGCGCGAGGCCGCGGTGCGGACCCTGCTCAGCCGGTGACCAGCGGCCGGGAGTGGGTGGCGGCAGGCTCGCCAACCGCGCGCAGAAAGCCGCAGGCTTCGTAGAAGGCGAAGGCGGACACCGGTGCCCGGACCCGCAGGCGCGGATAGCCGCAGCCCAGGGCCTGCGCCGCCAACGCTTCCACCAGCGCGCGTCCCGCGCCGGCCCGCCTGGCCGCGCGCCGCACATAAAGCCGCCGCACGCGCCCCACCCGGTCCTTGGGCAGGTAGGGATCGCGCGTCAGCCCGCAGACGCCCACCAGCGCCTGGCCGACATGGGCGGCGAACAGCGCCTCGCCCCAGCCATCGAAGCGCAGCGTCCCGGCGTGCCAATCCTCCCGCAGCACCTCCAGCATCCGGTGCCCGGCGGCCGTCGCATCGGCCGCCAGATCCTCGAAGCCGTCAGGCAACGCCACGATGCGCTCCACGCGAAGCGGCACGGGCGACGCCGGGCGATCGGTTCGGCTGGGTCGGAGCAAGTCTCAAATGCCTCGGCCGGTGAGACTCCGCACATAAGCGGGAAGGGCGCCGCGCGCCAGGGCCGGAAATCACTCGGTCCGGCGATTATCCCCCGGGCGAAGCCGCAGGCCGGGGCGGAGCCGCGTGAAGGGCAGCGTCGCCGGGTCCGCCACCACCGGCCCCGGCGCCGCGACAACCAGCACGGCCTCCGCGATCGGCTGGAAATCGGCGCGGAAATGCACGCTCGACTTCAGCGCGAGGATGCGCTGCTCGGCCGGCTCCACGCCCACATGGCGGAACAGCGCCTGGTCGTAGGCCTGCATCTTGCGGGAGGTCACGATGACGCGAACGCCCGGCTGCGGCGTGATCAGCGCGGTCGGGCCGAGATCGGCCTGGTTGCCGCCGGCCATCGGGCCGGTGCAGGTGAAGCGGCCATCGGTCAGCTTCAGCACCCGCGCCACCACGGCGAGCGGCGCGCCATCGGACCTGCCGCCGAGGGACAGCGTCACCTCCGCCCCCTCCCCGGCCGCGTGGCAGGCGCGGGCGCTTTCGGCATCGTTGATCAGCGCCAGCACGGCGCCTTCCGCCTTCTGCCGGATGAGTTCCGCCAGCAGACCGGTGGTGTCGCCATGGCCGCCGCCGCCGGGATTGTCCTGCGTATCCGCCAGCACGATGGGGCGCTGCGCCAGGCGCGCGAGGCCGATCGCCTTGGCGACGCCGGCCGCCGCCTCGTGGATGTCGGGCGCGAAGGCCGCCTCGCGCGCCGCGAGGTCCGCGATCATCGCCTCGGCGGCGGCATCGGCTGTGGCCTGGTCGGCGGCATAGGCGCAGATGGCGGCGCCGCAATCGGCGAAATCGGCGTAGGGAAAGCCGAAGCACAGGCCGAGTTCGGCGGCACCGGTCCGCGCCGCGATCTCCGCGCGCGCCGCCATCGCATCGGCCATCGGCGGCACCAGGGTGCACTGGCCGGTGATGGGGATGAGGTAGTCGAGCTGGCGGAAGGCCTTGGCGAAGGGGCGGCCGAGGGCGATGCGGTCGAACAGCAACTGCATCGCGCGACCGCCGGCCTCCTTCATGTCCACATGCGGATAGGTGCGGAACGGCGCCAGCGCATCGGCGTACTGCACCATCGCCGCCGTCAGGTTGCAGTGCGGGTCGAGGCTGGCGGTGATCGGCACGTCCGGGCCGAGGATGGCGCGGGCGCGGCGCAGCAGCTCGCCTTCCGCATCCGGGAAATGCTCGGCCACCATGGCGCCGTGCAGGTCGAGATACAGGCCATCCAGCGGGCCCTGGTCGAGTGCGGCCTGGAGGTCGTGGAAGATCAGCGCGGCGAGCCGTTCGAAGGCCTCCGCCGTGACCGGGCCGGCGGGGTTGGCAAAGCCCCAGGACAGCGGCGCCAGCGTCACGCCCGCCTGTTCGGCCACGCGGATCGCGCCGGCGGCAGGCACGGCGGAAGGCCGCAGCGTGTCCAGCAGCGTCGCCGGGCGCTGCACCGGGGGCCAGCCGCCGGGGGCGAGAAAATCCGCCCAGCGCGTCGGGATCGGCGCGAAGGAATGGCTTTCATGCAGGAAGCCGCCGATGGCGATGCGCATCAATGTCCGCTCCGTGTTGCGGCGCGAGGGTGGCAGGCGGGCGCGGCCATGCGAAGACACTGGCGCAGGAGAATCCCGCCATGACCGCCACCAGCCCGCCGCAAATTCGCCAGGCCAGCATCGGCGGCGCGCCGATGGCGTATTGGGACACGGGCGGCGAAGGTTCGCCGGTGGTCCTGCTGCATCCAGGCACCGGCAGCCATGCCGTCTGGGACCTTCAGCGGGGCGTGCTGGCGGCGGCGGGGTATCGCGTCATCGCCTATTCCAGGCGTGGCCACATGGGGTCCCCGGCGACGCGGGAACCTGGCTTCGCCGTCGACGACCTGGCGGCGCTGCTGGATCATCTCGGCGTGGCGCGGGCGCATCTGGTCGGCTGCGCGCAGGGGGCGATCGTGGCGCTGGATTTCGCGCTGTCGCATCCCGGGCGGGTCGACCGCATGGTGCTGGCCTGCACGCATATGGGGCTGGAGGATGCGGACCACGTGGCGCGCAGCGCAGCCCTGCGGCCACCGGGCTTCGCCGCCATGCCGGCCGCGTTCCGCGAGCTGGGCCCGGCCTATCGCGCGGCCAACCCACAGGGCGTGGCGCGATGGCTGGCGCTGGAACATGCGGCGATCCCCGGGCCCAAGGTGGTGCAGCCCTGCCGCAACCGGCTGGACCGCGCGGCGCTTGGCCGGCTGGCGATGCCGGTGCTGCTGATCGGCGGCGACGCCGATCTGTGGGCGCCGCCGCCGGTGTTCCGCGATTTTGCGCGCTCGATCCCGGGCAGCAGGCTGCTCATCCTGTCGGAATGCGGCCATGCGGCGCAGTGGGAACAGCCGGAGGCCTTCAACGCGGCGGTGCTGGACTTCCTGGCCGGGTCCGAGGCCGGCGACGCCCAGTCCACACTGTCGGTGACGATCCGCACGGCCGGGCCGGACGACCTGCACGGGATGCTCGATCTTCTCCGGCATCTCAACGACGAGCGCGCGATCAGCGCCGAGGCCGCGGAGGAACCCTGGCGCGCGCTCCTCGAATCATCCGATGCCACCGTGTTCGTGGCCGAGGCGGAGGGAGGCCCCGTCGCCTCCTGCACGCTTGTCATCGTGCCCAACCTGACGCGCGGGGGCCGGCCCTATGCGCTGATCGAGAATGTGGTGACCCACGCCAGACATCGCCGGCGCGGCCTGGGGCAGCGTGTCCTGCGGGCGGCGCTTGAGGCGGCCTGGGCTGCCGATTGCTACAAGGTCATGCTGGCGACGGGTTCGCGGCAGGAGGCCACCCTGCGCTTCTATGAAAGCGCCGGCTTCACGCGCGGCGGCAATACGTATTTCGAGGCGCGGCGCCGGCATTGACTACTGGACCGCCTTCTACGCCCTCGCCACCCCCGCCGTCGCCAGCACCGCATCCGCCATCACCAGCAGCCCGGCCTCGGCCCATTCGGGCGTGATCGATTCCGCCTCGTTGTGGCTGATGCCGCCATGGCAGGGCACGAACACCATCACGCTCGGCACGCGGCGCGCGCAGTAGACGGCGTCGTGGCCGATGGCCGTCGGCATTTCCTGGAACCTCGTGCCGCGCGCCACCGCCGCCTCCCGCAGCCGCGTCACCAATGCGGAGTCAAAGGGCGTGGCGGGGGAGATCCAGAAATCCTCCACGGCGATGGCGATGCCGCGCCGCGTGCCGATGGCGGCGGCCTCCGCACGCAGGGTTTCGGCGAGGGCCGCCAGCTTGTGCTCGTCGTCGTGCCGCGTATCCAGGCTGAACCAGATGCGGCCGGGCACGACGTTCCGGCTGTCCGGATGCACGGTCAGGCGACCGACGGTGGCCCGCGCGCCGGCGGCCAGCGCGGCACGCTCGATCGCCAGCATCATCTCCGAAGCCCCCATCATGGCGTCGCGGCGGCCGGCCATGGCGCTGCCGCCATGCGCCTCGTCGCCGGTGACGGTCACCTCGAACCAGTGCTGCGCCAGGGCGTGGGTGATGATGCCGACATCCAGGCCGAGCTTTTCCAGCACCGGGCCCTGTTCGATATGCACCTCGAAATAGGCTTCGAGATCCTGGAGAGCCGCCGGGTCGGCCGTGCCGGCCCAACCGATACGGGAAAGCTCACCGCCGAAGGTCGCGCCGGCGCTGTCCGTCTTCGCCAGCACCTCGGCCTCCGGGAAGATGCCCATGGCGGCGCCGCTGCCCATCATGGGCGGCGAGAAGCGGGCGCCCTCCTCATTGGTCCAGTTGACCAGCGCGATCGGCGCCTCCGTCTCGATCCCCGCCTCGTCCAGCGCGCGCAGGATCTCGAGGCCGGTCAGCACGCCGAGCACGCCGTCGAATTTCCCGCCGGTGGGTTGCGTATCGAGGTGGCTGCCGATGGCGACGGGTTTCCGCCCGGGATCGCGACCCGGACGGGTCAGCACCATGTTGCCGACGCGGTCCAGCGTCAGCGTCGCACCCGCTGCCTCGGCTTGGCGTTGCAGCAGGGCGCGCGCCTCGGCATCCAGGTCCGTCAGCGTCTGCCGATTGTTGCCGCCCTTCGCCGTGGCGCCAATTCGGGAAAATTCCATCAGGCTGTCCCACAGGCGCGCGCCCGAGGGCCGGAAATTGCTGGTCATGCCGCAGCCTCCACGCCACACCATTCGGCCATGGTGATCGCGATGGTCCGGGTGATGTCGTTCATGCTGTCCATGCCGACGTTTTCGTCGATGCCGTGGATATCCTGCGCGTCCGGCCCGAAGCAGGCGACCGGCGTGGACTGGTACAGCGCGAAGAAGCGGCCATCGGTCAGGCCGGTGGCCGGGTATTTCCGAAGCTCGTTGCCGGTGAGGTCGGCGAAGTTACGCATGCTGGCCTGCACGATCTCCGCGGAGAGGTCGAAGACGCAGGGGTCGGCCATGAAGCCCTTGAATTCCAGCTTGACCTTGGCGCCCTTCATCGCCGGGTCGTTGCGCGCCTCGCCGACGATCTGCTCGATATCGTTGCGCACGGCGGCGGCGGTGTTGCCCATCATCACGCCGACGCGCAGGCCGAGCGTGGCGCGCGTCGGCACGGAGGAATTCCACTCGCCGCCGGTGAAGGTGCCGAGGTTGACGTTCACCGGGTGGTTCACGCCGCGGAAGCTCGGGTGGATCAACTCGCCACGGTTCATGTCGCGCTCATAGGCCTCGAAGCGCGTCCAGATGGACATGGCGGCTTCCACCGCATTCACGCCCGCCTGCTTGTCCCGCACATGCGCCGGTCGGCCGGTGACGGTGACCCAGGCCCAGACCACACCGACCTCCGCCGTGTACAGCGCCGGCAGGCCGGGGCCGGGTTCCGGGATGATGACGGCGTCGGCCTTGGGCATCGCCAGCATCACGGCGAGTGCGCCGTTGCCGGTGCATTCCTCCTCGATCACCGACTGCATCTGCACCTCCGCCGCCGGCTGCAAGCCGGCCAGCTTCAGGGCGCGGAAGGCGGTGACGTAGCTCATGATGCCGGCCTTCATGTCGCCCGCGCCGCGGCCATACATGCGGCCGCCGCGGATTTCCGGCGCATAGGGCGGCGTGGTCCATTCATCCTCGGCACCTTCCGGCACCACGTCGACATGGCCCTGCAGGGCCAGGCTGCGGCCCTTCGTCTCCCGCGGTCGATGCGTCGCCACCACATTGTCGCGGCCCTCATAGCCGATCAGCGGCGGGGAGAAGCCGGGATGGCCCGCGAGCGCGGCCGGGTCGGTCGGAACGTGCACGGGCGCGAGGCCCAGGCTTTCGTACACCCGCGCCATCTCGTTCAGCGCCGACTGTTCGTTGCCGAGCGTGGAGGGGCAGCGCACCAGCCGCATCAGCGCCTGCTCGCCTTCCGCGCGCAGCGAATCGCAGGCCTCCAGGATGGCGCGGCGGGCGCCAGGGTCGAGCTTCATGCGGACCTCACGAAATGGTCGGCGGAGTCCAGCCCCTTCCGGGGATGCTGTCCAGAAGCTGCCGTGTATAGGCGTGGGCGGGCGCGCCGAACACCTCCCCGGTCGGTCCCATCTCCACGATCGCGCCGCGCTGCATCACCGCGATGCGGTCGCAGATCTGCGCGGCGACACGCAAATCATGGGTGATGAACAGCATGGTCAGGCCGAGCCGGCGGCGGATCTCCGCCAGCAGTTCCAGCACCTGCGCCTGAACCGAAACGTCCAGCGCCGATACCGGCTCATCGGCGATCAGCAGTTCCGGCTCCATCGCCAGCGCACGCGCGATGCCGATGCGCTGGCGCTGGCCGCCGCTGAATTCGTGCGGGAAGCGGTCCATGGCACCCGCATCCAGTTGCACCAGCCGCAGCAGGTCCCGCGCACGGTCTAGCGCGGCGGCGCGCGGCGTGCCGTGGGTGATGGGGCCTTCGGCGATGATCTCGCCCACCTTGCGGCGCGGGTTGAGCGAGGCGTAGGGGTCCTGGAACACCATCTGGATACGCTTGCGGAAGGGCTTGCGGGCGGCGCGCGACAGTGGCCGCAAATCCTGGCCGTGGAACAGCATCTGCCCGGCTTCGGGATGCACCAGGTCCACCACGCAGCGCGCCAGGGTGGATTTGCCGCTGCCGGATTCGCCGACCAGGCCGAGCGTCTCGCCCTGGTGCAGCACGAAATCCGCGTCGTGCACCGCCCGCACCGTCGCCTTGGCACTGAACCAGCCGCCGCGGCTGTAGGTCTTGGACACGCCCTTGCCTTCGAGCACCACGGTGCCGCCGACGGCCGGCCGCGCGGCGGGCGCGCCATGCGGCACGGCGGCGATCAGCGCCTGGGTGTAGGGATGCTGCGGGCGGTTCAGGATTTCCGCCGCCGGCCCCTGTTCGACGATGCGGCCAAGCTGCATCACGGCGACGCGGTCGGCCACTTCCGCCACCACGCCGAAATCATGGGTGATGAACATCACGCCCATGCCGCGGCGCGACTGGATTTCCCGGATCAGCCGCAGGATCTGCATCTGCGTGGTGACATCCAGCGCCGTCGTCGGCTCATCCGCGATCAGCAGCGCGGGCTCCAGCGCCAGCGCCATGGCGATCATCACGCGCTGCCGCTGGCCGCCAGAGAGCCGGAACGGGTAGGCCTGCGCCAGCGCCGCCGGGTCCGGCAGGTTCACCGCCGCCAGCAGCGCCGTGACGCGGTCCCGCGCGCGCCGTCCCTCGCCATGCACCGCGAGCGCCTCCGCGATCTGGTCGCCGACGCGCATGAGCGGGTTCAGCGCCGTCATCGGCTCCTGGAAGATCATCGCCATGCGGCTGCCGCGCAATTCGCGCAGCTGTTCCGGCGACTGCGCCGTCAGCTCCGTGTCGCCCAGCCAGATGCGCCCGGCACGGCGCGGCAGGCCGGGCGGCAGCAGGCCCATCACGGCATTGGCGGTGATGGACTTGCCGGAGCCGGATTCACCGACGACGCAGAGGATTTCGCCGGCATCGACATGCAGGGATATGTCGGTGACCGCATGCGCCCGGTCCGCGCCGGCCGGCAGCGCGACGGTCAGCCCCTCGACCCGCAGCAGGCTCATGCGGGCACGGTCCCGCGCTTGCGGGCCAGGCGCGGGTTCAGCGCGTCCGACAGCCCCTCCCCCACCAGGTTCAGCGCCAGCACGGTCAGGAAGATGGCGACGCCGGGGAACACGCTCATCCACCAGGCCAGGCGGATGACGCTGCGGCCGGAGCCGATCAGGAAGCCCCAGGTCATCAGGTTCGGGTCGCCCAGGCCAAGAAAGCTCAGCGCCGATTCCAGCAGGATGGCGTTCGCCACCATCAGGGACGACAGCACGATGATCGGCGACAGCGCATTGGGCAGGATGTCCCCCACCACGATGGCAATGCGCGACTTGCCCAGCACCTCCGCCGCCTGCACGAATTCGCGCGACCGCAGCGACAGGAACTCCGCCCGCACCACCCGCGCGACCGGCGGCCAGGAGACGACGGCGATGGCGAAGACGACGCTGCCGATGGTCGGCGTGAAGATGGCGACCAGCAGGATCGCCAGCACGAAGCTCGGGATGGTCTGGAAGAATTCGGTGAAGCGCATCACCACGTCGTCGGCGATGCCGCCGAGATAGCCGGCGATGGCGCCGAGCGAGACGCCGACCGCCAGCGCCACCACGGTGGAGACGGCACCGACCATCAGGGAGATGCGCGCGCCATGCGCGATGCCGGCGGCGACGTCGCGGCCGAGGCTGTCGGAGCCCAGAAGCATGTCCATCTCGCCCGGCGGCATGAAGGGCGCGGCCACCATGTCCCACGGGCTGTCCGGGTAGATCAGCGGCGCGCCGACCGCGATGGCGAAGACCAGCAGCAGGATCACCAGCCCGACCACCGCGCCGTAGTTGCGGGCATAGCGCCGCCAGAAATCCATCATCCGCTGACCTCCACGCGCGGATCGATGACGGCATACAGAAGATCCGTCACCAGGTTGAACAGCACCACCATGACGGAGGTGGCGAAGAACACGCCCATCAGCACGGGATAGTCCCGCGCCAGCAGCGCCTCGAAGGCCAGCCGGCCGATGCCGGGCCAGGCGAACACCGTCTCCACCAGGATCGAGCCGCCGATGAGCTGGCCCGCCTGGATGCCGGCGAAGGTGATGACGGGCAGCAAGGCGTTGCGCAGCACGTGGCGGCGGATCACCTGGCCCTCCGGCACGCCCTTGGCGCGCGCGGTCTTGACGAAATCCTGGTCCGCCACTTCCAGCATCGTGGCGCGCGTCAGCCGCGCATAGACCGCCATGTAGAACAGGCCGAGCGTCAGTGCCGGCAGCAGCAGGTGCTTCGCCACGTCAAGCACCGCGGCAAGCCCCGTGATGTTGCCGCCCACCGTCATCATGCCGAAGCTCGGCAGCCATTCCAGCCAGACGGAAAACACCAGCACCAGCATCAGCCCGACCCAGAAGATCGGCGTTGCGTAGAAGGTCAGCGCCAGCACGGTGATGACGGTGTCCGCCCAGCGCCCGACCCGCTGCGCCGCCAGCGTGCCGAGCGTGACGCCGAGCCCGACGGCGAAGATGAACGCAGCCCCGGTCAGCAGCAGCGTCGCCGGCAGCCGTTCCAGGATCAGCGTGGAGACCGCCACCTGCTGCCGGTGCGAGAATCCGAGGTCGAAGGACAGCACGCCCTTCACATAGATCCACAGCTGCACCAGCAGCGGCTCGTCCAGCCCGAACTGCGCGCGCAGTTGCTGGATGAACCGTTCATCCGCCGCGCCCGACTGCCCGGCGATGACGCTCGCCGGGTCGCCAGGTGCGGCGTGGATCAGGAAGAAGTTGCAGACGATGATGGCGAGCACCACCATCACCGCCTTCACGCCCCGCCGCAGCAGGAAGCCCGGCAGGTGCGAGGCCTGCATCAGGCGGTCAGGAACACGTCGTCGTAGCTGCCATGCACGCCGGTGCCGAGCTTCACCGGACCCTGCACCTTCTTGTCGTGGATCGTCGGGAAGGCCATTTCCATCAGCCAGATCTGCGGCACTTCTTCGACCAGGATCTTCTGTACCTCGCTGAACGCAACGCGCCGTTCCTCCGCCGTCTGCGCATCCCGCGCCGTGGTGAACAGCGCATCGACGCGCGGGTTGGAATAGCCGCCGGTGTTGGTGAAGGTCACCTTCTGGATGTTGGTCGAGACATAGGTGCGCTCCACGCCCAGCGTCGGGTCGCCGAACTGGTAGACGAAGTTGATCGAGGTTTCGTACTCCCAGGCGCCGATGCGCCGCGCCCAGGACCCGGCATCGGTGCTTTCCAGCTCGAGGTTGATGCCGACCTGCCGCAGCGACTGCCGCAGGTACTCCGCAAGCCGCGTCCACACCTCGCCATAGGGCAGCACCAGGTGCTTCAACGTGGTGCGCACGCCCTGGGCATTCGGCCGCAGGCCGGCGGCATCCAGCAACTGCGTCGCGGCGCGCGGGTCGAAGCCGGCCAGCTTCACGTTGGGGTCATGGAAGCGCGTCGTGCTGGCCACCGGGTTGGTCGCCGGCTTGCCGACGCCGAACCACAGCCGCTGCGCGATGAACTCGCGGTTCACGGCGCGCGAGATCGCCTGCCGCACCCGCACATCGGCCAGCGCCGGCACGCGGTGGTTGGTCTCGATCCATGACACCGGGGAGAAATATTCCCAGCCATCCGTGCGCACTTCCAGGTTCGGACGCGCGCGCATCGCCGGCACGTCGAACGGCTCGATGTCGCCGGCCGCCGTCATCATCACCTGGCCGGTTTCCAGCGCGAGGCGACGGGATTGGCTGTCCGGCACGATGCGGTAGATGATGGCGTCGAGGTAGGGCTGGCCGGGCTTCCAGTACTCCTCGAAGCGCTCCAGCCGGATGAAGTTGCCGCGCTGCCACTCGGCAAACTTGAAAGGACCCGTGCCGATCGGGCGCTGCACCGCAGGCGCCGTGCGGTAGTCCTGGCCGTCGAACAGATGCTTCGGCACGATGGCGCAGGCGGTGACGTCGAACATCAGCAGGAACGGCTCGAAGGGCGCCTTCAGCGTCAGCGCGACGGTGTGCGCATCCGGCGCCTCCGCCTTGTCGATGCGCGCGAAGATGGCGCGCGCGCGGGGCGCGACTTCGGGGTGGAACTTGGTGATCGAGAAGATCACGTCCTCCGCCGTCATCGGGCGGCCGTCGTGGAACTTCACATTGTTGCGCAGCTTGAAGGTGTAGGTCAGCTTGTCGGCGGACAGGGTCCAGCTTTCCGCGAGTTCCGGCATCGGCTCGAGCGTCGGGCTGAACTTCAGCAGCCCCTGGAAGATCTTGCTCGCCGCGATCAGCGTCGGGCCCTGGTTGTTGACGCCGATCTGCAGCACCGGCGGTTCCGGCTGCAGGATGCTGGTCAGCGTGCCGCCGCGGCGCGGTGCGACGCCCTGGGCGCGGGCGTCCGCCACGCGCATCAGGACAGGTGTTGCGGCGGAGGCGGCCAGCAGGCCGCGGCGCGTCATGTTCATTTTTCGGAAGCCCCTTGTCGGACTCAAACGCTAACCCTCCCCGGGCCGCATGGACAAGGCGGCATTCACGCCCCTACCGTTCAAGCCATGAAAACCTTCGCCCATCCTGCCCAGGAACTGCACAGCCCGCGCTTCTTTTTGCAGCGCGGCCAGGTCCGTTCCAACTTCGAAGTGCCCGGCCGCGCCGCCTCCCTCGCCGAGGGCCTCACCCGCCTCGGCCTGGTCGCGGCCACGCCGCCCCCCGCCCCGCGCGCGGCGCTGGAGGCGGTGCATCCGGCGCCGTTCCTGGATTTCCTGCGCGACGCCCATGCCGAATGGATGGCGCTGCCCAACCCGGGGCCGGAAATCGTCGCCAACATCCACCCGACGCCGGAGATGATGGCGCATGGCGCGCCGGTGCCCACCGGCCTGATCGCCCGCGTCGGCTGGTACACCGCCGATGCCGGCTGCCCGATCGGGCCCGGAACCTGGGAGGCCGCCCTTGGTGCTGCCGCCTGCGCCCTGGCCGCCGCCGAGGAAGCCGCCGCCGGACGCAGCGCCTACGCGCTGTGCCGCCCACCCGGCCATCACACCTATGCGGCGCGGGCCGGCGGCCATTGCTACCTGAACAACGGCGCCATCGCGGTGGAGGCGCTGCGCCGCGCCGGCGCCGCGCGCGTCGCGGTGCTGGACATCGACAGCCACCACGGCAACGGCACCCAGGGCATCTTCTGGGACCGTCCAGACGTGCTGACCGTCTCGGTTCATGGCGACCCCAGCGGCTACTACCCCTGGTATGTCGGCCATGCCGGCGAACGGGGTGGCGGCGCCGGCCTCGGCTGCAACCTGAACCTGCCGCTGGCACAGGGCAGCGGCGATGCGGCGTGGCTGGCCGCCATTGAAACCGGGCTTGCCGCCATCCGGCAATTCGGCGCCGAGGCGCTGGTGGTGTCGCTCGGCTTCGATGCCAGCGAGCACGAACCGCTAAATTTCCTCTCGGCCACCGAGGACGGTTTCGCCCGCGCCGGGGCGATGATTTCCGCCGCGGGCCTGCCGTCCGCCATCGTGCAGGAGGGTGGCTACAACGTGGACCTGCTCGGCACGCTGCTGGCGCGCTTCCTGGGCGGATGGAATGGTTGATTTAAACCCGGAATGAATCAACCCTGGGTTCGTGAGCCCGATCGCCCGAATCCAGACCTTCGCCTTCTCCGGCATCGAGGCGCTGCCCGTCGAGGTCCAGGTGCAGATCGCGCCCGGCCTCCCTGCCTTCCTGATCGTCGGCCCGGTTACAGCGACCACGGTGTTCAGGTGCTCGCCTGAGAGGCGGGTAACGGCAACATCCCGCGCCTGACCTCCACCACCTTCGCCGCGCTGACCTTCAGCAACCGCGCAGTCTCGCGAACACCCCGACCATCGGCGATCGCTTGGCGGATGCGCTCGATCCGTATTGGCGGCAGTGGCGGCCTACCCAGACGCTTGTTCGACGAGCGTGCCCGGTCCAGCCCGGCCATCACGCGGTCCCTAATCATTGCGCGTTCGAACTCACCGAACAGGCCCAACATCCCAAACAACATGCGTCCGGCGGGCGTGCCTGTGTCGAGGGCTTGCTGATGAAGAAATAGGTCTACGCCCTTGGCTTGTAGCTCCCCTAGGAGTCCGAGCAGATCAGGGAGTGATCTGCCCAACCTGCACACCGACCATGCCGCCACGACATCGTACTCACCCCTGGTCACCCCTTTGAGCATCGCGTCGAGGCCGGGCCGCTTGTCGCGGCCCCTGGCTCCCGAGATGCCCTCGTCGCGGTGGACCGCCACGATCGTCCAGCCCAGTCGAGCGGCGGCCTCCTGCAAAGGCAGGAGTTGGTTCTCGACCGTTTGGCCACGATCAGCCGTGCTGATCCTGACGTAGAGGGCGGCGCGCTTGGCGGGGTGAGTGTTTGACGACATGCTGCGACCATCGCGATAGGTCGCGATCTGTCAACGAAATCGCTGCGCCTGAAATCGGATGGTTGTCGAACACCATCCCGGCGAATGCCGACCCAAGGTCAGAGGCCGGTTTCAAAGGGGTTGCGGCGGAGGGGGTTTCTGAACACCCGCCGTAGAGGCAGTACCGCCGAGGAGAAGGGGCAACCGGCAAACATCCGCCCGACGCCAGAGGAGGAGGCATAGGTGTCCAAGGCGAGGTTCAGTGGACTGAACCAGCGAGGCGACC